>CAZLDN010000097.1:0-19975 GCA_964558355.1 uncultured Candidatus Solibacter sp.
ATCCTGATCGCCATCAGATTGGAATCAGTGATCGGCTTCGCTGGAATACGCAGGCAACTCGGGCTGGGTCGAAAACACCCGCCCCATGCACCTTCAGAACATCTTCAACCTCTACCCCAAGGTGACCTTCGACCTCTTCCACATCGGCTACCCCTACATCCACGAGATCACGGTCCTGGGCAAGATCTTCCCCAACGTGAACGTCGATTTCTGCTGGGCGCACATCCTGTCGCCCGCCACAGCCCGCCGCGCCCTCTCCGAGATGCTCGACGCCATGCCCTACACGAAAATCCTGGGCTTCGGCGGCGACTACCGCTACGCCGAACTCACCTACGCCCACTCGGTGATGGCCCGCGAGAACATCGCCATGGTCCTGGCCGAAAAGGTCGCCCAGGGCTGGTGCTCGGAAACGGACGCCCTCGAAATCGCCAAAGCCCTTCTGGCAACCAATACCGCCCGGCTGTTCCCAAGGAAGGGATGACTAATCCTGACGCAGCCAGCCCATCTCGGTCTGCCTCAACCCAACAAGCTTCTGTTGGTGCTGCAATAGGCCTGCTATTATCTGTTTGTAGTCTGCTAGCTGCCGTTTCAACTTCTTCGCAGCCTCGCTTCCGGTTCGAGGAACCGGTAATGACACTTGCGCAAGCTCTTTGGTCTTGATCCGATTGTGAGAGGCGGAGGTTCCCGACGTGAGGCTCTGAATCTGCGTCTGCGCCGCCTGGGAGAGCAGGAGGAATGCGATCAAGTATGGGTCAACACCCGTTTTCGGCCGCATTACTTCGAACTCGCTGGAGCACAAGATGGGCTGGCCAAAGTCCGGTACAACAAGCACACGTGGAATCCGCGGGTTTATGCGAGACAACAGGACCTCTCCCGGCTTGACCGGCACACCCGGCGTCTTGGGCGCATACGTTCTCAATGCTTCTACATCTATGACGCCTTCAGCGATCACATGAAGAACACTCAAGAAAGCTACGCCTGGGCGGTGTTGTTCAACCCGTCGGTGTTCGGCGACGAAATCGACCAAGTCCTTTAGCTGGGGATTTAGTACCTCCTGGAAATCCGTCATGCTGCGGAGGACTTCAAGCCGCTTGGCTTGGTAGTGTCCTGGCGTCCAAGCGTCGCGAAGGTAACTTAGCGGAATGGCGACGGCCGATGGGGAATCAGACAGGATCGACGCTTCGTCGGAATCGCCATCATCGTTCATTCTCTGGTATGCAGCCAGGATCGCGGGAAGGTCGTTCTCCCCCTTATCGACCTTTATCTGGACCCCTTTTCTACTGTTTACTTGGAAGCCCAAGTCCCTGCTTACGCTCATGAACGCCCGCTTCCGCTCGTTCGATGTCACTCGTTCCTTCTTCAGGTAAAGAACTGCTGTCTTCGTGCGGGTTCCGGCCTGGGCGAATGTGACAGCCGGCAGTTCGATGACTCCACGGAGTGTGGCAGTGCCCCGCAAGTGATGACGAAGCAGCGCAGCGATACCGCTTGCCGAGATCACGCTATCGGGTACCACGATCAGGAGAAGCCCGCCTTCTCGTAGCAGTCTCAAGTCCCGGTCCACAAACAGCAGTTCTGATTCAAGTGGTCCTCTCGTGCGCCCCAATAGTGAGAAGAATGGTGTGTTGTCGCCGGCCATCAAGGCAATCTCGCCTGCGGCAAACCTGGCTCCAAACGGCGGATTCGTGAGAATCAGGTCTACCGACCCGTTCAACTCATCTAGTGACGATCCCTTGTAGAGAGAATTCCCGATGGAGACGGAGTGGTCGAACACTCGAAAGAGTGTCAGATTCACCGTTGTCAGCCGGACCATCCGCTCGACTTTGTCCTGTCCAAAGAGCCTTAGGCTTGGGAGGTCGTCACGATTCAGAGACCGGTACTTCGCGGCAAACGTCGCCAGGAAGGAGCCGACACCACAGCATGGGTCAGCCACGACAAGCGGCTGCGGATCGGCCAGGCGACCGTCGCAATTCAAGTCATCCAAAGCAATGGTCGCCATCAGATCCACTACCTCTGCAGGTGTCAGATACTGAGCGTCCTCGATGTTGCCCCGGAAGTTGTCGCGAACGAAATGCCCGAACGCCTCATTGAGGACGTCGTAGGGACTCCCGAGTTCCTGGTGTAGAAAGGCATCGTCAACGGCCCGCATCACGAGTCGTGTCAATCGAACGGCTAGACTCGCATCGGAGTCCCGGAGAACAAGCGCTGGTGCAGTCCCAAAGATCGAGATGCCGCTTGCGCACTTATAGTAAGGGAGCTCCGCGGCCTTCGCATAGCACTCCTGCAACATCGCGACGAAGTGCGGCCCCGGGGCGGTTACTGGCTCTGGAAAACCTGAAATGTCTCCGAGTCTCACCGCCAAGTACGTCGCAAAGAGCTTCGCAACCTCATCGAGTTTTGCGTTAGAGTCGTCCAAGCGGCCCGATCGATGAAATTCCTCGCGAAGTTCGGCCAGTCCTTCGTAAATGGGGGCGTAGGCCGCCGATGGTTTGGCATCCTCAAACAGGGTCCAATTCGGATCCGGTCTCATTGATTAGTATCTCCGTGGATGACTATACCACGTAGCGCTCTGCCCTGTGCTTTCGAGATGCTTCCCGTATGCCGGACACCACATCGACCCTTGGACGAGTGATCCGGCGATTGCGGACCGAACGGGGAGTTTCCCAGGAGGGTCTCGCTGCAATCTCCGGAATAGATCGCACATTCATGGGCGAAATTGAGCGGGGCGAAGCCAATCCTTCCTTCGACGTGCTGCAGCGTATCGCCTCCGGCCTGTCGGTCCGGTTGTCCGAACTGGTACGCCAATATGAATCCGAGAACGAATGACACCCAGCAGCGCGTTCTGCAACTCCTTGACTTGCACCACTACAGCTTCTATTCTGCAGTTCCGTGCGCCAGTGCAACAGGCCACCCTGTGCCCTGCGATACGCGAGGTTGGTCACAGATCCTCGTGAGCATCATGACAGGCCTCCAAGGCCGAGGACGGGAGAAGGGTTCAGACCTGATCGATGGTTCCGATGTGAAGGCTGCAAACACCTGGGAAGCAATCGACACGCCCCGATTCAATGGTGTTATCAAGGCGGGGACCCAGGCGGAGCATTCCGGCAAGCTTGAGTCGCTCGACCAGATGCCCTACTTGTTCTTTGTCTTATGGGATCACTCTCCCTCGTCAAAGCGCGCCAGGTGCCGCGTGTGGTGCGTTCGGCCACAGGTGGATAAGGTGTTCAGGCGCATGTGCAAGACTTGGTACGACAAGCGCGCATCCGGGGAGATCATCAGTGCAAATTTCCAGCTTCAGCCTCCTCGCGGGAAGGACTCTAACGAGATCCGAAATGAGTGCGGCAACCTGCTGTATCCACTCCTCTTCTGCGCGGAACACAACGAGGACGGCTATTGCGTTGTTGAGTACTGCCCAGAGGCCATGACAACCGGGAGGTGTTGCCTGTCACCTGTCAAAGGCAAATAGAATCAATCCAGGCACCCCCAGAGCGAGCGCACCTCACAGTTCACCCCGAAATCACCACCAACAGATCCTTCGGCTCGACTGACTGTCCGACGTTGACCAGTTTCTCCGTCACCTTCCCCGTCGCCGGTGCATAGATCGTCGTCTGCATCTTCATCGCTTCCATCACCATCAGCTTGTCGCCCTTCTGAACCTCCTGGTTCAGTTCGACGGCGATGCTGGTCACCGCGCCCGGAATCGGCGCGCCCACGTGGCCCGCCTTGTCCGGATCGGCCTTCGGATGCGCCTTGATTTCCGCCTTCAACTTGCGGTCGCGGACGGTCACCTCGCGCGGCTGGCCGTTCAATTCGAAGAACACCGTCCGCGTCCCATCCTGATGCGGTTCGCTGACGGCCAGGAATTTGACGACAATCCGCTTGCCCGGCTCGAGATCCACCGTGATCTCGTCGCCTTCCTTCATTCCATAGAAGAACGGCGGCGATGGCAGAATCGTCAGATCGCCGTAACTCGTCCGCGCCTTGTCGAACTTGACATAGACCTCGGGGTACATCAGGTAGCTCATCAGGTCGGTCTCTGTCGGCTTATGTCCGGTCCGCTTCTCGACGGCCGCCCGCGCCTCGTCGAAATCGACCGCCTTCAATCGCGCCCCAGGCCGGCCCCGCTTCGGTTTGCCACCCTTCAAAATCACCTTGGCGATCTTCCTAGGCCACCCGCCCTCCGGCTCGCCCAGATCGCCTTCGAACATCTCGACCACCGAATTCGGAATATTCAGGCTGTGGTCCGAGGGGAGGTTTTCGAACTCATGGACCGTCATGCCGTGCTGGATCAGGAACAGCGCCATGTCCCCGACCACCTTGCTCGACGGCGTCACCTTCACGATGTCGCCGAACAAATGGTTCACGTCGGCATACATCCGCGCGATCTCCGGCCACCGCGGCCCCAGACCCAGCTTCTCCGCCTGCTCCCGCAGATTCGTATACTGCCCGCCCGGCATCTCGTGGATGTAGACATCGGCCGTGCCGGACCTCGGAGCCGTATCGAACGGCGAGTAGTTCGCCCTGACCGCCTCCCAATAGTCCGAACAGCGGTTCAACGCGTCGAAATCCAACCCCGTCCCGCGCTTTGCATCGTGAGCCAGCGCCGCGACGATCGAATTGAGGTTCGGCTGCGACGTGCTGCCCGACATCGACGAAATCGCCCCATCCACCACATCCACGCCCGCGTCGCATGCCTTCAGGATCGACGCCGCGCTCACCCCGCTCGTGTCATGCGTATGGAAGTGGACCGGCAGCCCGACCTCCTCTCGCAGAGCCCTCACCAGCTTGTATGCGGCATACGGCTTCAACAGCCCGGCCATGTCCTTGATCGCCAGCACATGCGCGCCCATCCGCTCCAATTCCTTGGCCATTTTGACGTAATAAGCCAGCGGGTATTTGTCGCGCTTCGGGTCCAGAATGTCGCCCGTATAACAGACCGCCGCCTCGCACACGCCATGCGTCCGCCGCACCGCCTCCATCGCCACCTTCATGTTCGGCAGCCAGTTCAGCGAATCGAAGATGCGGAAGATGTCGATGCCTTCCTTCGCCGCCACCTCGACAAACCGCCGCACCACGTTGTCCGGATACGCCGTGTACCCGACCGCGTTCGACGCCCGCAGCAGCATCTGGAAGCAGATGTTCGGCACGGCCGCGCGCAGCTTCTGCAATCGCACCCAGGGGTCTTCGAGCAGGAACCGCATCGACACATCGAACGTCGCCCCGCCCCACATCTCCAGGCTGTAGAGCCCGGCCAGGTGGTGCGAAACGTAATCGGCGATCCGCAGCATGTCGTGGCTACGCATCCGCGTCGCCATCAGCGACTGATGTGCATCCCGGAACGTCGTATCCGTGATCAGAAGGCGCTTGCTGTTCCGTGTAAACCTGGCAAACTCCTCCGCGCCCATTTCGTCCAGCAGTTGTTTCGTCCCTCTGGGCGGCGTCTGCGTTTCGTGCAGGGGAACCGGCGGCATCACCAGGACAGACGGCGCGCGCCTCCCCGCCATCTCCGGATTGCCGTTCACCAGCACTTCGCCCAAATAGTTCAACAGCCGCGTCGCCCGGTTCTGCTTCGCCTTGAACCGGAACAACGACGGCGTATGTTCGATAAATGTGGTGGTGACGCGGCCGGCCTGGAAGTCCGCGTGCGCGACCACGTTTTCGAGGAACGGGATGTTCGTCTTCAACCCGCGAATGCGAAACTCGCGCAGACACCGGTCCATGCGCTGGCAAGCCTCGGTCAGGTTCCGCCCGCGGGCCGTCACCTTCACCAGCAGGGAATCGTAATAGGGCGTGATCACCGCGCCGCCATACGCCGACGCGCCATCCAGCCGGATGCCGAACCCGGCCGGACTGCGGTAGGTCGTGATCTTGCCGTAATCTGGCTGGAACCCGTGCGCCGGATCCTCGGTCGTCACGCGGCATTGCAGCGCCGCACCCTGAACCCGAATCTGCTCCTGCGGCGGAATCCCCATCACCTCGCCGTGCAACTGCTCTCCCATCGCCACCTGAATCTGCGCCCTCACGATGTCAATGCCCGTCACCTCTTCGGTGACGGTATGCTCCACCTGGATCCTCGGATTCACTTCAATGAAGAACCACTCGCCCGAGTCCACATCCACCAGAAACTCCACCGTCCCCGCGCTCGCATACCCCGCCTTCCTTCCGATCCGAACCGCCGCATCGCACAACCCCTCGCGAATCCCCGCCGCCAGCCCGATCGCCGGAGCAACCTCAACCACCTTCTGATGCCGCCTCTGCACCGAGCAATCGCGCTCATGCAGATGAACCAGGTTGCCGTGGCTGTCACCCAAAATCTGAACTTCGATATGCCGCGCCCGCCGGATATACCGCTCGATGAACACCGCCCCGTTGCCAAACGCCGCCGCCGCCTCGGCCGAAGCTTCCTGAAAACGCGCCTCCAGTTCGTCCGCTTTCCGCACCACCCTCATGCCTCGCCCGCCACCGCCAAACGCCGCTTTGAGTATCAACGGATAACCCACCCGCTCGGCGGCCTTCCTTACTTCGTCCAGATTCGAAACCGCGTCCTTGGTCCCAGGCAGCACCGCCACGCCCGCCGCTTCGGCCAGTTTCCGCGCCGACGTCTTGTCGCCCAGTGAATCCAGTATCGACGCATCCGGCCCCACAAACCCGATCCCGGCCTTCGCGCACGCCCTCGCCAGCGCCGGATTCTCGCTCAGGAAACCGTAACCCGGATGGATCAGGTCGACGCCCTTCTCCATCGCCATTCCGACGATCCCGTCAATGTCCAAATAGGCCTGCACAGGCCCCATCCCCTCGCCCACCAGATACGCTTCATCGGCCTTGAAACGGTGCAGACTCAACCTGTCCTCGGCCGAGAAGATCGCCACCGTTTTCAGCCCTAACTCATTGGCGGCACGGAAGATCCGGATCGCAATCTCGCCTCGGTTCAACGCCAGCAGCTTCCTCGACATGGTTCACCCAATTTAGCATGGAGGCTTATCCTCGCCCGCTCGATCGCCGGTTCGGAGGGCGGGCGCCCTCGCCCGCGCCGGACCCCCGGTCCGGCTCTCTGCGAACCTCGTCAATGATCCTGAGTAAATGGACAAGACATAAGAGCGAACAATCGCCAACCATCTCTCGTCTTAACCCGACAGAGGGCGCAACTGCTGTCCGGTTGGCTCAACGCCGTCCGCCCATCCGCCGCGCCAATCCGAGAATGGGAGAGATTCAAAGATGAGACGAAGAACATCACTCTGGTTCGCCCTGCTGGCCGCGGTCACCCTGGCCGGTTGCGACCTCGATGGGCTGGAATGGGGAGATTCCAACCGCTACAAGGAGGACTTCTCCTACTCCTACAAGCTCGCCCCAGGCGGCCGCCTGTTCATCGAGAGCTTCAACGGCTCTGTCGAGATCCTGGGTTGGGACAAAGACATGGTCGAGGTCACTGGCGCCAAATACGCCTCCAGGCAGGAGGTCATGGAGAACATGAAGATCGAAGCCGTCTCCGAACCCGCCTATCTCCGCCTTCGCGCCATCCGCCCGATGGAACGCAACTGCAACTGCGGCGCCAAGTTCCTCCTCCGCGTCCCCAGGAAAATCACCATCGAGCGCGCTGAGACTTCAAATGGTTCGGTCCGCGCCGAGAGTCTCGATGGTTCCGCCCGCCTGAAGACATCCAACGGCGCAATGCGCTTCCGGGATCTCAGCGGCGACATTGAAGCCACCACCTCCAACGCCTCGATCGAGGTCTCCGAATTCAACGGCGGCGCAATCCTGAAGACCTCCAACGGACGCATCCGCGCCGAAGGCATCCGCGGCAACTTCTCCGCCGGCACTTCAAACGGCTCCATCGACGTCACCATCGAGGAACTCGACCCCGGCCGCTCCCTGAGACTCGACACCTCGAACTCCTCCATCAACCTCACCATGGCGAAGTTCAACAACAACCCCATCATCGCCGGCACCTCGAATTCGAGCGTCAACGTCCGTCTGCCCGCCGGCATCAGCGCCGACGTCAAGGCCTCGACCTCCAACGGTTCAATTACCTCCGACTTCGAAGTCACCACCCGCGTCATCTCGAAGACGAAACTCGACGGCCGCCTCGGCAACGGCGGTCCGCTCATCGAACTGTCCACTTCGAATGGATCAATCCGCCTTATGCGCCGTTAGCAGGCTACACGCAGCGCTGCTCCCATCGGCTGGCGGGCTGTCCGCCCCTCGGTCGGACGCGAACCGGTTCCTGCCTGCCATCTTCGCCTGATACAACAGCCGGTCGGCCCGCTGATACAAACTCTCCATTGTGTCCGCGGGCCGCGCCTGTGTCGCTCCCGCCGAAACCGTCACACTGAGCCGTTCTTCGCCCCTCTGCAAAAACGACCGCTCCACCATCGTCAGCAACCGCCTCGCCGCGCTTTCGCTCCCGCCCGCCGCCGCACTGTGGATCACCACGATGAACTCCTCGCCGCCCCACCTTCCCGCGAAGTCAATACTTCGCAGGTTCGACGACAGCGACTGGCCCACCATCTTCAATACCTCGTCGCCGGAGTCATGCCCGTACGTGTCGTTGACCTGCTTGAACCTGTCCACGTCCAGCAGGATCAAACCAAATGGAGTCTCGTCCGGTGCAGGTTGTCTATGTGCTGCTTCACCACCTGTTCGCAGTACCGCCGGTTTCCTATCCCGGTCAACCCATCGATCAGCGCCATGCGTTCAAGCGACCTCGCCCGCTCCAGCAACTCCAGCCGCGCCGTGTTGTCCGTGAACGTCTCCGCCATGCCTGTCAACTTGCCCGCCGCGTCCCGGATCGGCCCGGCCCGCACGTGCACTGGAACCCGATGGCCCGCCTTGTGGTGCAGATACACCTCCGCGCTGCACTCAACGCCCAACTGCGCCGCCAGCAGCAGAGGACAGCGCTCCCCGCACATCGGCTCCCCCGCTTCGTTTACATGCTCCAGAATCCCGTCCCCGCAGCACCGGCCGATCACCTCTTCCCGCTTGTATCCCGTCAGCCGCTCTGCCGCCGCGTTCCAGGTCTGAATTCGGCGGTCACGGTCGACAAGGTACAAACCCTGTGGAACGTTGTCCACCAACATCCTCGCCAACTCGGCGCCGGCGTCAGTTTTCGTATCCATGGTCGTCGTCACGTCCCTCATGCCCTTCCTCATCGGATCGGTTCGGCCCATCATGAATGAAGTACTGGAGCATGCTCCTTGCGGCCGCCCGCTCACGCCGCGCCGCTTTACGCCGCCCCCCGCGCCGCCGCACAACCCCGCCCGCTAAACTGAAATCTGCATGGACTTCCGCGACGCATTCCGTTTCAGTTGGGACGCTCTCCGCTCCAATCGCCTGCGGACGCTGCTCACCGCCCTCGGCCTCGTCATCGGCAACGCCAGCGTCATCCTCGTCGTCACCATCTCGCTCACCTCGCGCGAGTACATCCTCGATCAGATCAGTTCCATCGGTTCCAACATGGTCTACGCTTACTACGAAGGCGCCTATGTCACCGGCCGCACCGTCGATGCCGACTATATCAAGTCCGCCGACGTCGAAGCCATCCGCGCACAACTCGGCCCCTCCATCGTCGCCGCCACCGGCGTCCAACCCGGCTACGACCGCGCTTTCATGGGCGGCCGCGAACAGGACGTCACCCTGCTCGGCGTCGACGGCGACTACTCCCTCATCCGCGACCTCGTCATCGTCGCCGGCCGCTTCATCGATACTTCCGACACGTCGCTGCGATCAAAGGTCGCCCTGATGACCAGCGACCTCGCAACCCGCCTCTATGGCAGCCCCCAAGCGGCCGTCGGCCGGCCCGTCAAGATCCACCGCATCCAGTTCACCGTCATCGGCGTCTTCAAGGAACGCAACGACAGCTTCGGTCTCTCCGAACTCACCCGCGAGACCCTTGTTCTGCCCATCTCCGTCATGCGCTTCTTCTCGCCCATCGAGCGCATCGACCCTCTCTACGTCAAGGCCCGCCGCGCCGGCGATGTCGTCGCCCTCACCGGACAAGTCCGCCGTATCGTCGAAAGCCGCCACCGCCCCGGCGCACGCTACCGCGTTGAAAACCTCTCCGCCATCCTCGATACGGCCAGGAGCATCTCTGTCGTCCTGACCATCGTCCTGTTGTTGGTCGCCGCCATCGCCCTCGTGATTTCCGGCATCGGCATCATGAACATCATGCTGGTTACCGTCACCGAGCGCACCCGCGAGATCGGCGTCCGCATGGCCGTCGGCGCAACGCGCGGCTACATCCAGGCGCAGTTCATTCTCGAGGCTGTGCTCATCAGTGTCGGCGGCGGTGTCCTTGGTACGCTTGCCGGCGTCGCCGTTCCGGTGGTTGCCGGACTCTTTTTCCCCGAAGTGAGGATCCCCGTCTCCGGCGCAGCCATCGCCGCTTCGCTCGGCGTCTCCGTCCTCGTCGGTCTCGTCTTCGGCACCCTGCCCGCCAACCGCGCCTCGCGCCTGAACCCTACCGAAGCGTTGCGCTACGAGTAGCCCGCC
This sequence comes from uncultured Candidatus Solibacter sp., assembly GCA_964558355.1. Classification (GTDB taxonomy): domain Bacteria; phylum Acidobacteriota; class Terriglobia; order Bryobacterales; family Bryobacteraceae; genus PNKE01. The sequence continues at coordinate 10,483 of CAZLDN010000097.1, forward strand.
CGGACTTCTGATCCGCCGGCGCCGCCGCGCTCTTGGTCACTCGCCTCAGCGTGAACAGGTTCGGTTGCAGGTTCGAGTTCTCCAACTTCTTCCAGTCGTCCTCGACGCTGATCAGCCGGCCGCTGATGTGGTTTGACCGGTCCGAAGCCAGGAACATCGCCAGTTGAAGCTGTTTGTCGGGCGCGGTCCCGCCATTGCTCCGAACCTCGGTGGCCATCTGCACTTCACGCCAACCCGCCGCGTCTCCCGCACGAACGATCTCGTCCGTCATGTTCGTGTACGTGGGCCCTGGGTCCATGCAGTTTACCTGTATGTTCGAGTCCCGCACCTCTTCGGCCAACGTTTCGGCAAACCGCACCAGCGCCGCCTTCGACGCCGCGTACGCCGAAAAGTTCGGCCTCGGCTCCTGCGCCCCGCCCCCAACCAGCAGAATGATCTTGCCTTGCCGCCGCTCGATCATCGACGGCAATACTGCCCGGCACGCATGCATCGCGCCCACCAGGTTTACCTCAACCACTTCCGCCCACTCCTTCGGGCTGCTCTCCGCCATCGCCCCGATCGGACCCTGTACGCCCGCCGCGCAGATCAACGCGTGGATCTCGCCATACTGGTCCCTCACCCGCTCCACCGCCGATGTCACCTGCACGTAGTCGCGCACGTCCGCCCTCAGCCGCAGCGACACCCCGCCCGCATGTTCGATCTCCAGATCCGCCAGATCCAGTTCCGCCTTCGTCCTGGCCAGCAACCCTACCTTCGCCTTCGCCCTCGCGAATCCCAACGCCAACCGCTTCCCGATCCCCCGGCCCGCACCTGTTATTAGAACTGCTTTGTCTTGGTAAAAACGCACGACGGAGTTCGTCTCCCCCCCGATGTTAGCAGGACGGCAACCTCCGTTCAGCTCTTCTGCTTCTCCCGGTAAAGCAGCGCGTCGGCCCGTGAAAACACCTGTGCCGCCGTCTCGCCTTTCCGCGCTTCCGCCAGCCCGATCGATACCGATACGTCCAGCCGCAACGTCCCCGGCTCCGCCTCGATGCGATAGGTTCCATTCAACTTCTGTTCAATCTGCCGGGTCCGGATGATGGCGTCCCTCAGACTGCTCTCCATCAGCACCACGAATTCATCCCCACCCCACCTTGCCGCATGGTCGCCCTGCCCCAAGGCGCCCTGCAACCTCTGGCTGAACGCTTCCAATAGCTTGTCGCCAGCTAAGTGCCCGTACTTGTCGTTCACCAGCTTGAAGCGGTTCACATCCAGAATCATGATCGTGAACGGCATGCCGCCCTCGGTGTAGCTCCGCACCCGCGCCTCCAGGCCACGGCGGTTCTCCAACCCGGTCAGCGCATCCGTGTTCGCCTTCCGCTCCGCCTCGTCCAACTTGCGCCGGTAGTCGCCCATCTCTTGTTCCAACCCGCTCAGCAGTTGCTCGTTTTCCCGCTTCATCCCGCTGACCAGCGTCGAGATCCTGCCCACTTCCTTCTGCAACCGCGCCCTCAACTCCTCCACCGACTGGCACTGCGCCGCCGACTTCAACGACTCCGCTACTCCCTCAAATCCCTTCTCCCTCGTCTCTCCCTTGCTCCGCAGCGACGTCGCCGTCTCCTCCAGCATCGCCACCACTTCGCTCAATTCCACCGTCCCCGCCATCTGCGCTTCCAGCCGCGCCGACGCATCGGTGAGTTCCTCTGTCAGCCGCCGCTTGACTGTGGCCAGTTGCTCGGCGCTCACCGTCCCATCCAGCCGCTTCCTCTCCTCACGAAACGACGGAGGCGCGATGCCAAGCTTCTCCGGATAGAGATGGAAGACATGCCGCTCCACGTCGCCAAGCGCTGCGCCATAGCAGGTCAGCGCCGTCTTAAGCAGTTCATCCTGCTTCTCGTACTGCGTCAGTGAGTCTCTCAGCGAGATGAGGTCCTTCGCCATGCTCTCCGTTCCTGCTGCTCCTTATCGGCCCTTCATCTCCTTTCTTTCGGATATACTCAGGATGTCGGCCCATCAAATTTGTGAGGATGGCGTCCGGCGATTGAAACAGGGAGGACGATGAGTAAGGAAGATTGCATTGAGGTGACTGGCGTCGTTGTTGAGAAATTCCCCAGCGGCCTGTTCAGTGTCCAGTTGGATGGGGAGCGGACCATCCTAGCCCATCTGGCCGGCAAACTCCGCCGTAACCGCATCCGTGTTTTGGCTGGCGACCGCGTCACCATCGAGATGTCGCCCTACGATCTGACCAAAGGCCGCATCACCTACCGTCACAAGTAGCCGCCCCCAGGCCTCATCCCCCTGTCCGCGTCCCGGCCTTCCGATCCGATGCCGACTCCCCATCACATCCTTGTTGTCTTCGGCACCCGCCCCGAAGCCATCAAACTCTGTCCGCTCGTCCGCACGCTGCGCCTTCAACCGGCTCTCTTTAAGGTCACCGTCTGCGTCACCGGCCAGCATCGCGGCCTCCTCGACAACGCCCTCGCCGCTTTCTCCGTCCAGCCTGGCATCGACCTCGGCGTCATGACGGCCAACCAGACCCTGGCCAGCCTTACCTCGCGCATCATCGATGGCCTCGACCCCGTCCTCGAATCGTCCAAGCCCGATTTCCTCATCGTTCAGGGCGACACCACCACCACTTTCGCCGGCGCCCTCGCCGCCTTTTACCGCCGCATCCCCGTCGGCCACGTCGAAGCCGGCCTGCGAACCGGCGACATCGCCGAACCCTTCCCCGAGGAACTTAATCGCGTCCTCACCACCCGCCTCGCCACGCTCCACTTCGCCCCTACACCCCAGTCCGCCGCCCGCCTCGCCGCCGAGTCAGTCCCCCCGGACCGTATACTCGTCACCGGCAACACCGGCATCGACGCCCTGCTCTGGGTCCGCGATCAACTCAGCCAAGGCCTACTTCAGGGCTACACCGGCCCCATCCCCCAGCGCCAACACCTCATCCTCGTCACCGCCCACCGCCGCGAGAGCTTCGGCGATGGCTTCGAACGCATCTGCTCCGCCCTGCTCGATATCGCCGCCCGCGGCGACGTTCAGGTCATCTACCCCGTCCACCCCAACCCCAACGTCCGCGCCGTCGTCAACCGCCGCCTCGCCGGCGTGGATGGCATCTCGCTGATCGAGCCTCTGGACTATGTTCCTTTCGTCGACCTCATGAGCCGCGCCTCTATCCTGCTCACCGATTCCGGCGGCATCCAGGAAGAAGCCCCATCGCTCGGCAAGCCCGTTCTCGTCATGCGCGACAAGACCGAACGCCAGGAAGCCGTCGAAGCCGGCACCGCCGTCCTGGTCGGCACTGACCCGGCCCGCATCCGCTCCGAGGTCTTTACCCTGCTCGACAACCCCGAAACTTACCTTTCCCGCACCCGCGTTCACAACCCTTTCGGCGATGGCTCCGCCTGCGCCTCCATCGCCCACGCAATCCACTCATTCCTAACCACTTAACCGCAACATTAATTTTTCAAAACTCGCCCTTCCCGCCCCCTCTCGCGCCCCTTCTTCCTCGTCCCCCATGTCTATAATCTCTGCGGGGGAAGAGTCCCGTTACTATGCGAATCACTGAAATCCGCCCCGCCAACCGCGGCGGCGACCTAAACAAGCGGCTGGACCTCGGCGCGGAGCTTCGCCGCCGTATCATCGGACAGGACGAGGCTATCGACGCCATCGCTCCTTGCGTCGAGATCTTTCAGGCGGGCCTCGCTCCGCCCGGACGCCCTAGCGGCATCTTCCTCCTGCTTGGTCCTACCGGAACCGGCAAGACCCACACTGTCGAGGCCCTCGCCGAAGTTCTCCACGGCAGTTCCGCCAACCTCCTCCGCATCGACTGCGGCGAGTTCCAAATGGAACACGAGGTCGCCAAACTCATCGGCGCGCCTCCCGGCTACCTCGGCCACCGTGAGACCCAGCCCATGATCACCCAGCAGAAGCTCGCCGCTTCCACCAGCGAACGCTGCGGCCTCAGCATCGTCCTGTTCGACGAAATCGAGAAGTCCGCTCCCTCGCTCGGCCGCATCCTGCTCGGAGTTCTCGATAAGGCCTCCATGCGCCTCGGCGACGGTGCCTCGGTCAACTTCGAACGCAGCCTCATCTTTATGACCAGCAACGCCGGCGCCCGCGACATCGGCAAGGCCCGCGCTGGCGGCTTCGGCTTTGCCCGTTCCCTCGACGAAGACCCCAAACAGGTCCGGACCCGCCTTGAACGCGCCGGCCTCAACGCCGTCCGCCGCCGCTTCGCCCCCGAATTCGTCAACCGCATCGACTACTCCGTCGTCTACCAGCCCCTCACCCAAGCAGGCATCGCCGCCATCTTCGACCGCCAACTCGAAATCCTGGAAAGCCACATCGCCGCCCGCCTCGGTCCCCGCGCCTTCAATATTGAAATCTCCAATGAGGCTCGGGAAATGCTCATCCGTGAAGGGACCGACCCCCGCTCCGGCGCCCGCGAACTCAAACGCACACTCCATCACCGGCTAATGCAGCCCTTGGCCCGTTTGGTCCTGGCGAATGGAATCCCCCCAGGTGGTTCCGTTCGCGTCGAAAAGGCTCGTGGCGGCGGACTCGCACTGCGTCCGCGCCTACCGCGACGAATAGCGTCGTAACGCCAGGATCTCGCTCACCGCCGCAAAGAGATTCAGGATCCCCAACCCGCTCACCGCGCCGCGGAACTGCACGCTCGTCAGAAACCCCGTCAGCGCCGGCTGCATTTGAATCAGATAGTTCTGCTCCCAACTCCGCATCCACGGATACACCAGCAGAAACAGCCCGATCTCGATGCAGAACACGCAGTAGACCACCGCCGCCGCCTTCTCCATCCATGACGCCTTGCGTCCCGGCTGCTCCGGTTTACCCGTCATCCCGTCACGCGCCGCCGCTGCATCCGGAGCCTCGCTCCGCACTTCCGGGTTCTGGCCTGGAGGCGTCATCCCAGCCTCCCCTGCATCGCAGCCCTCACCGGCGCATAGCTCCGCCGGTGGAGTGGTGTCGGTCCCAACCGCTCGAGCGCTTCCTTGTGTTCAGGCGTCGCATACCCCTTGTGACGCGCCAACCCATACCCCGGATACTCCGCGTCGGCCTGCTCCACCCACTCGTCCCGCGCCACTTTCGCCAATATCGACGCCGCCGCGATCGATGCCACCTTTGCGTCGCCCTTGATAATCCCCTCCTGCGGCAAATCGACATCCACCGTCAACGCGTCGATCAACAGATACACCGCCGGCGGATCCAGCATCTCCACCGCCCGCCTAATCGCCAGCCGCGATGCCTGATAAATGTTGATATCGTCGATCTCGCTTGCGTCCGCCCACGCCACCGCCCAGCCCGCGGCCCGCTTCCGGATCTCCCCCGCCAATGCCCCGCGCCTCGCGGCCGTCAATGTTTTGCTGTCCGCCAGACCATCCACCGGATTGTCAGCATCCAGGATCACCGCCGCCGCGTAGACATGTCCAAACAACGAGCCCCGCCCCGCTTCATCCGCCCCGGCCACGCGCGCATACCCCTCCCGCCTGAGTTCTTCCTCCCGGCGGAGCGTGCAGCGCATTGCGGCCGTGTCGGACGTTGGACCCGTCCCCGGTCTTATTTCTTCGCGCTTCTTTCGACCACGCGTTCTTTCAAACGTGCGGCCTTGCCGCGCAGCGCGCGCAGATAGTACAGCTTTGAACGCCTCACCTTGCCCGTCCGCACCACGTCGATGTGATCCACCACTGGCGCGTTCAGCGGGAATATGCGCTCAACACCCGTCCCGAAGCTGATCTTGCGGACCGTGATCGTCTCGCCCATCCCCGTGTTCTTGCGCGCCAGAACCGTGCCTTCAAACGCCTGCAACCGCTCCTTGTCGCCTTCTCTGATCTTCACATGCACGCGGATCGTATCGCCGATCTCGAACTCGGCCAGGTCGTCGCGCTTGTTCTTGTTGATGACTTTCGCCAGGTATGGGCTGATCATGATTCTGTTCCCTTCTTATTATCAACTGTCCGCGGCTCTTCCGTCACCTGCCACCCCTTCTCCAGGGGGAGTAAATCGGACCGCAACCGCTTCGTTTTCTCCATCGCCGCCTCCCGGCGCCACTTGCGGATCTCTGCATGATTTCCGCCCAACAGCACTTCCGGTACGCGCCAGCCGCGAAATTCCGCCGGCCGCGTGTAGTGCGGACAATCCAATATCGGCGCACCGCCGTCTTCTTCTTCTGAAAACGACTCCTTCAACGCCGAATCCTCGTTGCCCAGTACACCCGGCAACAACCGGGCCACCGTATCCACCACCACGGCCGCGGCCAACTCGCCGCCGCTCAAAACGTAGTCGCCGATCGAGATCTCCTCATCGGCCAGATACTCGCTCACCCGCTCATCGACGCCTTCATAGCGCCCGCAGATCAGCAATACCTCTTCAAATCCAGCCAGCTCGCGCGCCTTCGCCTGCCCGAACAGCGGTCCCTGCGCCGACATCAGCGCCACCCGCTGCCGCGTCCGGTCCCGCTCCGGCAGGATCGCCTCCACCGCCTCGAACAGCGGCTGCGGCTTCATCACCATTCCTTCGCCGCCGCCAAACGGCCGGTCGTCCACGCTCTTGTGGAAATCGTGGGTCCACTCCCGCAGGTTATGAACCTGAATCTCCAACAATCCACGCTGCGCCGCCCGCGCCACTACGCCATGGTCCATCGGACCTTCAAAGAACTCCGGGAAGATCGTCAACAGGTGAAACTTCATTCCTGCGACCCTCCCTCGTTCAGTTCCAGCAAACCTTCCGGCGGATCAATCACGATCCTCTTCGCCGCCGTGTCGATCTCCACGCAGATCGCCCGCGCCAGCGGTATCAAAATCACTTCGCCTGACGTCGGCTTCACTTCCAGCGCCATCGGCCCGCCAAACTCCTGCCATGCCACGACTTCGCCGATCTCCCGGCCCGTCGCCCGTTCCGTCACCCGGCAACCCAGCAGATCCGACAGATAATATGCGCCGGCTTCCAGTTCCGGACGGCCGCTTTCCTTCACCAGAACCTCGGCCTGCTCCACTGCTTCAGCCTCGGTCCGCGTCCCGATCTCCCGGAACTTATAGATCAAACCGTCTTTGTAATCACGGATCGACTCGACCTCGAACAACCGCCCCTCTCCGGCCAGCGCCCCCCCTGCCAGCCGCAACCGGACCTGCTTTACCCAAAGGTAATGCTCCGCTTTGTGGTTCGCCCTGCCCAGCAACTCGCCCCGCAATCCGCGCGCGTGGCCCAGCCGGCCAATGACGGCCCAGTCTTCCGGGACAACCTGATTCACCGCGCCTGACGGCTCGCCCTGTAAACCGCGAACCTGCTCCGTCGGCCCGGCTCCAGCCCAGTCGTTCCCGTCTTCCGCTTGGCTCACTACTCCAAAATCTCGAGTGAGAAGCGCCGCTTCAGTTTCATGCCCGCGGCGCCCAGGAGGGTGCGAATGGAGCGGGCCGTCCGCCCCTGCTTGCCGATCACCTTGCCCAGGTCGCTCGGAGCCACCCGGAGTTCAAGCACTGTGGTCTGCTCGCCTTCCACTTCGCGAACCTTCACATCTTCCGGGATGTCAACTAGGGCTTTCGCAATTTCTTCAACAAGTTCCTTGATGCTCGCCATCCCTGGACCTCCTGTCCTGCCTCGATCCTATCACCACAATCCCAATCCTGAGCCCGCGGCCTTGTGGGGCAGGCTTCAGCCTGCGAAGGGCTTCAGCCCGCCGCCGCCGCCGCCAGCTCCCCCAGCCTCCACCAAACCGCATACGCAGAGTTCGGCTTCCTAAAACTAAACCGCCGCCTGCTCCACCGGCTTAGGATTACTCTTCACCAGCCGCTTCACCGTAACCGACATCTGCGCGCCGTTCTTCACCCAGTGCTCGATCCGGTCGTGCTGCAAGCTCACCACAGTCGGCTTCGTCACCGGATTGTAGTGGCCCACGACTTCAACGGCCTTGCTGTCCCGGGCCCGGTCTTTCTCGATCACAACCACGCGGTAGGTCGGTTTCTTCTTCGCGCCAAACCGCGCCAAACGAATCATCAACATTGGTCTTCCGTCTCCTAAGTACTTAAATCGCTTGCCCGCCGTCCCGTCCTCGCCGTCAAAACGGCATCCCAAACGGCAGCTTAAACTTGCCTTTTTTGCCTCCCAGCAACCCGCCGGAGACTGACTTCATCATCTTGCGCGTCTGGCCATACTGCTTCAGCAGACTGTTGATCTCCTGAACCGATGTCCCGCTCCCCTTCGCAATCCGCCGCCGCCTCGATCCGTTGATCAGCATGTGGTTGGCCCGCTCTTTCGGCGTCATCGAATCCACGATCGCCACCACCCGCGTGATCTCCTTCTCGTCCACCTTGACGTTCTTCAATTCCTTCAACATGCCCACCTGCGGCATCATCCCAAGCAACGACTCCAGCGGTCCCAGTTTCCGCAACTGCTTCAACTGGTCCCTGAAATCCTCCAACGTAAAATCGTCCGTGATCAGCTTCCGCTGCATCTCCTCGGCCGACTTGCGGTCGATGTTCTCTTCCATCTTCTCGATGAAACCCAGAACATCGCCCATCCCCAGAATCCGCGACGCCACCCGGTCGGGATGGAACGCTTCCAAGGCATCGAACTTCTCGCCCGTGCCCACAAACTTCAACGGCTGGCCCGTGATCTGCCTAATCGACAACGCCGCGCCGCCTCGCGCGTCGCCGTCCATCTTGGTCAGGATCACGCCCGTGATCCCCAGCCGTTTGTGAAACTCAGCGGCCGACTTCACCGCGTCCTGGCCCGTCATTGCATCGGCCACGAACAGGATCTCGGTCGGCGCAAGCTGTTCTTTCAATTGCTGCAACTCGACCATCAAATCGTCGTCGATATGCAACCGCCCGGCCGTATCCACCAGGATCATATCCCGGCCCGCCTGCTGCGCTTCCCGCTTCGCCCCGCGCGCCAACTCCGCCGGCGTCGTCTCTTCCGGCAACCCTTCGTAAACCGGAAGGCCAATCTCTTTCGCCACCACCGCCAACTGATGCCGCGCCGCCGGACGATAGACGTCCACTGAAACCACCAGCGGCCTGTGGCCGTTCTTCGAGAGGTACTTAGCCAGCTTGCCGGTCGAAGTCGTCTTGCCTGAACCTTGCAACCCGACCACCATCACCACGGTCGGAGGCATATTCGCCGTCCGCAATCGGGACGTGTGGGTCCCCAGCATGGCGATCATCTCGTCCTTGACGATCTTGGTAACCTGCTGCGCCGGGCTGAACGCCGTCAGAACTTCCTGCCCCATCGACTTCTGCCGGACGTTTTCGATAAACGTCTTCACGACCTTGAAATGGACGTCGGCCTCGAGGAGAGCCACGCGGATCTCCTTCAAGGCGGCCTCCATATTCTCGGCCGTCAACTTCCCTTCGCCGCGCAGGGTCTTAAAGACCCGTTGCAGCTTGTCGCTCAACGTATCGAACATGCGATTTGGTCAGGACTGCACATCTATAGCGGTGTGTGCACAAATGGGCACACGACCGCGACGAGCAGCACTACTCATTATACAGTCTCGCCC
>CAZLDN010000098.1:0-19929 GCA_964558355.1 uncultured Candidatus Solibacter sp.
ATTGGGCCAGGATAGCAGCCAACACCGCCGTAACGGGCTCTGCAAGCTGCAAGATGTGAAGCTGATCGAGTTGTCGGACGCTACGGGGTCAATGCGGCGAACAGCCCGCCATCAACGCTGCCGTTCACCATTAAGGTGTCCGACCAGTCCGGCACAAAAAGGAAAAGGGACCGGCGCGGAGCCGGCCCCTGTCTCCCACGATCGGTGAGACCTACTGGCCCACCGAAACGCTGCCAAACACGCCATGGTCTTCCTTGGCGCCGCCGCCTGAGACACCGGCCGTGAAGTAGAGCGTGTTCGCGTTGCCGCCGCTGCCCCCGTTGCCGAAGGCCAGTCCCCAGAGACCTTCAAGGCCTATTGGGTTGCCGTCCTTGTACCTCAGCATGCCGACGTTCATGCCGGTGGTGAGGTCGAAAACGTTGATGCGGCCGTCACCGAAATTCCCCACCAGGAGCGTGTTGCTGTAGTCGCCGAAGAAGGATGGTGCGATGGCCATTCCCCATGGCGAGTTCAATGCCCCGTTGCTGACCAACCTCCGGCTGAAGTTGCCCTCAAGGTCGAAGACGCTGACGAAGCCGTTCCCATCGCCAGGCACGTCGCCGGTCATGGACGCGTCCTGTTTGGCATAGGCCACATAGAGGCTCTTGCCGAAGCGTTGGATGTTGAATGGCGCGTAGCCGGCCGGCAGACCGGGGTCGCGGAAGCCGCCGGCGGTCATGACTGACTTGAAGGCGTAGTCGAAGACGTCGATCGTGCCGGCACGGAAGTTCGCAAGGTAGAGCATGGGGCCGTCGGAGGCGACGCCCATGGCCATGCCCTTGAATCTGGCGCTCGGATCGTCGATGACGACAATGGCGTTGGTGGGGTCAACGTTGCGATTCCACGCGGAGATCGCACCGCCCTCTGTCGCGAAGATGAACGCCGCGGGCCTGCCCGGGGCAAGTTCGAACCCTGGAGTGCCGTTCCAAATCTGACCTGTAGGTTTGGACGGGCCCATGCGGCCGTCACCGGCCGGGATGCGGACAACCGTTTGATTACCCACGGGAAAGAGTTCGCCCGCGGTGTTGTAGAGGGTGCTGGTCCCCGTTCCAGCGTTGGAGACCCAAAAGGCGGACGTTGGACTCAATGAGATGCCCCAGGGATTCGCCAGTTTGGGATCAACGTGGCTAGCCCAGCCGGACAAATCGGAGACGAGGTGGCGGACTTCGTAGGCAGTGGGCGGGACAGCGAGGGCGGGTCTGGGAGGAGCTTCATCAACCGACAGATTTGTGGTGTAAATGAAGTCGCCCTGGTTGTTGCCGTTGCCATTTGCCGCGTTGCCGGCGGCGTAGAAGGTGATCTGGCCAGAGCCGGCGGCCGGGGCGGTCCAGTCGAACTCGAAGTCGACGCCGTTCGGGGTGCCGCTCCGCGTGCCGGCAGCATTATGCATGATGAACTGGATTGGATTGGCGTCAGTGCAGGGCTTATTGGTGGCGTCCTGGCAGATCGCGCGGGTGAAGTCGCCGGTGGGCCGGAGATCGCCGGCCTGTGCGACAGCGGCGTTGGAAGCAAGCCGGGCGGTCAACTGGAAGCCCCAACGCTGCTGGTCCGGATCGCGCACTGCAACTTTTACGCGATAGGTGGCGCCGGGTTGATACTGCCCGCCGCCTGGAAAGACGATGCGGACACTGCCCTTGCCTGAGTTGAGGGCAGCGCCGGTATGGCACTGCGTGCAGGCAATCGGACTATCGCCGGGAGCGCCGGTGAAACGGCCCCCCGGGCCTGTGCTGCGAGCTGAAGCCAGTCCCATTGTCATAAGGAGTGCGGCTGCACCCCAGGCAAATCTACGTTTCATCGGATCCCTCCGTTGGATGGTTGCGGCATTCCCTGATGCTAGCCCCGGACACCGGCGCGGTTGTTCCATCGCTGTAAAAAGAATGTGAAATCCGGGGGACTCGGGCAGGCGAGGCCCCGGCTCCGCATAGGGCGGGTTTACAATCAAGCTATTCCTGAATCTGGACATGCAACACATCCTGGTCATCGATGACGACGAAAACCTGCGGGATACAATCGGCCTGCTGCTGGAGAACGAGGGGTTTCGCTCCACGCTGGCGGGCGACGGCAAGCAGGGATATGAAGAGGCCATCCGTTCGAGACCAGACCTGGTACTGGCGGACCTGCGGATGCCGGGCATGAGCGGCGTGGATGTCTGCAAGAACCTCCGCGCGGCGGGCATCAAGACGCCGATCATCGTGCTGAGCGCCGTGGGCGAGGAGATCGACAAGGTGCTTCTGCTGGAGATGGGCGCCGATGACTATATCGTCAAGCCGTTCGGCACGCGCGAACTTCTGGCCCGGATTCGCGCCGTGCTGAGGCGCAGCGCGCCTGACCTTGCGCGTGTTTTGACTTTTGCCGACGTGGAGGTGGACCTGGAACGGCGCACCGTCCGGCGGCGAGGCGGTGACGTGAAATTCACGCGCGCCGAGTTCAACCTGTTGACCTTCTTCCTGCAGAATCCCGACCGTGCTCTGACGCGTGACATGATTCTGAACTCAGTGTGGGGCTACGAGTCGTTCCCGAACACGCGCACGGTTGACGCTCATGTCGTTCGCCTGCGCCAGAAATTGGAAATGGAGCCGAACGCGCCACGTCATTTCGTGACGATTCACGGCGTGGGGTACCGGTTTCTCGCCTGATGACTTCCTCGGCCGATCGCCCGGAATCGTTGATACTGATTGTCGAGGACACTGAAACGTGCGCGACGACGCTGGAAATCGCGCTGGGATCGTTGGCCGGCCACGACGTGCGCACGGCGCCGACCGCGGAGGAAGCGCTTGTCCTGCTCGCTGGTCGTCCCGCTTCGGTCGTTATCACGGACCTGCATCTGCCTGGACTGAGCGGCTTTGACCTGATCCAGCAAATCCGCGAGCGGCCACAAGACGGCCGGCCCGTAATCATCGTCATCAGTGGGGACACGGATCCCTGCACGCCGCGTCGCGTCCTGGATCTCGGGGCCGATGCCTTCTTCACCAAGCCATACTCGCCAGCCGAGGTGCGTCGGACGTTGGAGAGACTGATTCATGTCACCTAGAGTTCTTCTCATTTGCGTCTTCTGCCTGGCGCCGTCATTGTCCGCACAGGAACAAGTCAAGGCCATCCTCGACCGCCTGGACCGGCTGGAGCGGGAGAACCGGGAACTGCGGGACGAACTCCAGCAGTTGCGCCGCGAACTGGGCGGTCAAAACCCGCCCGCGGCGCCGAAGGCGGCAGCGCAAGTGCTTGAGGAGCGTGTCGAGGTGCAGGAGTCGCGCACAGCAGAACTCGCGCAGACAAAAGTGGAAGCGTCGTCGCGATTCCCCCTCTCCGTCACGGGGATGGCGCTGTTCAATGCGTTCTCCAACACGAAGGGCAATGGAGCGTCGCAATACCCGACCACGGCTTCACTCGCGCGCTCGCCGGCCAATGGAGGCGGCGGCTTCCGGCAGAGCATTGTCGGGTTCCGCTTTCAAGGTCCCACCGTGCCGGGGGGCGGCAACGTGTCGGGTTCGCTTTATACCGATTTCTGGGCCGGTTCCGACTCCTCGCTTAATCATCTGTTGCGCATCCGGACGGCAACGGTTCAAGTGGATTGGAAGAACACGACAATCATGGCGGGCCAGGACAAACCGCTGATCTCCCCCCGCGAGCCCGAATCGATCTCGCAGGTAGGGGTATCGCCTCTAACAGGGGCAGGCAATCCATGGCTATGGCAGCCGCAGGTGCGCTTGGAACGCCGTTTCTCGTTGGGCGAGTCCGCGGGGCTGAGGGCGCAGGCTGCGCTGTTTCAGACGAGCGAGTCCCGCACGGCGGTGCCGGACGAATACGCCGCCGCTGTGGCCCCTGCCCGGCCAGGCTATCAGGCCCGCTTCGAGCTTTGGAAGAAGATGGGTGGAGCAGGGCGGCTGGAGATCGCACCAGGTTTCCACCTCAGCACGAGCCGCGTGTACGGCTACGCTGTTCCGTCGAGGATCTACTCGATTGACTGGATGTTCAAGCCATTCGAGAAGCTGGATTTCTCGGGCCTGTTCTTCAGCGGGCAGAACATCGCGCCACTGGGCGCGTTGCGGCAAGGCTTCGTCTTTGTTGGAGGCGATCCGCGCGCCGTGCGGACTCGCGGAGGCTACGGCCAACTGGCTTGGCGGCCGGCATCCCGGCTTTCCTTCCATGCATTTACGGGCCAGCAGGATGACCGCAACGCCGACCTGCTGCCCGGCCGCATCGCAAAGAACCTGGTCTACGGGTCTAATGTGATGTACCGCGTGGCTCCCAACGTGATCCTGTCGTTCGAGGGCGCCCGCATCAGGACCACCTACATCGGGACGGGTATTCGAAGGGTAATTCACTATGACCTTGCTCTGGCGTATTTGTTTTAGCGCCCTGCTGGCCAGCGCACTGCAAGCCGCGACGGTGAAGGGCCGCGTGCAACTGGAGAACTCGCGCGAGTCGAGCGTAACCAAGCGGCGCGACTATTCGGGCGTGGTCCTTTGGCTGGCCCCGGCGGAGGGCCGGGAATCCGCTCTGACGCCGCGTGTCGCCTCCGCCACGATGGTACAGAAGAACAAGACGTTTTCACCGCACATTCTCGCCGTGGAGGTGGGCGCCAGCGTCGCGTTTCCCAACTACGATCCCATTTTCCACAACGCTTTTTCCAGTTACGACGGCAGGGTCTTTGACCTCGGGCTGTATCCGCCCGGGACGACGCGCAGCGTCAAGTTCGACCGGCCGGGGATTGTGCGCGTCTTCTGCAATATTCATTCGTCGATGTCGGCTGTCATCGTGGTAGTGGCGGGCCCCTGGTTCGCCACCACGGCGGCGGCGGGCAACTTCGAGATCGCGGACGTTCCGGCGGGGGAATACACGCTGAATGTCTTCCACGAGCGCGCCGCGCCGGAGACATTGAATGCTCTGCAGCGGCAGGTGGCGCTTGGCGGAGGCCCCTTGGATTTGGGCTTGCTGCGCATCTCCGAGGCCGGTTACCTGCCCTTACCCCACAGGAATAAATACGGCGCCGACTACGGTTCTGAGAATGAGAACAACCGCGCGTATCCGGCGCCGAGAAAGTGATCCATGGAGAAAGGCGCAAGTGCGGTTCTGTTCAGGGGAAGTTCGTTGCTGCGCAAGTTGCTGCTGTCCACCTCTCTGGCCATCACCGTGTTGTTCGCCGTGACGGGCTGGATTGTACAGGACCGCGCCAGCCGCCTGACCACGCTGAGCTTGGAAGTAGAGGTTCAGAACGGATTCCGCGCCTATGACGCTCTCTGGCGAGCGCGCGCCGAGATGCTGTCGTCCATCAGCCTGATCCTCAGCCGCATGCCCGACGTACGGGCCGCATTCTCCACCGGCGACGCAGCTACGATCCGCGACTCGGCCGGCGAGATCTGGAGTCCGCTGGCGCGCGAAGACGCTATTTTTCTGGTCTGCGATCCCCGCGGGGAAGTAATTGCCTCGCTCGGGCGTGTCCCGAAGCCCGCAGCAAAGGAACTGCCGCTTGTGCGGAGTGCGGCAGCGCGTTTTCCCGCCCAGTCCACGGGTTTTCAGGTCCTCGGCGGAAAGCTGTTCCAGGCCGTTGTGACGCCGGTCTATGTTAGTACGGCGAGGGGACCGGCGCTGATCAATGTCCTGGTGGCAGGCTATGCCGTGGACAATGGCGTGGCGAACCGCCTTCAGGCCTCGGCCGGCGAGACGCACTTCGAGTTCATCGTGGCGGGCAGGACGGTTGCCGCCAGCAGTGGTGACCCTCGGCCAGGCAACTCAGCCTTCGTACGCGAACTTCGGCGTCCATTGTTGGATATCGATGGGATCTCCATGGGGGAATTGCGCATCTCGCGTTCGTTCGACGCCGCGCAGCAGCATCTGAACCGTCTGCGGCGCGACATCTTCGCGATCTGGGTTGTCACTCTCTGCACCGGTCTGCTGCTCATCTACGCGCTGGCACGGCGACTCCTGCGCCCGCTCGCCGAGTTGGACAGGGCGGCGCGCCAGATCACCCAGGGCAATTACGAGGTGAAACTGAAAGCCGGCGCTCCAGACGAAATTGGCCGGCTTTCGGACACCTTCAACTCAATGTCCGTCTCACTCCGCGAAGCCCGCGAGGAGCTAATCCGGCAGGAGCGCATCTCTACCATCGGGCGTCTCAGCACAACTCTTGTTCATGACCTGCGCAACCCACTGGCTGCCATCTACGGTGGCGCCGAACTCCTCGTTGACTCCAGCCTCACATCGGATCAGGTGAAGAGGCTGGCCTCGAACATTTACAGGTCGAGCCGGCGCATACAGGTACTGCTTCAGGACCTGATGCAGGTTTCGCGTGAGAGATCTGATCACCGCGAACCTTGCCGGCTGGCGGAGGTCGTGCGCGCCGCGGTTGAGGATTGCAGGCAGGCCAGCGAAGCCGGTCGTGTGCTGGTGAGCGTGGAGATCCCGGAGGACCTTGAATTGGCCTTGGCGCGTTCCAGGGTAGAGCGGGTTTTTCAGAATCTGATCAGCAACGCGGTGGAAATGATGCCAGAGGGGGGCCAAGTGCGAATATCCGCCGTTCGTGAGAGCGGCGCTGTGGTTGCCCTCATCGAAGACTCCGGCCCCGGAGTACCGCAGATCATCCGCGAGAGGCTGTTTCAGCCCTTTGTGACCGCCGGGAAGCGCAGTGGACTGGGGCTGGGCTTGGCGCTTTCGCGCCAGACCATCCTCGATCACGGGGGAGATCTCTGGCTGGATCCGGCGCCTGGCGGCGCACGATTTCGCCTGAGGCTGCCCGCGGAGTGAGTTTTTACTCTACTTTCACAACCTGAACACCATGTTGATGGCGCGATGCTGAAGGATTGAGGCATGAAGTCCATTGCATTGCTCGGGTTTCTCGCGTTGTTGATCCTTCAGTTGGCCCCCGCCCCGTACGACTTCACAACGCCTCCCTTTGACAAGCAATTTGCGGTCGCCGCCGATGCGGATGTCCCGGCGCCAGTGGTGAGGATTCTGCGCCGCTCTTGCATGGACTGCCACTCGCATGAGACTCGCATCCCCTGGTACGGCCGCGTCGCTCCGGTTTCGTGGCTGCTGGCCAAGGACGTCACGGAGGCGCGGGAGGCAATGAACCTCTCCGACTGGGGATACGGCAGCGCCGCCGTGCGCATGGCCCGAACGGTGGCTGCGTGCCAGGCTGTGCGCGGGGGGCGCATGCCGAAACCCCAGTACCTGATGCTCCACCCTGAGGCACGGTTGTCCGCATCCGATGTGGAAGCAATGTGCGGGTGGTCGAAGGCGGCTTTGGCTGCAATGGCGAGGAAGAAGCGCGAAGCCTCGGATCCGGCGCCCGGCGCCATGCGCTGAATCTGGCTGCATCGGGCCGTGCGCTTCGCCTGGAGGTCCGCCTTGGGCGGTCCGGATGAGGCCAAACGCGACCCGCAACGCCAACCAAACCGTTTTTCACATTCTTTTTACACCCTGCGAACGACTCCGCGGCAGAGGTGGTTCTACCATCGGCGTAGGTCTGCTGCCGCATGACTTTGTGTCTGTTCAACTACCACTCACGGTCGCTGCTCCGTTCGTCTCCCAAACGGAGCCACGACCGTGAGAGAGCCGTGAAAGGAACGAATCAAGCGGTCCAAGACCTGGGTTCGATTCCGGCAGAGAGAGGAAGAGGGGCCATGAACAATCGACTGATTTCCAACGGCGCTGGGCGCCTTCATGTCATCGCGCTCGTCGCACTGGCGGCGCTACCTGCGCTCGCCCGCAGCACCGGCGCACCTCCGGGCCGGACAGGAGCGCCTCCGGGCGACAACTGCACGGTGTGCCACCAAGGTACTGTGAATTCCGGGGCGGGCAGTCTCAAGATTGAGTTCTCGAACGGGAGCACCTATGCTCCTGGACAGACATACAAAGTCAGGGTGACCCTGGCCGATCCAGCCGCGCAGAGGTGGGGATTCGAGTTGACCGCACGCATGGGAGCCGACAAACTGGATAAAGTGGGGTCGTTCGCCATCGACAACTCGACCCTAACCCAGTTCTCACCAGGTTCGACTCCGGGCGAATACGTCACCCACACCACCGCGGGGACATCTCCTGGCACCACCGGATCAAGCTCCTGGGAGGTGAACTGGACGGCCCCCGCGGCGGGCACGGGCCCGGTGACTTTCTATGCAGCCGGCAACGCTGCTAACAACAATGGAGCGAACACCGGCGACTTGATCTATACAACCTCGCTGACGGTC
This sequence comes from uncultured Candidatus Solibacter sp., assembly GCA_964558355.1. GTDB lineage: Bacteria > Acidobacteriota > Terriglobia > Bryobacterales > Bryobacteraceae > PNKE01. The sequence goes on from CAZLDN010000098.1 coordinate 8,223, forward strand.
GCCGAAGCCGGAGGCGCGGCTGTGACTGGGAAGTCCTACGTGCTGCCGCAATTTGCATACGGAGGCGGCTGGTACTCGGCCCTCTATTTCTCAAATACGACGGACGTCCCAGCCACGATTGGAGTGGAATTCTATGCCAAGGACGGCTCAAGCCTGAGCGTGCCGCTGATCGGGGTGGGGCCTGTGTCGAACCAAGTGGCCACGATACCAGCGAAAGGCACGGTCATCCTCGAAGCGCCAAACAGCGGGAACCTCCAAGAGGGGTCGGCGGAAGTCATTTTGCCAATTGGCGTGACTGGGTACGGGATCTTCCGCCAGTCCATCTCAGGACGATCTGATCAGGAGGCCGTGGTACCGCTGAGCGAGGACTCCAGGCAAGTCGCGAACATGATTTGGGACGAGACAGCGTTCACAACGGCGATGGCGGTGGTGAACCCGGAGAGTCAATCGGTGACGGTGACGATCAGCGTGTTCGACGCCGGCGGCTCGCAAATCGGCACGGTAGCTCTCAACCTGGCCGCACACGAACGGAAGGCCTTCGCACTGAGGGATCAGCCTGGCCTGGCTGGTGTCACCAGCAAGCGGGGACTGGCGCGCCTGTCCGTGCCAGCCGGTTCAGTCGCGGCGTTGGGACTCCGCTTCGGCGGGGAGGCTTTCACGTCGATCCCCGTGGACTATCCATAGTCCGGCTCCCGCTGGGCGAGGAATTGCCGGACTTCGGTCGGGCAACTCCTCGCCCGGGCCGAGACTTCGGACATTCGCGCATGGGAAGTTGCCGTGGAAGGGGAGAACATTGGGACGCCTTCAAGAATTACGGGTCTCGCATCGCACAGGCCGGCTGACGATTGTGTCTCCTGTATGTCTATTGTTTCTCTCGCTGGCTGGTACGTCCGCCGCCGCACCACAGTACGTGGGCAGCCCGGCCTGCCGGACGTGCCATCCGAACATACTGATGGATTTCTATAAGAATCCGCACGCCAAGGCGATGCAGGCAGGCGGGTCCGCGCCCGAGGCGTCGGGGTGCGAGAGTTGCCATGGACCTGGCAGCGAACACGTTGCGGGAAAGGGCGACAAGAGCAGGATTGTCGCGTTTTCGGCTCTGCCGCCCGGCCAGGTCCTGGCGAATTGCCTGCGTTGCCACGCGGAGAGTCTGGGGCGAATGCAGATTCGTCGTTCGTCGCACACTCTCGCGCAAGTGGCCTGCAACCAGTGCCACTCGATTCACAAGGCGAAGTCGGTGAAGTCCCTGCTGGCCCGTGAGCAGAGAGATCTCTGCTACGGCTGTCACGCCAGTGTTCGGGCGCAGTTCTCGATGCCCGTCAAGCACCGGGTCAACGAAGGCGTTATCCAATGCACCGATTGCCATAACCCCCACGGGGCGCAGGCCCCCGCTTGGACAACGGGGCAGCGGCCAAAAATGGTGGAACCTGGCCTGGGCAACGAGGAACCGTGCCTGAAGTGCCACATCGACAAGAGGGGGCCCTTCGCCTTTGAGCACACGGCGGTGAGGGTGAACGGCTGCTCTTCGTGTCACGTGCCGCACGGGACGGTGAACGCCAGGCTTCTTAGGCGGCCGGCGGTTTTCACGCTTTGCCTGGAGTGCCACACCGGAACGGGTGAATTCGGACGGCAAGGTGATGGGATTCAGCCGGCGCCCGCTTCCCACAACATGGCCAACCCTCGCTTCCGCAACTGCACCACCTGCCATGTGCGGATCCACGGATCGAATGGAGACTCGAGGTTCCTGCGATGAGGCGCGCACTCTGCCTGCTGGCCTGTCTCTTGCCGGCCGCATCCGCACAGCGTACCGTGGCGCCTACGGCCGAGGCTGTGGGACGGGCGCGCGGGGAGGATTTCAAGAACTACAACCTGGTGCAAAGCTATGAACTCGGCGTGCGGTCGTACAGTGTTGGCGGCAACGAGGACAAGTACCGAAGCGACGTGAACTACGGCAACGGCCTGCGGCTCCTGGCTTCGCGGTTCTCGATGAACTCCAAAGACGGGCGCGCACGGTATTTTGACGAACTAACACTCTGGACCCAGGGGATCAGGAACGATCCCTACCAGTCGGCCGGCCTGCGCGCGCAGAAGAACGGCTGGTGGCGGTACGACATGCTGTGGCGTTCCAGCGACTACTTCAACCCCGCCTTGGCGATCGCCAATGGCCAGCACTTCATCGATACCACGCGACGCCTCCAGGACCACGACCTGACGATCCTGCCGCAATCCCGATTCAAGTTCTTCTTCGGCTACAGTCACAACTCGCAGAAGGGACCTGCCCTTTCAACATCGAATCTGTTCGATGTTCGTGACGACGAATTCCCGCTGATGGTGGATGTCGACCGCAGGCAACGTGAATTCCGCGTGGGCAGCGAGTTCCGGATACTCGGGGTGCGGGTCCACTGGATCCGGTCCTGGGAGCGGTATGAGGAGCGGACACCGCTCCGAATAGCCGGGCCTCAGGCCGGCAACAGCCCGGCGGAGCGGTCGTCCCTCGCCAGTTTCTCAAGGACGGAACCCTACAGCGGCAACACGCCAGGCTGGCGCCTCAATCTGCTCAAGGAAGGCAGAACGATGTGGGGTGTAAACGGCCGGTTCACCTACTCAGCGGGACGGAGGCAGTTCGCCTTCGACGAAACCGCGGTTGGATCTGACCGCCTCGGCTCCGCCCGCAACCGTCAGATTCTGCTAGGCGGGGACGCACAGCGGCCGGTCGCCACCGGGCATCTCACCTGGAGCCTGTTCCCCACTGAGAAGCTCACGCTGGCCAACCACACCGGCTTCCACAACAACCGCATGGAAGGTAACTCCACTTATGTGGAGATATCCAACTCGTTGCTTGCTTTTTACAGGGTGGACTTCCAGTTCCTGGGTGTACGCAACTTCACCAACGCCACTGAGGCCAGCTACCAACTGGCAAAGAGAGTTCAAGTCCACGGCGGCTATCAATACTCTCAGAGGCTGTTCAGAAGCGTGGAGCAGCAGGGCTTTGGTGATTTCACGGACCGCCTGGAAACGCGCCAGGAGAACCGCGTGCACGCCGGGATGTTTGGAATGCGACTGCAGCCGATAGCTGGGATGACACTGGCCATGGACGGCGAACTTGGCCGTCAGGACCAGCCCTTCTACCCAATCGCCGACAAGGACTATCACGCTATGAGCGCGCGAGCTTGGTACCGCAAGAAGAGTCTGACTCTTTCCGCAACAGCCCGCAGTGCTTACAACTTCAACTACTCTGGACTCTCCTCGCACAGCGCGCGGGCACGGACCTATACATTCGACGGGTCTTGGCAGGCGTCAGCCTGGCTGTCGGTTGAGGCCGGATACTCGAAGTTGCATTCCGATACCGCTTCCTGGCTCGCCTATTTCGCGTCCGGCATTCCGGTGACCGGCGGCCGCAGCCTGTGGGTGTCCAACCTACGCGCGGGAAACCTGGCCGCCAATCTCTCGCTCGGCCCAAGAGTCAACCTAAGCCTGGGTTACAGCCGCACCCAGGACACCGGTGGCGGCTGGCCTGGCGCATCGCCCGCTTCGCCCGCGTTTGCCGCGGCGCAGCAGTTCCCGATGCTGTTCGAGTCGCCTTTCGGACGCCTCTCGTTGAAAATCACGGAAAAACTCCGATGGAACTTCGGATATCAGTTCTACCGTTACGGTGAGGATCCCCTGCCTGCTCAGGATTACCGCGCGCACACCGGCTTCTCCAGCCTGCTGTGGACTTTCTGAGGTGTGGACCGCGAATAATCCGTCATACGCGACGCGCCCTCCTTCTCAAGCCGATCTTCGTGATGCAGCCCGCCGGGAACCGGCGTCGATTCGACTCGGTCGCCGGCAGGGATCTGATACCAAAGGGCCGGCACTCGCGCTTCACGTTCATGTAGCAGTTGAAACCTGCACGGATGTCCGTGCGGATACCTGGGCGATCCGTCGCGGGAATGCCGCTGCACGGGCGCGCTGATCCAGCGTTAACTGGGCAGGATCAGCGTGCCGCTACTCGATCGGATTGACCTCCACATCGAAGTCCCGGCGGTCCCGTTTCAGGAACTGCGCGGGCAACGAGCCGGGGCCAGTTCGGCGGAAATGCGGGCGCGGGTGCTTGCGGCGAGACGGATCCAGCAGCAGCGCGGGTTCATCAATGCTCTGATCCCGGCTTCGCGGCTGCGGGCGCTTTGTCCGCTGGATGAAGCGGGAGAGCGGACGCTGGAAACGGCCGTCCGGCGGCTGGGCCTGTCGGCCAGAGCGCATGACCGGATTCTGAAGGTGGCCCGGACCATCGCCGACATCTCCGGCCAGGAGCAGATTCAAGCCAAGCACGTCGCGGAAGCGGTCCAGTATCGGGGTCTTGACCGGAACTACTGGAGTTGAAATTGGAGATCCGCATCGACCCTCACACTCGCGCCCGTATGTCCATCCGTGGCATCGCGGAGGACGAGATTCGCGCCACCCTTCAGTCGGGCTTCTCTGTGGCGGCGCACAACGGTCGATGGGCGAGAGAGAAGCTGGTCGATTTCAATCGCACATGGGCGGGCCGTTTCTATCCCCAGAAAAGGGTCCGTGTGGCGTATGTTGAGGAAGATGGTCGCCTGTTCACGGTCACGGCCATCGCATACTACGGCCGATGGGAGGACTGAAGGTCAAAATCACATACAGCCGCAAGAACGATCTGCTCTTCATCAGTCTCGACCCGCGGGCCAAGCAGGTCGTCTGCCACGATCTTGCGCCTGGAATCGTCCTGGAAATCGATCAGGACGGCCGCATCGCCGCCATGGAGATTCTCGACGCCTCCCGGCGCGTCAATCTCGCCACGCTTCCCAACGTGACCTTCGCTGAAGTCGCCTGATCACGGCCCTCACAAATGAACCCACCTGAGCGGCGGCGCGAACCTGGCAAAATCGGTGTCCGCCGTAACCCACTCGCAGCCGCTTTCGATCGCCAACGCGGCGTGGGCTGCGTCGGCCACCAGTTTCCCATTGAGGTTGCCCTTCTCGCACAACTCGCGAAAGATCTTCATGTGCTGCGGACCCGGCCGGATGACGCTGCACGTTGGCCGCGACGTCAATGCGTCGATGAACTTGAAGGCCCGGCCGGCCGTGGATGGGGGGGTGAAGATGCGAGGATTCGTCACCACCCTGACGAAGCCCTGGAGCACAAGTTCAGATAGCGCGAAGCGTTCCGGCCCGGTGGCCAGCTCGACGAGCCAGCGTGCGTACCGTTCGTGTTGCTCGATTCCCTCGCGGTGCGCGTAGACGAGGACGTTGACATCTGGCATCCTCATCGCTTGTTCACTGCCTCGCGCCTTCGAACCACGCCTCGTCCCCGGCTACATCGAGCGCCGATGTGCGGTCCAAATCGAGGGCTGGGTTCGTCAGCCGGCCCCGCATCGTTACCAACCGGAACTCGCAGGCATCGGAGACGCCAGGTTCGGCCAGATGCACCCTCAATGCGTCTTCCACCACGACGCTGAGCGTTACGCCGCGTTCCGACGCACGGCGTTTTGCGTTGTCGAGAAGCGGATCGGGCAGGGAAATGGTGGTCCTCATGGTTCCACAATACATCAGTTATGTATCTACATCAACAGACGATGCAGATGCATCACTGCGACCGCAAGGCTTCCATCGGCACAGGCCAGGACGCTATAGAGCCCGACGCCGGCGAAGAAAACGCCCGGCGGGAGACTGGCGGTCTCCGGGCCGGGCGTAACGGGTGCTTCTAATGAATGTATTGCCGTGGGTCAGTCGACCACTTTGGCGCTGACGACGAGGACAAGCGCCTTGTCGCCGCCGTCGAGTTTCGACTGCCCGACAATTACTTGCTGGCCGTCCTTGAGGCTGAACGTGCTCGACAACTGGACCTCCGATGAGTTCAAACCCCTGCACTCGGGATCGGTGCATAACGGAGTTTGCATTTTGAACCAGAAACCGCCCAACCGAAGACTCCGCTCCGTGCCTGGCGGCTCGACCACGATCCCTTGGCCCCCCATGTCGTACCTCGCAACGCTGCGGCCGGCGAGCTTCGGTTGAGGCGGGGTCGCGTTTCCATTTGTCCTGAATGGCATGTTTTCCACCGTGCGGATGATGTCGGCGCCAAGCAGAGTAAAGCTGCTGTAACCGAAGGTCTTTCGAAGCGCCGTCAGCGGTTGAACCAGAACTTCGGGCAGGGTGCCTCCACCTCCTTCAGTGGACGCGGCGAGAATCCAAGTGGTTAATTCGACCGTGAGTTTCTTTGGTGCGCCGCCAGCAGTCTTCGCGGATGGAACGTCCAATTCCTTCAGGTTGGCGATGATTGAGTTCACTTCGCTGGTCGTGCCATAGACGGAGATGACGTTGAGCGATTCGTTGTGCCGCAGAATTGGCGTCTGGCCCTGTCCCGCATTGGTGTAGAGCAGTTGATAGAGAGCTGCGGCATTAGCGTTCTTCACCTGGTAGACCTGCTGGATACAGCAGCCTACCTTCATAGGGGCCGGAGCCGCCGCCTTCGGGGTTTCCTTGGTTTCCTGGGCCGGGGCGAGCGCGATGCAGGCCAGCGCGGCCCAGGCCAACTTGCCGATGATGAGTTTGGTCATTTCTGTTCTCCTGTTTGGTCGTTCACGGTTGGGGAATTGAGGCTCCAGAGGATCACCACGTCCGGGTTGCCTGATTCGATCTGGACGAAATCGGGCGAGCCGGTGGGCAGGATCCGCGGCGCGACGGCTTGCACCAGTTCGATTGGCTTGGGCCGCACGGTAGGCTTGGGATGGGTTGGCCGTACCGGTTTCACTGGTTCGATGCGTTGAACCGGCGGCGCGGGGGGCGTTTGGGCAACCACGACCGCCGGTTTCACAGTTGGGACCGTCGCGGTTGGCAGGCTGAACCAAACCGCGAGTCCGGCAGCTACCGCCGCGGGCGCGAGCCACCAGAGCCACGGACGGCGTTTGGATTGGACCAGGTCGAGAACCCGCATCCGGACTTCGGCCAACGCCTCGGCGGGCGGATCCTCGGCGGCGAGGTCCTGCAACGATTTGTCGAGCCAATCGGTCATACTAGTCGCTCCAATAAGTAGGCGTCACCGGGACCCGCTCTCTGCGTTCGCGGCCTGCGTGGTAGGGCGGGTCCCCTGACCCGCGCGGGACCCCCGGGTCCCGCCGTGTGAACGGCCCGCGTTGCCGAAGAACGGCCCGATACGCCCGCTTCCTAACGGTCGAAGCTCGGTTAGCGCATTCATTCATGCCAGCCACTCCCTTAATTTCGTTTTCGCCGAGGCCACCTGGCCGCGGATCGTCGCTTCGGTCACGCCCAGGATTTCAGCCACGCGCGTTGTCTCCAAACCCTCGATTTCTCGCAACACCAGCGCCGCCCGTTCCTTTTCAGGCAACTGCCGGATGGCCCGTTCCAGCCGGCGCTTCCGTTCGTCCAACTCCATCCCGCTTTGTTGCGTCGCCGGGATGGACGGGTCGAATTCCAGGTCGCCCTCGGGGCGCCGCCGCCGGTGCTGGTCCATGCAGACATTCACGGTCGTGCGGTAGATCCAAGCGTCCACCGACGACGGGTTGAGCCGCTCGAAATGCTTGTGCAATTTCAGAAAGACCTCCTGGGAGGCGTCCTTGGCGTCCTCAAGCGACCCGAGCAGTCGCCACGCTGTCCGCAGGACCCGCTTCTCGTTGGCCCTCAGCAGATCCTCAAAGGCCGCATCCCGCCCTTCGGCGGTCATCCACGCGGCCATTTCCAATCCACCAATCGCCACTCACACCCTTATACGCCGCGCACCCGCAAAGCGTGGAGACAGATTTCGACCAATCTCGACCAAACGAACTCCCACCGCGCGCCCAGCGGCGTGGCCCGCCCGTATAATCGGAGTGGATATCCACCCATGCCCCAAACCACGGATCAATTCATCACCGCCAACCAGGCGCGCTTCCTTGAAGAGTTGTATGAATACCTGCGCATCCCCAGCATCTCCACGCTGCCGGAAAACGAGGGCGATGTGCGCGCGGCGGCCCAATTCACCGCCGACAAGCTGAAAGCTGCCGGCCTCGAGAACATCGAGATCATCCCGACCGATCGCCACCCGCTGGTCTATGCCGACTGGCTCCATGCCCCTGGCAAGCCGACCGTGCTCTGCTATGGCCACTACGATGTCCAGCCGCCCGACCCGCTGGAACTCTGGAACACCCCCCCGTTCGAACCGACCCTGCGCGACGGCAATATCTATGCCCGCGGTTCGTCCGACGACAAGGGCCAGGTCTACATGCACATCAAGGCCGTCGAGGCACTGATGCATTCGCACGAGGGCAAGTTGCCTCTGAATCTGAAGTTCATCGTCGAGGGCGAGGAAGAGATTGGCGGCGCGTCGATCGCCAAGTTTGTCCCACTGAATAAGGAGAAGTTGAAGGCCGACGTGGCGCTGGTCTCCGATACGGCGCTCTATGCCGAGGGGATCCCGACGCTTTGCATCGGCCTGCGCGGGCTGGTCTACATGGAGATCGAATGCAAGGGTCCGGGCCGGGACCTGCATTCGGGCTTGTATGGCGGCGCAGCGCCGAACGCCGTCGCCGCGCTGGTCGCGCTGCTGGGCAAGGCCAAGGACGACAAGGGCCGCATCATCATCCCTGGGTTCCTGGATGAGGTGGATGAACCGGCTCTGGCCGAGATCGCAAGCTGGAAGTCGCTGCCGTTTGACGAGAAGGAATTCCTGGGAAAAGAGGTCGGCTCGAAGTCGCTGACCGGCGATCCGGACCGGATGATTTTCGAGAGAATCTGGTCGCGGCCGACGGTCGAAATCCACGGCATCGCCGGCGGATTCACGGGCGCGGGCGCCAAGACGGTGATCCCTGCCACGGCCACGGCGAAGGTCTCGATGCGGCTGGTCCCGAATCAGGAACCAGTGAAAATGTTTGAGCGCTTCTCGGCCTGGGTCGCCGCCAACACGCCCGAAGGGACGACGATGGAGGTGCGCAAATTGAGCGGCGCGCCGGCGACGGTGGTGAATCCGGATCATCCGGCGATCCACATGGCGGCCGAGGCGTTCAAGGAGGCCATGGGCCGCGAGACGGTGTTTATCCGCTCGGGCGGATCGATTCCGATCGTCGGCGAATTCGCGCATCATCTGGGCATCCCGTCCGTGTTGATGGGCCTCGGACTGCCCGACGACGGGCTGCATTCGCCGAACGAGAAGTACAAACTCGACAACTTCTATCTGGGCATCCGCACGGTGGCCAAGTTCCTCGAACGCTACGGCGGGTGAAACCGAACAAACATCGCGGGGGGAAGGGCCGACTCGCTAAGATAGTGAGAGTTTGTCCTCCCCCTCGGAAAACGTCTTCCGCAAAGCTGGTGTAGCCTCGGCGGCCGTGATGATGAGTCGCGTGAGCGGACTCGTGCGCGAGGGCGTGTTGTCGCGCCTGTTTGGCGCGGGTTCGGCGCTGGACGCCTTTGTCGTTGGATTCCGCATCCCCAATCTGACGCGCGACCTGTTCGCCGAGGGGGCGCTGTCGTCGGCCTTCGTCCCCACGTTCGTCGATTACCTGCATAACAGGGACAAGAAGGAAGCGGCGCATCTGGCCAATCTGGTGGCCACGTCGATCATCTTGCTGGTGGGGGCGATCTGCGTCCTTGGCGTCGTGTTCAGTCCGTGGCTTGTCGGGCTCGTCACGCAGGGTTGGGTCCGGACCGCGCCGGAGAAGTATCAGCTGGCGGTCCTGCTGACGCAGATCATGTTCCCGTTCCTGCTGCTCGTGGCGCTGGCAGCGCAGGCGATGGGCATCCTGAATGCGCTGAACCAGTTCGCCGTGCCGGCGTTTTCGTCGACATGGTTCAACGTCGGCAGCGTCATCGCCGGCATTGCGATCGGATTCGGACTGGGGCCGTCGCTGGGCATCGAACCCATCGTCGGCATGGCGATCGGCGTTGTCATCGGCGGCGCGCTGCAACTCATTTGGCAGGTCCCCAGCCTGTGGCGAGCCGGATTCCGTTTCCGGCCGGCATTCGACTTCTCGCATCCCGGCTTGCGCCACATTTACCGTCTGATGGGTCCGGCGATTATCGGCAATGCGTCGGTCCAGATCAACGTATTGGTCAACACATTTTTCGCGACATCGATCAACGATCCCGTGCGCGGGCTTGATGGACCGACGGCGTGGCTGAACTATGCTTTTCGCTTCATGCAACTGCCATTGGGCCTGTTTGGCGTCGCCATCGGCACCGCGACTCTGCCCGCTATTGGCCGCAGCGCCGCCAGTGGCGACATCGACGAATTCCGCGAGACGCTGGCGCGTTCGCTCGGACTGGTTTTTGTGCTAACCGTGCCGGCCTCGGTCGGCCTGATGATCCTCGGACCGTCGATTGTAGGGGCGATCTATGAGGGCGTCAAGTTCCAGCCTTACGACACGCAGCAGACCGCCATCGCTCTCACCTACTACGCCCTGGGGCTGGCCGGTTACGCTGCCGTCAAGGTGCTGGCTCCGGCGTTTTACGCGCTGAACGATTCACGCACGCCGATGTGGACGTCGCTCGGATCGATCGCCATCAACGTCGTGATGGCGTGGCTGCTGGTGCGCACGTTTTCGATGGGCCACGCCGGATTGGCGCTTTCGACATCCTGCGTCGCGCTGTTCAGTTTCCTGGTGTTGTTCTTCGCCATGCGCACCCGAATCGGCGGCGTCTATGGGCGGCGGATGCGTTCGACTGTTCTGAAGGTGGCGGCGGGGTCGGTCCTGATGGCTGCCGCGATCTGGCTGTCGACTACCGTCATCCACGATCTGATGGGCGCCTCAACTTTCGGCAATCTGGTCGATCTCGCCATCTCCATTCCGCTTGGGCTTGCCGTCGTATATGCGGCCTGCCGCGCGCTCAAGGTCGAAGAGCTCGAAATGGCGGTGCGCGCTTTTGGCGGTCCGCTTTCGCGCCGGTTTGGAAACTCGGGTGCTAAACTCAATAGCTGATGCAACCTGATCTTGCGCGGGCACTTGAAGTCCAGGAGTTGGACCTTCGCATTCTGGCCCTCAGGACCGAGATCGCCGCCCTGCCAAAGCAGATCGCCGCCATCGAACAACTCCTCGACGAGCACGTCCGCCGTCTTGAACTTGAGAAGACCGCCCTTGGCGTCAACCTCAAGGATCGCAAGAAACACGAGGCCGACATCCAGGGTCAGGAGCAGAAGATCTCCAAGCTCAAGGACCAGATGATGCAGGCCAGGACCAATGAGCAGCTCTGGGCGTTTCAGAAGGAGATCGGATTCTTTGAGACGGAGATTTCGAAGTCCGAGGACCGCATCCTCGCTCAAATGATGGACGCCGAGAAGATCGAGGCGAAGGTGAAGCAGTCGCAGGCCGCTCTCGACGAGGAGAAGAAGACTGTCGAGGCGCAGAAGGCCGACGCCGCCCGCCGCACCAGCGCCGACAAGGCGGAACTCGCCGGGATCCTCGTGCGCCGCAAGTCGCTTGCATCCGCGATTCCTGCCGCTCTGCTGGCCACCTATGAGAAACTCCATGCCAGGATGCGGGACGGAGTGGCCATCGCCAGGGTCGAAGATGGATTCTGTCTCGCCTGCCGCATGTTGGTCCGCCCCCAGCTCTATACCGAGCTTCGCATCGGCGCCCAGATTCTGTCTTGCGAAAACTGCCGCCGCCTGCTTTATTACGCCGAACCTCCGGTCGACGTTGAAGCCCAAATGAACAACTAGCCGCCCGTCTGCGCTCCAGCAAGCCAGCGGCGAATCGGCCCGATTCCCCCTTGAC
>CAZLDN010000099.1:0-19922 GCA_964558355.1 uncultured Candidatus Solibacter sp.
CATTGGGGGTGGACGGCGGGGGCGTTTCAGCTTGCGCTGGGCGCGGGGTTGGGCGCGGTGCTCTATTGCGCCTACCAGGCCAGCATGGAGCAGCGGCGTACAGTATCGCCGGAAGTGCTGAAGTTCGCTTTGCGATCGAAAACGAACATGGGCGTGAGTTTGGATGAACTGTCGGGGTTGTCGCCCGTACTGCTGGTGTTCCTGCGCCATGCGGGCTGCACATTCTGCCGCGAGGCGCTGGCTGATCTGGCGGAGCGGAAGAAGGAAATAGAGGGAAACGGGACACGCCTGGTACTGGTCCACATGGGCAGCGATGAGTATGGCGGGACATTTTTCGCGAATTACGGGCTGGAGAATGCCCCTCGGATCAGCGATCCCAGGAAGTGCCTTTACCGGGCGTTCGGACTGCCGAGGGGCAGCGTTGGGGACCTTTTCGGGCCGAAGGTGTGGTGGAGGGGCTTCCAGGCCGGCGTTTTGAGGCGTCACGGGGTGGGCCGCCCGGTTGGGGATGGATTCCAGATGCCGGGCGTGTTTCTGCTGTTCCATGGGGAGATCCTGCGCAGCTACAGGCATCAGAGCGCGGCGGACCGGCCGGACTACGTGCAAATTGTCACGGGGCGGGAGTACGCGGCGCCGGAACTGCGCTCCTGACCGGTCCCGGACCGCCGTCGTTCTGCTATCGTATTGAAACGGGAGAAGTACCCGGACATGGCACGCCGCGCAGAGGGCGTGGGCGCAGGGCGCCGGCAGGAAGCGATGGACGAGCAGTCATCCACACGAAAGAGCGAGGGCGAGCCGCGGTTTCCCGGAACGGTCGGCTCGGTCGAGCTATTCGGGATCCCGGTCCGATTCCATTTTACGTTCTGGCTGATCGTGGTGTGGCTGATTGTGATCGGGTCGAAGGGCCAACAATCGGCGGCGGGAACGACGTTCTACATATTGGCCATTTTCGGTTCCGTGCTGCTGCATGAACTGGGCCACGCCATCGTCGCGCGGCGGTACAAGATCAGGACGCTCGAGATCGTGATGCTGCCGATCGGCGGATTGGCGCGGCTGGAGCGCTCGCCGAAGGTGCGGGAGGAGTTCTGGGTGGCGATCGCCGGGCCGATGGTCAATCTGATCATCGGCGGTGCGTTGTTCGCCTATGGCTGGTCTCAAGGCAGGGCATGGGCGCCTGATTCGTGGGTGTCTGCGCCGAGCGACGCCAACCTGGCCGAGAGGATCGGCGTGGCCAACCTGTTGCTGGCGGTCTTTAACCTGATCCCGGCGTTCCCGATGGACGGCGGCCGCATCCTGCGTTCGCTGCTGGCGCGCTGGCGTCCGGAACAGGAGGCGACACGGACAGCGGCGCGGATCGGCATGGGGATGGCGGCGATCATGGGCCTATACGGACTGTTGGCGGGCAACTTCTTCCTGGTCTTCGTTGCGTTCTTCATCTATGTCGGGGCGATGCAGGAGCGGGTGGCTTCGGAGCAGCAGGCCCTCATCGGGGCCGAGATTGTCCGGCCGGCGATGGTTACGGTCTTCCGGACGCTGAACCATGGGGATACTTTGAGAGAGGCGGCCAATCTCTTGCTTGCCACCACGCAGCAGGATTTCCCGGTGATGTCGGGTCCCGCGGTGGCGGGGTTGCTGACGCGGCAGGCGATATTGAAGGCGATGGCGGCCGAGGGGCCGGAGGCCTATGTCGCGGGAGCGATGGACAGGGACTTTCTCCGGGTCTCCCCGACGGCCAAGCTGGGCGAAGTGGTTCAGCAGATCGCGGCGAAGCAGAGCAGTTGCGCGCTCGTTTTTGAAGACGAGCGGTTGGTGGGGATGTTGACATCGGAGAACGTGGGTGAGTTCCTGATACTGAGGGAGATTCGACAGGCGCGGGAGAGCGCGGGAGAACAGGCAGGATGAGCCAACCGGACGTGTTGATTGTTGGCGCTGGTCTCGCGGGGCTGTGCTGCGCCCGGAAGTTGGAGGCCGAGGGCTTCCGGTGCGGGATCATTGAAGCCTCCGACGGCGTAGGCGGCAGGGTGCGGACCGATGATGTGGAGGGATTCCTGCTTGATCGCGGTTTTCAGGTCCTGCTGACAGCCTATCCGGAGGTCCAGGCCGAACTCGATTTCGACGCGTTGCGGTTGTGCGGATTCGTTCCCGGCGCGCTGGTCAGGAAGGAAGGGCGCTTCTTCAGAATCACCGACCCCAATCGCGGCGGCGGGTATTTTGGGAACCTGTTCTCGCCGGTGGGGACGATGCTTGATAAGTTGCGCGTGTCGAAGCTGCGTTCCGATCTGCTGCGGATGCCGGTGGAAGAGATCTTTGAGAACCCGGAGATCAGCGCACGGCAGGCGCTGCTGATGAGGCGGTTTTCGCAGCGGATGATCGACGAGTTCTTCCGGCCGCTGTTTGGCGGCGTGATGCTGGACCCGAACTTGGCCGGATCGAGCCGCATGTTCGAGTTTCTGTTTAAGATGTTCGCCGAAGGCGACGCGGCGGTGCCGGAGAAGGGGATGGGCGAGATTCCGAAGCAACTGGGTTCGTCGCTGCCGGAGGGCACGGTGCGGCTGAACACGCGCGTGGAATCGGTCAAGGCGGGCGAAGCGAGGCTCGAATCGGGCGAGGAGATCAAAGCGCGGGCCGTTGTCGTGGCGACGGATGGACCGGAGGCGATGCGCGTGCTGGCGACGAGGAGGAAGGTCCAGACGCGGGGGGTGAGTTGCCTGTACTTTGACGCTCCCGAGAGTCCGGTGGACGAGCCGATTCTGGTGCTCGGAGGCAGCAGCCGCGGGGTGGTGAACAACCTGGCGGTGATGAGCGAGGTATCTCCGGCGTACGCGCCCGAGGGCCGGGCGCTGATTTCAATCACTGTGCTGGGAAACCCGGCTCGCGACAACAGGTCTCTGGAGACGATGATCCGCGGCCAGTTGCGGCGCTGGTATGGGCGCGTCACGAAAGAGTGGCGGCTGCTGAGGATCTACAGGATAGAGAACGCGCATCCGGTTTCCGTACCGCAGCAGTTGAGGACGCAGCCGCGGCTGGAACCGGGATTGTATGTGTGCGGTGATCATCGGGCGACGCCGTCGATCCAAGGGGCGATGGAATCGGGGCGGCTGGCGGCCGAATCGTTGTCGCGGCAGTTGCGCGGCGAAGCCGACCCGCCGGCGCACGAAGTGGCGGCGGCGAGACATAGCCGGCGGGGGCTGAGAACTCAGGACCGGCCGGCGGCTGAAGAGGAAGCCGAAGATATCGACTGATCCGCCGATGGCATCATGCCGCATTCGGCGGGCTAGTGCAGGTCGAACTTCTTCATCTTGTAGCGCAAGGTATCGCGTGTGATGCGGAGAAGCCGGGCGGCCTGGGTTTGGTTGCCGCCGGTCTTTTCAAGGGCCTGGACGAGAAGACGCTTTTCGTTGTCTTCGAGCGACATGCCGCCGTCAGGGATGGACCGGGGGAAGCTGTCGAGGGCGACCAGCGTCTGGCCCGGAGCCTGGCGGCTGATCGACATGGGCAGGCTCTGCGCGGTGATGTAGGAGGAGTCCTCGAGGATCATTGCGCGCTCGATGGCGTTGCGGAGTTCGCGCACGTTGCCGGGCCAGTCGTGGTTGAGGAGAAGGGCCATGACCTCGGGCGAGATGCCCTCGATATGGCGTTTGAACTTACGGTTGTAATGTTCCAGGAAGAAGCCGGCCAGGGGTTCGATGTCCTCGGGCCGCTCGCGCAATTCGGGAATCGTGATGTGGATGACGTTGAGGCGAAAGAAGAGGTCCTGGCGGAAGGCGCCTTCCTTGACGGCTTCACGGAGATTCTTGTTGGTGGCGGCGATGACGCGCAGGTCGAGGTTGATGTCCTTGAGACCGCCGAGGCGCCGAAAAGTCTGTTCTTCGAGCACGCGCAGGAGTTTGGCCTGGATCATGAGCGGGATTTCGCCGATTTCGTCGAGGAAGAGCGTGCCCTTGTCGGCCAGTTCGAAGATACCCTTCTTCTGGGCGCGCGCATCGGTGAAGGCGCCTTTTTCGTAGCCGAAAAGTTCGCTTTCGAGAAGGGTCTCAGGGATGGCGGCGCAGTTGATGGCGATGAAGGGTTCCGCCTGACGGATGCTCTGGTAATGAAGCGACTTGGCGATGAGGTCCTTGCCGACTCCGTTCTCGCCTTCGAGCAGGATCGTGGTGGCCTCGCTGATGGCGACGCGGCGAACGAAGTTGAGCATCTCGATCATCACCGGACTGGCGGCGATGATCTCGCGCTTCTGTGGCTCGGCTTCGTTGCTGATGTCCTTGATGGTGGCGACGACGCCCTGGACCGTGCCGTCGTCGCGCAGGACATGGCTGGTGCGGATGACGACAAGGCGTTCAAGGCCGTTATCACCGTGCAGGCGGATGGTGGCGTTGGCGCCGTTTGAAGAGAGCAGGCCGGTATGCATGCCGCAGCCTGGCTCGCACTGCCGGCAGTGGAACATCTTGTGGCAATCGCGCCCGACCAGTTCATCGGCGGTCATGCCGAAGAGGCGTTCGGCGGCGGCGTTGACGCCAGTGATGACGTGGGTGGTGTCATAAAGGACGATCGCGTCCGTGATCTGGTCGAAGACGGCTTCAAGAACGCTGGCGGTTTGCCATTCGCTGGAGAGTTTGGTCATTTCACGCTGACACTACATCTTATTCTAATTCTAACCGCATCCGAGGATTGAGGCACGCTGGCTTGGGGCAATTGACCCACTCAGTACCTGAGAGGGATTTGGGATTCAGGACAAAAAGTCTTTAATTTGAGATGGATACGACTGGCGGCGAAGGCCTTGCCCGACGGTTCGGGGATTGGCCTCAGAATTGCAACTTCAAGTTTGAGTGGAATAGCTTCGGAGACTGGACCGGAAGGACCAGCTCGGAGTGAAAGGCACGATCCGATGGGTTTGATACAGTTGGCACTGTCCGACAAGGCCAAGGCTGAGACGTTGCGGGGAATTCTCGCCCGCAGCGCCCAGCGAGAGGCCGTGTGTGTGGAGACGCCGGATCTGGAATCGGCCTGCGTGGTGGTGGTGGACCAGGCGCACTTGGGTACCTTGCCGCTGCCACTGTCGAGGCCGGAAAGAGTGGTTCTGTTGGCGGCCAGCGATCCCGAGTCGCTCAAAGGGGCTTGGGATGCGGGCGTAAGCTCCGTGGTCAGCGAGCAGGACCCCATAAATACTGTTGTCTTGGCAATTCTAGCCGTGTGTTTGCGTACCGGGGCGGCACGACCGAAAGACGGCGTTCCGCAGATGTTGGATTGATCGATAGAACGGTAGCTCCAGGTTGAGCCTGTCCGTCAGCCTGGCGCCAGGAGGTCATGAACCATGGATAATCTTTTACCCTATGCAATCGCTTGGGTCGCTCTAGCGGCCATCGTCATCGCGCTGGCCTTTGTGCGGAAGAACGTCTCGTCTGAAGAGGACGACACGTTGCACCTGGGCGGAGGCGCGGAGGGCGCGGTCGAACACCAGCAACTGATCGCCAAGAAACTGGCGAAGCTGGACTTGTATGGCAAGATCCTCACCAGCCTGCTGGCGGTTACCGGCATTGCTCTTGCCGTCCTCTATGGGATGCAGATGTGGGAGTCCACTAAGAGCACCGGCCTGTAGGCGCGAGAAATTGGAATTTGGCTGGGGCTGCCGCCCACGCGGCCGGCCACGGCAAGTCGTTGATGAATGGAGCCAGGGCTGGCCGTCAGCCTTGGCTTCGCACCCGCCGGCGGCGGCAGTGAGGCCGCGGCGGGAAGGAGATTCTGTTTCTTGGTTTATCATTCGAAATTGCGTTTGACGCTGGCGCTTTTGCTGGCCGGTGGAGTTTGGGCGGCCCAGCGTGGAGCCGGCGTCACCACGCCCAATAGCGTCTGCGCGGACTGCCACGAAGTGGAAGCCAAGTTGCAGAAGTCCGCCCATGTTGGCGTGCTTTGCGCTTCCTGCCATTTGAAGCGCGATGAGTACCCGCACCCGGAAGACGCGCCGAAGCCGGCCTGCTCGGACTGCCACGGGTCGATCGTCGCGGAGTATAACCAGAGCAACCACGCGCTTGAACTGAAGAAGGGCAACGCCGGAGCGCCCGACTGCGCGTTCTGCCACGGCGTGAAGCACGACATCGCGATTGCGAAATCCTCCGAGGCGCGTCGGGCGTCAATGGATACCTGCGGCGGCTGCCATGAAAAGGCGCTGGCGCAGTTTGAAACGTCGGTGCATGGCCAGGCGGTGGCGGCGGGCATCCGGGAAGCTCCGGTATGTATCGACTGCCATTCGGCGCACAACATCGAGGGCCCGAAACGCGCCGACTCTTCCGTGAACGTGGCCGGGGTGCCGGAGACGTGCGGCCGATGCCACGGCGATCTGAAGCTGATGCAGCGATTCGGTCTGAACGCCAGCCAGGTGTCTACGTTCGCATCGAGTTTCCACGGACTGGCGTTGAAGTCGGGCGAGGCGCGGGTGGCTGAATGCGCCTCTTGCCACGGCTTCCACGAGATTCTACCGTCGAGCGATCCGAGGTCGCGGATCAATCCGAAGAACATCGCCAAGACATGCAGTTCCTGCCATCCGGGCGCGGGCAGCAAGTTCTTTTTGGGCAAGATCCACTCGGTGGAAATCCAGGACGAGCCGCAGCCCGTGCAGTGGGCGCGGTGGTTCTACCTCATGGTGATCCCGGGCACGATCGGACTGATGCTCGTGCACCACCTGGGGGACTTCATCCGCAAGTTCCACATGCACCGCTTCCACGGCCAGATTCAGCCTTCGTCGATGCTCAAGCCGTCGAAGCCGCACATTCGTATGCACCGGTTCGAGCGGATCCAGCACTTCCTACTGATGATCAGCTTCATCGTGCTGGCCTACTCCGGATTTGCGCTGCACTACCCGGACGAGTGGTGGTCGCGCTGGCTGCTGACATGGGAGGTGTCGCATCCGATCCGCGGCACCGTTCACCGCACGGCGGGCGTCATTCTGCTGATCACGTCGGCGATGCATGTGGTCTCGCTGATTGTGAACAAGACTCTGCGCGAGCACTGGAAGGAGATGCTGCCCAGGTTCGGCGACCTGCGCGAAATGGTCGAGGGCACGCTATGGCGTCTCGGGCTGCGCCGCGAGCGCCCGCATCAGTCGGCTCACAGCTATGTCGAGAAGGCCGAATACTGGGCGCTGGTCTGGGGCACGGCGGTCATGGCGGTGACAGGCGTGCTGCTTTGGGCGAACAACTGGATGCTGGCCAACCTGCCGAAGATGTGGTACGACTTCTCACGCGTGGTTCACTACTATGAGGCCGTGCTGGCCACGCTGGCCGTCGTCGTTTGGCACTTCTACTCGGTGATCTTCGATCCCGAGGTCTATCCGATGGACCCGTCGTGGTACAGCGGCTACAGCCCGCGTGAGTTCCCTGAGCATGGCGGCGGCCACGAGCAGAAGCGCTCCGGCTGACCCGTTCGGACCACGATTCAATCCGATCCGTTTATACTTAATCTATGCGGAAATTGAAGGATTGGCTCGCGCCACTGGTGTATCTGGGCAGCAACTGGATCAGTCTGGTTGGCCTCGTTCTCGTCACCACGGGCGGCTTGTTGTGGGTGATCCTTCTGCCCACGGCGCTGAAGTCCGGCAGCCCCGATCCCTATCTGGGCATCCTCCAGTTCATGTTGTTGCCGGCGGTGTTTTTCACCGGGTTGGGCCTGATCCCCTTAGGGATCTGGCAGGCGCGCCGAGCCAACAAGGGACGGCTTCCGGCGGTGTTTCCGCCGGTCGATTTCGAGAATCCGAGATTCCGCAAACTGGCGGGTTTCTTCGCGGTTACAACGGTTCTGAACCTGGTCATCGGCAGCCAGTTGATCTACAAAGCAGTCCACCATATGGAGTCGGTCAGCTTCTGCGGCCAGACCTGCCATGTGGTGATGAAGCCGGAGTTCACCGCTTATCAGAACTCGCCGCACGCACGGGTGGATTGTGTCAAGTGCCACATCGGCCCGGGCGCGAACTGGTTCGTCAAGAGCAAGGTCTCGGGCTCGTGGCAGGTGATCAGCGTGTCGCTGAACCTCTATCCCCACCCGATCGAGACGCCGATCAAGAACCTGCGCCCGGCGCGTGAGACCTGCGAGGTTTGCCACTGGCCGCAGAAGTACGGCGGCGATCGCGTGCGCGTCCTGGACAAGTTCGCCGATGACGAAGCCAGCGCCCACACCAAAACGGTGCTGCTGCTGCACATCGGCGGCGGGAACGGGTATAAGGGCATCCACGGCGCGCATATGGGTCCGGGCATTGTTATGCGTTATGCGCCCAAGGACGACAAGCGATTGGAGATCCCCTGGGTGGAGTATTCGAAGAACGGAGAGACGGTGGACTACAAGGCTGAGGGCTACAAGGGAGACGGTCCGGGCAACCTGGAAGTGAGGACGATGGACTGCATCGATTGCCATAACCGGCCCTCGCACACCTTTGAACTGCCGGCCCGGGCGCTGGACCGCGCGCTGGCTGCGGGCGAAATCGACCGGTCCCTGCCATTTGCGAAGAAGAACGCGCTGGAGGTGATCCAGGCTGCGTATAAGACGACCGAGGAGAGCGAGCGCGAGATCCCCTTGCGGTTCGCGGCGTTCTATCAGAAGAACGATCCCGAGGTCTTCGCGGCGAAGAGAGCGGCGATCGAGCGATCAGCGAAAGCGGTTCTGGCCGCCTACTCCAAGAACGTTTTTCCTGAAATGAACGTCAAATGGGGCGTCTATCCGAATCACCTCGGCCATGAGGACTTCCCCGGCTGCTTCCGCTGCCACGACGGCCGTGCCGGATCGAAGGCAGGGCGCGAACTGACGCAGGACTGCGATACCTGCCACAAGACACTGGCGATGGAAGAGGCGTCGCCCAAAGTGCTGGTCGATCTTGGCCTGGCAGCAGAGTCAGGGACGAATTAGGACGCCGGAGTCGCCTTGAGGCCTTGCCGCCGGCCCTGGTAATGGGGCAGAATTGGGGCGGAGGCGACGCCATGCCGCTCAAGACCATCCTCGTTCCCGTCGATTTCTCCGACCGCGCCATGGGCGCTGTGAGACACGCCGAAGCGCTTCAGAAGCGTTTCGGCAGCCGGCTGATCCTGCTTCACGTGCTGCCGCCGCCGCACTATGAGTTCGGCGCGATGGAGGTGGGCGGGACAGTGCTTGAAGACCTCTTCCGCACGCGTGCCGAGCAGGCGCGCCAGGATCTGGACCTATTCCTCTGCGACGAGACTGCATCGCGGGACTGCGAACGCATCCTGATCGAGGGCGACCCATCGGCGCAGATCGTCGCGGTCGCGCATGAACGCGGCTGCGACCTGGTCGTCATGCCGACCCACGGCTACGGGCCGTTCCGCCGCTTCATTCTGGGATCGGTCACCGCCAAGGTATTGCACGATGCCGACTGCCCCGTCTGGACGGGTGTCCACCTGGAGGCTCCCTCGGCCGAGTCCGTTCGCCTGGAGCATATCGCCGTCGGCCTCGACCTGGGCGCATCCAGCGAGCGCACCCTGATGTGGGCATCGCGCTTCGCCGCCGGGATCGGCGCGCGGTTGAGCCTCATCCACGCCATGCCGAATCTCGAAGGCAGGGCCGGCGAATACTTCGATCCCGATTGGCGCAAGCATGTCGAGACATCGGTGCATGAGGCGGTCGCCAACCTGACGGCGAGCCTGTCCATCGAAGCGCCGCTGCATGTGGACTCCGGTGACGCGGCGACCGTCGTGTGTGACATAGCCGCCGACATGAAGGCCGATCTGCTGGTGATTGGACGCGGCTCGGCCGCCGGCGTCTTTGGCCGCCTCCGGACCAACGCCTACTCGATCATCCGCCAGAGCAGTTGCCCGGTGGTGAGCGTCTGATTGTGGCGGAGTGTTGAATTCGCCACCGCTTGTGGAGTTTCACCTCAAGACCCAGGGTGATCTCGCCCATAGGGAAGTAGCGCAGTACTGCCGAAGGCACCCCGAACGGCCGTAAGAGCAACATAGGACACGGCCGAACCCCTCGACAACAGACCAAACGGTATTGGCATCTGAAATGCTACTATGTCTGTGCGAATGGCCAATCGGGGATGGGAGTATGGACAATTGTGGCGGGCGGCAGCCGCCGTAGTTCTGTTTTGGGCGTTACCTGGCGCCGCCGAAGCGCAGCAAACGAAACCGCTCCCCGGATCGGCGGAATGCGAGAACTGTCACGAGACAGGCCGCCGCACTGGCAAGCGTGAAGAGGGCGTCCCGCCCGCTTATGACGCGTCAGCGCTCAGGGCGTCGCCGCACGCAGCGATAGAGTGCTCCGGTTGTCACGCGGACGCCGATCCGAAGAAACTGCCGCACGCCGGCAAACTCGCCAAGGTTGTCTGCGGCGACTGCCACACTGACGAAGCGGAAAAGCACGATCAAAGTCTGCACGGCCGGGCGATGGCCCGAGGCGACAAGAGCGCGCCCACCTGTAAAACCTGCCATGGGACGCATAACGTCGTTCCGCCATCCAACCCGCGCTCGCCCGTCGCGAAGATGGAAGTCCCCAAGCTTTGCGGCGGCTGCCACCGTGAGGGATCGGCCGTCAGCCAGACGCACAACATCCCGCAAACCAACATTCTGGGCAACTACGCCGACAGTATCCATGGAGAGGGTCTTTTCAAGCGCGGGCTGACCGTTACGGCCGTCTGCACGAGCTGCCACACATCGCACTTCATCCTGCCGCACACCGATCCGCGATCGTCGATCGCGGCCAGGAATATCGCCAAGACGTGCATGCAGTGCCATGGGCAGATTGAGAGCGTCCACCAGAAAGTGGTACGGGGCGAGTTGTGGGAGAAACAGCCGCACCTGATCCCCGCCTGTGTGGATTGCCACGAGCCGCACAAGATCCGGCGGGTGTTCTACACGACAGGCATGGCCGACCGCGATTGTATGAAGTGTCACGGCGAGCCTGGCATCAGCAGGCGTGAGGGCGGCAAGACGGTCTCGCTTTACATCAAGGAGTCTGAACTGGCCGGATCACGTCACGCGCGGGTGGCTTGCGTGCAATGCCATACCGGCGCGCGGCCGTCTTCATCGTCGAGACCCTGCGCGACGATCACCACCAAGGTGGATTGCTCGATCTGCCACGCCGAGGTCTCGACCCAATACCGGACGGGAACTCACGGGCAACTTGCGGCCAAGGGGAGCCCCGACGCGCCGCTCTGCTCGACCTGTCATGGCAAACACGGCGTCCTCGCCAAGACCCAGCCGGAATCGCCCACTTACTCCCGCAACATCCCCACCCTCTGCGCGTCCTGCCACCGCAGGGGCCAGAAAGCCGCCCTGCGATACAACGGTGAGCAGAAGGACATTGTCGAACACTACCGCGAGAGTATCCATGGCAAAGGACTCATCGAGGGTGGTCTCACGGTCACGGCCGATTGCGCCGACTGCCATTCGCCCCACATGGAACTGCCCAAGAGCGATCCCCGCTCGACGGTCAATCCCAAGAACGTGCCCGAGACCTGCGCCAAGTGCCATCGCGGCATCTATGACCAGTTCAGGAACAGCATCCACTACAAGATGTCCCTGGCCGGAAAGAAGGCTCCCTACTGCAGCGATTGCCACTCGGCTCATACCATCCAGCGCACCGACATCAAGGATTTCAGGCTGCACATCATGGACCAGTGCGGCCGCTGCCACCAGGCGATCACGGAGAGCTATTTCGACACCTACCACGGCAAGGTTTCGCGGCTCGGTTACGACAAGACGGCCAAGTGCTACGACTGCCACGGAGCCCATGACATCCGCCGCGTCGCCGATCCGAAATCGCGGCTCAGCCGCGACAACATCGTCGCCACATGCGCCAAGTGCCACATCGGATCCCACCGCAGGTTCGCCGGCTATCTCACCCACGCAACCCACCACGATCCGGAGAAGTACCCGCTGCTGTTCTACACCTTCTGGGGCATGACGTCGCTGCTGCTCGGAACGCTATTGGTCTCGGCATTCCATACGCTGGCCTGGCTGCCGCGGTCTTTGCAGTTCCGGCGCGAGTTGAAGGCGGCGCATGTCGAGGAGTCAGAAGTCTATGTTCGCCGTTTCACCAGGTACGAGCGGAACCTCCACCTCACCGTCATCACGAGTTTCTTCGGGCTTGCCATCACCGGCATGATGCTGAAGTTCTCCTACGCCACCTGGGCGCAGGTGCTTTCGCGCCTGCTGGGCGGCTTCGAGACGGCGGGTTACATCCACCGCCTGTGCGCGATCCTCACCTTCGGCTACTTCGCATTCCACATTCGCGACCTGATCAGAAAGAAGCGTGACGGCGGCACGAGTTGGGTCGAGTTCATCTTCGGCCGGGACGGGATGATGTTCAACCTGACCGACCTCAAGGAAATCGTCAGCTCGATGAAGTGGTTCTTCAATAAGGCCCCCAGGCCCGATTATGGGCGCTGGACGTATTGGGAAAAGTTCGATTACTTCGCCGTATTCTGGGGCGTCGGCGTGATCGGCTTCAGCGGACTGCTGTTATGGTTCCCTCAGTTTTTCACCCGCTTCCTGCCGGGTTGGGCCATCAACGTCGCCACCATCATTCACAGTGACGAGGCTTTGCTGGCCGTGGGCTTCATCTTCACGGTGCACTTCTTCAACACGCACTTCCGTCCCGACAAGTTCCCGATGGACCCGGTCATCTTCCTCGGCGGCATGCCGATCGAGGAGTTCAAACGCGACCGTCCGCGCGAGTACAAGGAGATGGTGGACAGCGGCCAACTGGAAAGCCATCTGATGCCGCCGCCGAATCCGCTGGCGGTCCGCATCTGGAAGCGCTTCGGCATGACGGCGCTGACCATCGGGTTGGTCCTGATCGCGCTGATCGTTTTTGCACAGATCTTCGCTTACAAGTAGGCCGGTTCAACCGGCTGGCCCTCGCTCCGGCCCCGGATTCCTCCGATCTGGGGCCAGCTACCTTAGCCGTCTGGGATAGAATCGATGCCATGAGATTGCGCACACTGATTCTGCTGGCTGTCGTGATGACAGCGCCCCTGTCCGCCAAGCGGGCCAAGAATGTCATCCTCTTCATCGGAGACGCTGGCGGCGTTTCCACTCTCAACGCCGCCAGCGCTCACGCCCACAAAGCGCCACAAAAACTCTTCATCCAGAACATGCCGAATATCGCGCTCTCCGACACTTCGACAAGCGGAGAGTGGGTGACCGATTCGGCCGCCGGCATGACGGCCATCGTCACCGGCCGCAAGACCGGCAACGGCGTGATTTCGCAGACGCCCGATGCCGTCCGCGGAAAGAAGGACGGCGCGCCGATGCAGACAATCCTCGAATACGCGGAACAGAAGGGCCTGTCCACTGCCGTGATGTCGAACGTCTCGATGGCCGACGCCACTCCCGCCGCCTGCTACGCTCACGCCAACAGCCGCTCGATGGCGGGCGAGATCGCCGCGCAGATCCTCTCGCCGCGCTTCGGCGACGGGGTGGACATGGTGATCGGCGGCGGGCGAAAAGCGATCCTGGCGGCGACGGAGAAGCTGGGCATCGACCTGGAGGCGCGGCTGAAGGAGAAGGGCTACGCCGTGGCGTCGTCGCCCGGCGCTATCCCGAAGGATGCCAAGCGCGTCGTGGCGCTCTTCGATTCTGGCGACTATGACCCCTGGCCGGTCGTCGATCAGGCCATCAACGCGCTCTCGGCCAACAAGAACGGTTACTTCCTGATGGTCGAGTGGGACATGCATACCGACAAGCTCAAGCTCGGACTCGACCGCACGATCGTGATGGATAATCTCATTCGGAAGGTCGCGTCCAAGGTGAAGGACGACACGTTGATCATCTTTGCCGCCGACCACTCGTTCGACATCCGCCTGCGCGGCGGCAAGATCGGCGATTCGCTCCTGCCACCCGACGGGCAGCCGGAAGCGAGGCCGAGGATTCGCGTCGACGACGGCCACACGGGCGAAGAGGTAGTGGTGGCGGCGCAGGGCCCGGGCTCTGAACTGGTCCGCGGCTACATTCCGAACACGCGGATCTTCCAGATCATGATGGCGGCATACGGCTGGAAAGAGACGCCGCCGCAGACCGCAGCCAAGTAGACGCGTCCGGCGTCCGCCGGCCTGGCCGCGCCCATCTGCGAGTAGACCCGGCCGCCGGAACTGACCAACTTCGCCGCCTCCGCCGCCGTGCACAGCCGCGAGCGGTAGGTTTCGATCCGATCACTCATCGACTGCCAAGGCCGTCCATCACCCCGCTCCACCATCAGCCTGCGCTCATGCTCACCCCATTTCCACCGATAAGTCCATCATCATGTCCCCCCCGGAGACGGGCCAGAAGACTCTTGAGCCCCAGGAACTCACGCTCGCCGTGAACCTGCACTCGCTGTGGCTCGAGGGCATGGCAGGCGGCCGGCAGGCGGTCTTTCAACGAAGCCGCATCGAGAACGCCCGCCTGGCCCGCGCCAGGCTGGACCGGTCAGTGATGGGTTGGCTGGCGTGGCCCGCGGCGGATCTGTCATCGGCGGCGCTCGCCGGAGCCGAGCTATGGGACTGCGATCTGACGCTGGCCAACATGGCCGGGACGGACTTGACGGCCGCCTCATTGGAACGATGCCGTCTGGATTCGGCCTGTCTCTCAGGCGCGGGGTTCTGCGAGTCGCGGCTGGATGGGTGTTCGATTGAAGAAGCCAAAGCGGTCGGGTCGCGATGGCTCGAAGCGATCCTGGGGAAAGTCCGGTTTTCCGGCTCCGAGCTCCGCCACGCGGGCTTTCATCACGCGAAGCTGATCGAGTGCATCTTCCGGGATTGCGGGCTCGAATCGGCGGTGTTTCACAAGGCGCACCTGCAATTCTGCCGGTTCCGCTCGGTCCGGGCAAGGGACGCCCGCTTCACCCAGGCGCGTCTCCAGCACTGCGAGTTTGACCAGTCCGACCTATCGAACGCCCGCTTCACCTCTTCCAAGCTCTGGACCTGCCCGCTGGTGCGGTGCGACCTTCGCCGGGCCGATTTCCGGCAGGCCGATCTCCAGGGAGCCGCGTTCACGGGCAGT
Source organism: uncultured Candidatus Solibacter sp. (assembly GCA_964558355.1). Taxonomy (GTDB): domain Bacteria; phylum Acidobacteriota; class Terriglobia; order Bryobacterales; family Bryobacteraceae; genus PNKE01. Next base: position 14,979 of record CAZLDN010000099.1, read on the forward strand.
GTGCTGGCCGATGCGCGATTTGCCGGCGCCAAGACCTTCGGCGCGGATTTCCGCGGCGCGGATCTGCGCGGCGCTCGTGAACTGAAGGCGCAGCAGTTGGCGCAGATGCGCACCGACGAGACCACGCTGCTGCCAAACGGATCGAAGGGACCGTTCATGCGCTATTCCGGCGCCGAGCGGCCGCTGGCGCTGGCGCTTTAGCGGAGTGGCCTGCGGATCCGGCTGGATAAGCGCCAGCAACGCAGCCCCCGCCGGGAGAGCCGCGGCCGTAAGGAAGCGGTACGGCGCACTTGGAACAAACACGCCCGGCGCAGGGCATAGCAAAGACCCCGCAGCCGGAACCCGGCGGCGGGGTCTTGGGTAGCCTGAGAATCAGACCCGCGGTCTGAAAGATGCGCTTTCGTGGCTGGTCTGCAGGAGCGTTGATCCCGTCACTGAATGAAGGGATCTGTACATTGGAGCAGCCGAATCAGCTATCAGCCACCTCGCGCGACAGAATACTACCAGGTATCATTTTTTCTGGACCACCTCCTTTCTTCAGTGATGGCCCCATCCTAAACTCGGTCCGCGGGGGCTGTCAATAGAAAAATCGCTGGGTCTACCAGATTTTGTATCCGGTCATCCGCGCCCACTACAATCAGTGGGCTGGCTGCACCCCGTCCCGGCCCATGCAGACAAAAATAAACCCCGTGCTTGCACGGGGTTAGGGGGGAACTTCCATGGAAGCCCGTAAACCCTGATGGAGGCAACTCCACCAAGAAGCGAAAAACTAACGTGACCCACATTCGATAAAGCACGTTGCAGGCCAAACCCAAGTCATTGATAACACACGGCTCGCGGCCCCCAGCAATACGGTTTTCCGTAGAACGGCAAGCGCCGCTACAAATAAGGGAAGTTCCACCCAAACCGATACACCCGTGGCTGCGCAATCGATGTAGAATCGGATGGTGTCTGCTGAAATCCCCCCGTCAGCCGAAGGCCCGAGCGAGAGAGTCCAGATCGCCCGGCGGGCGATGGCGGGCGCGCGCCGCGGCTTGTGGGGCTTCTACATAGCCGGGTTGCTGATGGCCAGTTTGGGGGCGCTGCTGCTGGCGTGGCGGCACCACCTTAAGCCCGACTTCCTCCTGATCGGCACTTACTTCCTCTTTCAGAACCTGGGCATCGTGGCGGCTCACCTGGTCGCCCAGCCGCTGCTGAAGAAGAAGGGCATCGCTTACGGCTTGTCCGCGGGTTGCCTGTTGGCGGCGCTGGGTCTGCTCATGCTGGCCGGCTTCACGCCGCCGATGCACTGGGCCGGCAGATTGGCCGGATTGCTGATCCTGGGCGCGGGAGCCGGGCTGATTCATAGCGCCGCGCTGCACGCCATCGTACCGGCTTACGAACTGGATTCGGCCTCGACATTGACGCTCGCCGGGACGCTGTACACGCTCGGCGGGCTGACCAGCGCTCTCGTCGTGGGCGGGACCTTCTTCGCCTATACGACGCCCAGCATCCTCATCTTCATGGCGCTGGCGCCGGCCTTCGCTTTCGGCTTCTTTGTCCGGCTGAAGATGCCCGACGATCCGGTCGTGCATCAGCCGACATGGAGCCAGGCGATCTCCGATTTCAAGAGTCCGGTGGCGATCCTGTTCGCGGCTCTACTCTTCTTTCAGTTCGGCAATGAGGGAGCGATGGCAGGGTGGCTGGCGCTGTTTCTCTCGCAAAACCTGGGGCTGAGCCCTTCCACGTCGCTCTCGGTCCTGGCCGTCTACTGGCTCGTCCTGCTGCTGGGCCGGGTCCTGGGCATGCGAATCCTTCCTCACGTGCACCATGGCAAACTGTTGGCCGTGGCGGTGCTGGGACCGATGTTCGCCTGCCTGATCCTGTCGTTCACCGACAACCTGTTCGGCGCGATCACCGGGACGGTGCTGGCGGCGGCGGGCTTCGCCCTGATTCTGCCGCTTGTGGCCGAGATGATTGGCGACCGCTTCCCCTACTTCCACCCCGGGTTTTTCAGCGGGATCTTCTCGCTGGCGATGACGGGCGGACTGCTCGCGCCCGCTTCGCTGGGCTATTTCGCCCACTACTGGGGCGTGGGCGTCGTGATGGGACTGCCGCTGCTCGGTTCGGTGATGGTGGCGCTGCTGCTGATGCTGATCTGGCTTGAATCGAGACTATCGAGCCCCGCCCGAAAAGCCTGAGGCCGCGAACAGCGTATGTCCACATGGCCTTGGTGGGGCCACCGGAATTGACGAAAATGCTGACCACCGAATGACCCACTCAGTGGAACCGCGAACGCAGAGAGCGGGTTGTCGGCGTGATTATTGACAGTGCGGGTTCCAGAGCGTGCCTTCGACACGGAGAGTCCCAGCCACTCCCTCGAAAGTCGCGTCTGGACACCCGCTCTCTTCGTTCGCGGTTCCGGCCTCCAGGGGGCGTTGTGGCGCGAATTTCATAAACATCCGTGGGCCGTCGGCCCATGGGCACTCTTCTCGGGGAGGCCTCGCGCGGGAGGCCTGAGAGTCCGCCTACTTCAGCGTCAGGCTGCGTTTCTCGCCGGCCGTCGTCCAGACCAATTCCAGTTTCTTGAGGCTTGTCAGTTTCTTCTTGTAGATGAAGTAAATGTAGCCTGCGCGGCCGCCCGGCAGAGGACCTTCAGGAAACGCCTCGTGGTTGATGGCATGTGCGGCTGCTTCGAGTGGATCCTTGCCCGCTTCGGAGACCCCTTGCCGGTCCGCTTCAGTTGGGATACGGTTCGGCGTGCGGACGGTGGGGTCGCCGGGAAAACGGCTCGTCCGGCGTGGACCGCCCAGGATGACATCCGCGCCGCCGAGAGATCCGCCGGCTTGGAGTCCCCTGCGGCGCTCCCATTCGGGATGCCTGATAGCGCCGGCGACGAGTCCGGCCGGCTGCGGGTAGACCAACTGTTTGGCGCCGTTGATGCGCAGCAGGAAATCGGAACCCCGCACCTCGGGCGTCGCGCCCGGCTTGGGGTAGTAACCAATCTCGATGGCGATGTAGTCGCCCGTGTGGTGGCTTGCGCCGTCCTCCATTACGAACCGGCCGGTAAACTCCGCACCCAGCGAGGCGGCTGGCGATTCGGCCCTGGCCGGGTACTCCGCGGCCGACTTGCGGGGTTCCACCGCGCACAGTAGCGCCGACGCGGAAAGCAGCCATGCCGCGAGCTGTCTCATGGCCCCAGGATAAACTGAAAACTCATGCTTCGTATTGTTGTGTTTCTGCTGGCCGCCGCGGCGGCCGTCAATGCCCAGACGCTCGGCGAGGCGATCGAGCGGGTCCTGCAAGCCTCGCCAGGTTTGCGGGGCGTGATCGGCATTCATGTCGTCGATCTGAGCACCGGCGCCACGCTTTATGAGCGCAATAGCCGCACCCCGCTGACGCCGGCTTCGAACATGAAGCTGCTGACCACGGCACTGGCGCTTTCGCGTCTGGGGCCGGACTACCGCTTCGAGACGCGGGTTCTGGCTCCCGCGCTGCCAAGCCCGGCCGGCGTGGTGGCTTCGCTGCGGATCGTGGGCGGCGGAGACCCTTCGCTCTCTGGCCGCGCTTACCCATACGAGAAGAATCCGAAGAACGGGAACCCGCTCGCCGGCCTGGAGGATCTTGCCGACCAGGTGGCCCGGATGGGCGTGAAGCGGGTGGGGATGGTGATTGGCGACGACCGGCTGTATCCCTTCGACCCGTCGCCCGAAGGCTGGACAGCCGGCGACGGGACCTGGGAGTATGGCGCGCCGGTGTCGGCCCTGACCGTGCACGATAACGCGCTGCTGATGACCGTCAGGCCGGTGAAGACCAGCCCGCTGGCCGAAGTGTCGTTCCTGCCGCCGACTGATTACTTCACGGTCTCGAACGGGCTTCGAGTGGGCCAAGGCTTGGCGAGGAAGGTGGAAGTGGCCCGGACGGCCGGGTCCAGGGTGGTGCGTATCAGCGGGACCTCGCCACCAAATGGCGGGGCGTCATCCGTGCTCATCGCCATCGACGATCCCGCGCTCTATGCGGCGGAAACTTTCAAACGATTGCTGCAGGATCGCGGGGTTGTGGTGCGGGGCGCGTCGCGATCCGATCACCGGATGCCTGGCGAGAGCTTCGCGCCGCCGGATGGAGCCGTGCTGGCACGCCGGCTTTCACCGCCGTTGAGTCAGATTCTGGAAGTGGTCAACAAAGTGAGCCAGAATCTCCATGCCGAACTGGTGCTGCTCGAGACGGCGCGGGTGAAGCGGGGCGAGGCGTCGCGGGAACTGGCGATGGAAGAGATGGCGGCGTTCCTGAGTTCGTTTGGTACACAGCCGGGCGACATGGATCTGTTTGATGGCTCAGGGCTTAGCCGCCGCGCGCTGGTGACGCCAGAGACCGTGACACGGCTGCTGGTCGAGATGCACAGGACGCACGGCGAGGCTTTCCGGCGCCTGTTGCCCGTGGCTGGAGAGGATGGGACGCTGGCCGCCCGGTTTCGCGGCGCCCAGGATGCCGCGGGCATTCGGGCCAAGACCGGAACGATCAGCCACGTGACGGCGCTAAGCGGATACGCGGGCGATGATCCGGCGAGGCGGGTGGCTTTTTCGATCATCTCCAACCACCAGACCTCGCCGGCGTCCGAGGTGCGGACCGCGGTTGATACAATCGCATTAGAGATCCTCAGGAAGGCGATCCAATAGAACATGCCGATCTTTGAATACCGTTGCCAGGACTGTGGCGTCCGCTTCGAGAAGCTGATCCGGCGCGACGCCGATATCGAAACACTCGCCTGCCCGTCCTGCGAGGGGCAGCGCCTGGAGAAGGAACTGTCCACGTTCGCGGCACACGCGAGCGGCGGCGCGCCGGCGGCGCAACCGGGGCCTTGCGGGCAGATGTGCCCGACGCCCGGCATGTGCGGCCGCAACTAGAGGGCCGAGGCGGGCTGAAGCCCTTCGCAGGCTGAACAGGTTGCTGAAAAACTCGCAGATG
>CAZLDN010000100.1:0-19725 GCA_964558355.1 uncultured Candidatus Solibacter sp.
GCCCACATCCCGCCCGCCGTCAGGCTAAAACCCCTCTTCGCCCACATCAAATCCCTCGCCAGACACCCCAAAACCAAAATCGCCGCCGCCGCCACCCTCAAAGGCCGGACCACGGCACCCCATTCCCGCCTAAAACTCACCAAATCCTAAAGCGGAACACAATGCCCCTTTTCCTGACCCGCCCAAACCACAACATCTTGTAGCCAACGCCACCTCGATGCGTGCTTGCCCCGCCCCATGCCCACATCTTGCGCTTCCGCCTCGAAAACGAACCGCGCCTTGTGTTCCTGCCCTCGCCATCTTCCTGACAACCACCAGGCGGCGAGTCGCGTCGTCCTGTGAAATACTGAGCATATGACTCGCCCGTTCGCCGCAACCGTCTGGCGTGAAGGGGACTGGTACGTTTCTCAGTGCCTCGAAGTTGATGTGGCCAGCCAGGGCAAGTCCGGCGCGGCCGCAGGCGAGTTTAGAGACGGCGCGGCGACGCCCTTGCGCTTCGCTATGACTTCACCTCCATCAGGTTGTCAAGGGGACTTTCACCCCTAAGCTGTCGAACATGCCCGGCACACCAACAAAAAAGTGGGGAGGGCCGAAGCCCTCCCCACTGGTTTAGCCTTACGAGAAGGCGGTTGACTAGTTGTTGAGCGACTCGCTCTTCACACCAGTCCGGGTGACCGGAGGCGTCAAAGTGATGGTGCCGCCGGTGGACGTGGTGGTGAGAGTTCCGTTGTAGGTGCCGAGACCCTGATCGAGCACGAGAGCGACGTAGCCCTGCGCCCAATTGCGAATTCCGAGGTCGCTGATGAAGGCATACCCATGCGCGTACTGGAAGTTGCAGCGCGCGATCAGGTACCCGGTGAAGTCGTTCTTGGCCAGAACGCTTGCGGTCGGGGTTGCCATATTGACTCCGCCACCAGCAGACAGCGTCCAGATGAGCTGCTTGCCAGCCGGCACTTGGGCCGAGGTATCGACGGAATCCGCTGCCACGCCGCCACTTACGACGCCGTAGTAGTAGAGGGTGCAGATACCTTGTTGGTCAGGGGTGCTGTAGGGATCCGCGGTGGTATTCGAGATCGCGAGACCCGTGTCAAAACCAGGCGCGTTGGTCACGTAGGGGAACAACAGGTTGGTCTGGCAGGGGTTGATCACGAACGTCGCGGCAGAAGCCGGGTCGTTCACGAACCGCGGCGCGGGAATGGTGGTCGGCTGCTGGTTGCCCAGAGTCGAGGTCGGGCCGTAGTTGCCCGTAACCGACGCGGGGCTGGCGATGGTGGTCAGACCCGGCAGCGGGTTCGAGACATACGTGATGGTCACAGGGATGGTGATCGCGCTGATCGCGCCCGGGTTGGACGAGATCACTTCCCACACTGCCATGCCGGAGCTAACGGCATTGTTGGAGGTGATGACCGTCGTGGTGCTGGTGGTAGCCGCCGGTGAGTAGGAAACACTGCCGCCAGCGCCATTGCTATCGTAGCCGCTAACAATGTTGGCGACATCGCCATTCGGGCTGACGCCCTGGTTGCCAACTGACAGCGCGATGTTCGCCGGGATATTCAGGAACCTGGCGATCAGGCGCGTGCCCTGGGAGGCCAAGCCCCCGGCGGACAGGCGGTAGTTTGACCACATGGATTCCGTGTTGTAGATGGCGCCAGGGACCCACTGGTCGTTCGGAGGCGCCAAGTTGTTGGGGTTGTTGTTCCGGAAGGCAGTACCAAACAGTTCCGTGAACTTAATGGAGTACGGGTAGGTACCGGGCTCGCACTGGTTCCAACTGCCGGTGGTGGCCGAGAACGTCATGCCCTTCTGGACGTAAGCAACGTTCAGGACGTTGTTGGCCAGAGGCAGAGCGCCCGTACCAGAAACCGTGATGTACATCACGATGTTGGAGGGGATCAGCGTACCAGCGACATAGGCCTGGCTCGCATTGGCGCGAACGTTCGTCAGGCGGATCGTGCGGTTGCCCGCCGTGCCCGGAGGATCGATCGGAACGCCAAGCCAAACGACCGAATTCTCAGTCGCCTTGATCGCCTGGAACACGTTCTCCTTGCCAGTGCCGCCAATGTAGTTATCGGTACCGATGTTGTTGGTCGCATAGTTCACGCAGTTGCCGGGCGCCGGGCAGAGGGTCTGGACCCTGTTGGTCGACGCCGCCGGACCGATGACGGCATTCGGCTCGTCGATGAGCAGCATCGCTTCCGAGGCATTGCCGGAAAGCAGCCTGGAGGACACTGTCGTGTTCGCGCTCAGATAGATCTGAACGTTGACGGTGGGGATGGCCTGACCCACGGGGGTCGGGGAGCCACCGGTACAGGTGATGGTCACCTGACCGACTTCTTCAGCCAAGCCCTCAGCGCGTACCGGTGGCGGAACGCCAGCGTTTGCGACGCACTGGAGCGTATTCAAGAACTGCGCGCTGGCGAACCCGGCCGTGAGGACCAGGACAACCAGGAGCAGCATCACTTTACGAAAATCAACCATTTCCTTCTCCTTGTGAAGATGCGGATTCGAATTGATGAAGGGACTCGTGAACCTGAGCCTCAAGCAGAAGTGAGTGCGGAACCTCGGACGCACCCGCGACTTGGTTGGCCCGCGGCAAGCTCTCGCTCACCCCGCCCCATCCCAACTCCCAGGTTGTGCTTTCCCGGATTCTCATATCTTAATCTTTGCGTTCGATCTCTTCTTCTCTGTGCCCGCGGGATTAACGCCAATATGAAGGCCGCTTCCAGCCGGACGCATACAGCACATTCATATCACTCTCGCTACCCTGCCGTCAAGCCTTGTTTGACCTGCGGCGTGAAGTTGCGAGGCGGGCGCTAAACCCCTTCTCCGGGTATTAAACCACGCAACACTCCAATGAGTCAAGGATTCCGTTGTCCGGTTCCACCTCATTTTGCAGGCCCCTATCGACTCCCTTCGCCGTTACTCCCGCACCATGCGCCTCCACTTTGGTCTGACCCGGCAGGTTGACCGGATGCCGGCGCTGGAAGACGCCTGAGCCGTTCAGGACGCCCTCCTACTGTTTATCGGCAGGGACAGGCGGAGTCTGTAGCCGCTTTCGTCGAAGTTTGGTCCGGCGCGCAGCCGAACTGCACCTCAGGCGTATCCCCTGGACTACTCCTGCATGATTCTCTGCAAGCGACGCATCTTGGACTTCAGTTCGTCGCTGGCCTCGGCCACCTCATTCGTGTCGTAGATCACTCTGGGGGTGATAAAGATGATCAGTTCAGTCCGCTGCATGTTCGACGACTTGCCGCCAAACGCAGCGCCAATCACTGGCAGGCGGTGCAGGAACGGCACTCCTGAGCTCGTGTCGGCGTTTGACTCGCTGATGATTCCGCCGATGGCGATCATGTCGCCATCCTGGACGGTGACCTGGGTGGAGATACTCCGCTGGCTGAAGGATGGCGACTGAATGGAGGCTCCAGTCGGCGGCGCCTGGGGCGTACTGACTTCCTGGCTCACTTCCAGCGTGACGACGCCGCTCGGGTTGACGCGCGGCGTGATGCTGAGCGTCACACCGGTCTTGCGGTTCGAAATCGTGTTGGCGAACAGGGAACTGCCGCCGGACTGAGCTCCGGTGACCGCCTGCGATTGCAGCGTGGGCACCTCCAAGCCGACATTCAGCGATGCCGGAACGCTATCGGTGGCGATAATGTTGGGCGCGGAAACCACGCGCGTCCGGGTGCGCACTTCCGAGGCGTTCAGGGCCGCGAACAACTCCCGGCTCTGGCCGACGAGGGTGCCGGCGGTGAGGGCTATTCCATTACTTGTAAGGCCCCCTAACAAGCTGCGGCCGCCCGTCGCGGTGCCCTTGTTCTGAAGATAGGCCGAGACGCCGTAACTGAGCGCGCCACCCAGGGTCACCTCATATATCTTCGTTTCGATCAGGACCTGGCGCGGCGGCACATCCAACTGCCTGAGCAGTTTGAGTATGCTGCCGTACTCCTCGCCGGTGGCCAGGATGAGCAACGAATTGTCGTTGATGTTGGGGACAACGCGAGGCCCACCCATGCCCATTCCGCCGCCGTACATTCCGCTGGCTCCGAGGTACTGGCCCGTCATTCCGGCGCCGCCCATGGAGGTCAGGCCGCCGGTCTGGACCGCGCCTGTTTGCCCCAGTCCCTGTCCCGGCACGCCCATCGAACCCACCCCGCTGGTTGTTGACCTTTGGCCGTAGCCGCTGGTTCCCACGCCTCCGTAGGCGCCCATCCCCACCCCGCCATAGCCGGCCATTCCGCCGTATCCACTCATCCCGCCGTATCCGCCCATTCCGCCAAACCCGCCCATGCCACCGTAGCCGCCCATCCCGCCATAACCGCCCATCCCGCCGTAACCGCCCATCGACATAAACAAGGACATGATGGACATCGCCAGCGACTCCGCGCGGCCGTACTTGACGCGATAAACATAGGTGTCGGTCTTGCCCGACGGATTGTCCACCTTGACATCGAGCTTCTTGATCCACTCCTCGACCTGCGTGAAGACTCCCGGGTTGGGCGCAACGGCGATCAGGATATTGATGCGGTCGACCGGCACGAACCGGATCGACTGCAGATCCTTGCCCATCGAAATCGACTTCAGCAGACCTTCCAACTCCCCGGCCAGTTCACTCGGCCGGCTGTTGGCGACGTCGTACAGGCGGACGCGCTGCTTGGCCAGCACGTCGCTATCGAACATGGTCACCAATTCCATCGTCCGCCTCATGCTCCGCCGGCCGTCGAGCAGGAGAAGGAGGTTGGCGGGCGTGTAGCTCCAGATCTTTCCTTCGGGGCCGAGGAACTCCTTGAGAAGTTTGGACAACTCCTCGGCGTTGGCGTATTTCAGAAACACCAGATTCAACATCGCGCGGTCGTCGTCGGGAATTGAACGCTCGTCCTGCTGAGGACGGAGAGGCATGTTGGCAAGGTCGTTGAGGGGGACGATGCGGTAAACGCTGCCGGTCTGAACCATCGCAGCCCCATTGATGCGCAGGATCGTGTCGAGCAACTCGCGCGGATCAATCCCCTTGACTTCGCCATATGTGTTCAGCGTCACGCCGCCCTGCACCTTCGGGTCGAGGATGTAGTTGATCTTGAGCTGCCGCGCCAGGGCGTCAATCACCTCGGCGAGGTTGACGTTCTGGAGGCTGAAACCGCCGAATGTGGCTGCGGGCGGCTGCTCGGGAGGGAGCCCCACCTTGGCTTCGCTCGTGGCCGGGGCCTGCGCCGATGGTTTCGCGGCGGCCGGTGCCGGCGTTGATTGCTCAATTCGCGGGCCGAAGCCCGGCGGAACCGCCTGTGGCGGGGGCGCCTGCTGGGCCGCAGTTCCTGACGGAAGAACCAGCAGTAGGATCATGGCGATCCAGCTCTGTACGGTACTGCTCTGGATGAATCGGGGATCTCTCATGTCGGACCAGCCTCGCTACTTCTTCGCGGACGGAGCCGCGCTTTCAAACTGCTCGAGTGCGAGCCGTTCCTCGGCCCCCAGTTCGCTCTTCTTCTTCGTCCACTTGCTCTTGCCGAAAGGAGAATCGCGTTCGAACGCCACGACCTCGCCCTTCACCGACATAATTCTGAAGGCCGGAGCGGCAACCTTATCTTTATCTTTATTTGCGGCCGCCTCGGTCTCCTCCACTGTTTGCTTCTCTTCGGCGCGGCTGAGCCCGAATGGCGACCGGTAGTAGAGCCACGTCTTGCCGGCGCCGTCCGTGTGCCGCCAGGTCCGCCCGTCGATTGCCTGGGCGCCCGCTGGCAAACCCATCGGCGGCTTCGCTTCCGGTTTCGGCGGCTCCGCCGCGGCGAGGCACCCCATCAGACCCAGAATCATCACGATGTGTTTCATGTCACTTTACCTTTTCCCAGTAACAGGATTTGCCGAATGGCGAGTTCGCCAACACCTTCTTGTACCCGCCGGACACTGTCCCCGCCGGGCTTGCATCGCCCGCCACGCACGGCCTCACGTCACCGCCATAGTCAGCGCCCGGGCCGGTCGTGGATGAGGAGCCGATCGAAACCGCGGAAGCAGCCGGCTTCTGCGTTTGCCCCGCGGGAGCCGCTGATGTCCGGTTGGCCGAGTTCTGAACCTGCCCGGGCGGACGCGTGTCCCTGATCTCCGCGTAGGTCACAGGCACCCGCTTGCCTTCCCATTCAAAGACCAGCCCGGACTGCTCGATCGCCACCAACTTAAACTCGCCAATCTGCTGCCCGGCTCGATAACTGCGCTGCCCGCTGTCGCGCGCCTGAGCCAGCACCACCTTCGGCCCGTCGCCCAGGTTGATCATCCCGTAATACAGTGGCAGCGAGGGCATCGGCTTTGGAGCCACCACCTCGACAATCACAGTCGGGTTGCGGTCGCGGCTGAACATCAGTTGCTGCGCCACATCCAGATAGCTCATGGCGCTCACCTTGGCCGGCGGATTCGGGATCAGCACCACCGGCGGCGCCAGCGGCTTGACGGGCTGGGCAAAGAACCGCACCGAGGCCTGTTCACGTTCCACCCATGCCACCCGCAATCGCCACCACGTCACCGCAATCAGCGCGATCAGCAGCAAGTTCAGCGCGATCAACCTGCGCGTCATCTTCGCCCATCCTTCTTTGGAAGAAGTTGCTTGTGGACCAGCGCCGAGACCACGATTCTTGCTGGAACCGTCTTTTGTTTCGGGTTTGCCGCTTCAAACGAGAGGGCCACGGTCCCCAGCGCTTCCGGTTGACTTCCCAGGTCGGATAGCAGATTCAGCACCTGCTCGATTCCACAATCGAGGGTCACCTGCACGCTGACCTCGCCGTATTCGTCCCCCATAGGACGCGGCTGCCTCAACTCACTGCCGCGCAACTCCACCGGCGGCGTCTGCGCGCGCAGCACCCGGCGCACAATCTGGAGGATCTGCGCCTCGGCCTGCGCCGCCGTCTCGGCTCGAATCAGTCCCTTTTCCCGTCCGGCAAGCGCCTCGGCTACCCGTTTCCTGATCTCCTCGCGCGACCCCAACGACGTGTCGATCTGACGAAGCCGCTGAACCCGCCGTTCAGTCTGGGGAATACTCGCCGATTCCACAACCGCCACGGAATCGCCTTCCGGCCAGAACCGCACTGCGAGAAAAGCAACCGAGAGAACTACGAGCAGGATGATCGCGCGGCGGTCGCGCTCCGTGAGCGTCTTCATTGAGCCGCCTCCCGCTTCGCCTTGAGCCGGAACATCTCGCCGCTCTGCCCGCGATTCAGCGGCATCGTGAACTCCGTTTCGCGGAACAGCGGAGACGAGTCGAACGCCTTGAGCAGGGACTCCGCCTGATCGGCTTCGCCGGCCACGAAGACCGACTGCTCATCCATCGTCAGTTGCTGCACAAAAGCGGGCGGCGGCAACAGTCTGTTGATCTCCCGGACCACATCCAGGTCGGCCGCCGGCCGTTTCCGGAATCCGTCGATCAACCTGATCCGCTCCGCCATCGCGGCAGTCTGCCTGTCGATCGATTCCAGCTTCTTCGCCGCCGGCTCCAGTTTCCTGACCTCCGCCTGAAGCCGCTCCTGATGGTTCCGGTCCAGCCACTTGCCCTCAAACGCCAAACCCAGCAGCAGCACGCCCAGAATCGCGCCAAGCGCCGCCGTTGGCACGTATACCGCCTTCGAGACGCCCCTCCTCAACGCCGCTGGGAGCAGGTTCAGCGGTTCGCCAAGGTGCAGGCAGGCCGCCGTCAACGCCGCGGCATAGGCCGGCGCGCGATTTGATCGCGCCTGGTCGGAGAGATCGGTCGAATCGGGCGCCCCTACCGTCTGAGGCAGCAGGCTCACAATGTCCGGAATCTCCTCCGGAACCTCGATCCTCATCTCGGCCGCGCTCAGCCCGACAGCCCTCTCAACAGGCAGATCAAACTGCGCCGAGAGCAGCGGCCACGCTTCGCTCTCGCCATAGATTTCAACCATGCCGCCGGCGTGACCGGACAACCCCGCCACGGCCAGCCGGGGACCGGTTGACTCGCCGGCAAACAGCCGCGATGCGCGGTACACAACGCTTGCAGTGAAGCTCAGCCCCGCCAGTTTCACTCCGGATTCGGCGAACAACGCCGTATAGTAGTCAACCCGCTCCCGCCGCGCCAGCGCCACTGCGCACAACGCCGTTTCCCCAATCCGCTGCCAGTCGAACGCAACATCTGCTTCGTCGCCCCAGGGATGCAACGAGTCCACCTGCAACCGGATCGCCGAGGCGGTGTCTTCGTCCGACAAACCTGGTAGCGGGACCATCCGCAGCAGGACCTCTTCTCTCGGCAACAGCGCCAGAGCGACGGAATGCTCGGCCTCATTCGCAGCCAGGAAACGCTGCAGTTCGCTGCCCCACTCCGCCGCCGGCCTATCGCGGAAATCCTGGATCACCGTCTCGGCCGCCAGCGATGGTCCCGCGGGCCGCACGCGCACGATCACCACGTGCAGATCCCGCTGCCCAAGATTGAGCCCAATGCCGGACCCGAAACTGAGCGCGCGCCTGAGCAGGGGATGGGTCATCGCGGCCATGGGTCGAACAACATCCTTTCACCAACCGCGTCATCCCTCCGCCGGAGGACCGTAAATCCGTCCTCATAGAATTTCGGATTGAACGCGAGCGTCATCGTCGCGCTGCGCCGCAGATCGGAAACCGACCCGTCCTGGCGTCTCGGACGCGCCGTCGCCCGAAGAGTGTAAACCGACTCCCCGCCCAATCTGAACCGGCCAAAGCTCGGCCCGAACAGCGGCGCAAGCATGTCCATTTGAAACTGCCTGATCGGCGCCGTCCGCCTCATCGCCACCGTGGCTTCCACCGCCGCCGGAGGCGCCCCCGCCGCAAGCATCGTCTCCGCTTCAGCGGTGTTCAGATCCAGCGCGCCGCCGGAACTGTAGACCGACAGGCAGTCTTTCAGCCCCGCGTGTGCAACCAATCCGCTCTGCGGCGTTCTTTCGTAGCGGCCGTAGTACAATTCCGGGTCCACTCCTTGAACCGACAAGAGATCCTCGATCTGTTCCAATGACGCGTGCGGAGCGCGGAAAGACGGAGTCATGGATAGATAAAACCGGTCGAACGGCGTGGATGTCGCCGCGCCACCGCGCCAGTCCAGAATCCCCGCCGTCACCGCCTGCGCTGCAATCGGCGGCAATCCCAGAGCCAGCATCAGCCGGTTCAGTTCCTCGGGCGTCGCCGTATTGACGTTCAACCGCGATGATTCCGGAATCACCTCCACCGCCACCTCGCCCTCGGGAAACGCCATCATGAGTAGCGGCATCCCTGGTTTCCAGAACTGCACCATCCCGTTCGGCAACTCCTGTCCCGGCCCATACAGCATGTAGTTCACCGCCCGGTCCAACGCGCCGGCAGCCAGATACCTCGCTTTCAACCCCTCCACCGCGTTGCCCGCCCGCTCTATTTCGCCCCGCACCGTCGCAGCCACCGAAAACGCCACCGCCGCCAGCGCCACGGAGAGCCAAAGCACCGCCAGCAGCGCCCCTCCTGCTTCGTTATCGCGCCTAATACGCAAGGGGCTCTCCCGGCGGTTTGGTCACGCCCAACCTCGCTGTTACACCCACCAGCGACGTGCGGTTTGACTCGCCCCTCCCCGGCATGATCTCCACCCTCACCGCTTCGGGCCAGACATCGTTCCTCATCCACCGCGGCAACCACGGCTTCGACATGTCCGCCAACTTCGCCCCTTCACGATAGAAGAACATCGCCCCCCCGATCCGGTCCGCCAGGACAAAGGTCGAAGGCATTGGCTGCGGCATGCGGAACGCCATGGACGGCATCGGACCCGGCGTCGCCGGCGGCCCGCAAAACGATCCCGCGCCAACAGCGCCCCGCCACGGGATTTCATTCATCAACAGCCTGAACCCTTCCCCTCGCTGGCCCGGCGCCACCCACAGTTCGACAATCTGCGGCGTCCCGCGCATCCCTCCCTCCAGCGAGTATCCCGTCACGAACCTCAACACGTTTGCCTCACCTGTAAACAGTGCCTGCGCCCCACCCGGCACGCCCCCTGGGGCAATGCAGTTGGCCCGGAACGGCAGGAAAGATCCCAACTGTAACTCCAGGATCCGCTGCGCCCCAAGCACCCTTCGCGTCTCGGTAATGTTGCGCTGCGTTCCTTCCAGCGCGCCCAACGCGACTCGGATCGAGTACAGCATCCCCACGCTCAGCAGGCTCACCAGGCTCACCGCGATCAGCAACTCGATCAGCGTCATGCCGCGCCGTTTCATCGCATCGCTCCAGCGCCCATCTGGTACGCCTGGACATCCTCCGGCGTAGCGATCGCCGAGCGGTAGGCCGAAATCTGCATCGTCCTTCGCCCGTCACCCTGCATCCACCACACTTCAAGCGCGATTCTCTCCAGAATCCGCGACCCCGCCGCCGGTGGCGAGCCCATCGGCGCCGAACTCTCAAAAGGCGTGACCACGGCCCGCCAACCCGCCGCTCTCCCCCCCGTCCAATCCGGCGGGAAGACACCCTGTATCGGCCCCAACTTCGGCAACGGCCGAGTCGCCAGCAACTCGTCCATCTGCCGCCGCGCCAGCAGCGCCGCCCTGTCGTAATCGCTCAACTTCGACCCGTTCAGCAGCGACGTCCGCAAATTCCCCATCAGACCCGCCACCGCGATCCCCATGATCGCCGTCGCCACCAGGACCTCCAGCAATGTGAATCCGCGTCTCACTCCGTCCCGTTCTCCATCGCCGCCACGCTCGGCGCGCCCGTGATCGGATCCAGCCTCACCACCTTCCTGTTTCCTTTGCGGTTGGCGATCACGATCGCGATCCGCGGAAACGCCGCGCCCGGCAGCAGAAAGTAACTCCTCGCCGGCTGATCGAATCCCGGCGGTTCGGGCAGCACCGCGACCATTCGTATTCCCTCTGGCAACGTCAGTTCGCGTTCGCTGTCCGGCCGCAGTCCGCGCGATGTGATCACGCCCTCGGCCTTCTGAAACACGATTTCAACCGGTTCCTGACGCCGGTCGGCCTTGCCTACGGCCTGGTAAAGGAACGCCGCCACCTCGTCGCCCGCCGATCTAAGCTTCAACGCGTCCATCCCCGCGCTTGCCGTCGGGTACGTCAACCCGGCCAGCAGCGCAATGATGGCAACCACCATCAGTAACTCGATCAGCGTCACGCCGCTCTGCTTCTGCCTTCGCGGCATCTTCGCTCCTATTGGGACTTCCAACTCACAATGTCGGCGTTGATCGTGTCGCCGCCCGGTTGGCCGTCCGCGCCCAAACAGATGATTTCCGGCTCGTCGCCCCGCTCGCCCGGATACTTATATTGATACGGCCGCCCCCAGGGATCCACCGGGATCTCCTGCGGCAGATACGGGCCCTGCCAATTGTTCACGTTGCTCGGCTTCTGACGCAGCGCTTCAAGCCCCAGTTCGGTAGCCGGATACAGGCCAGTGTCCAGCTTGTAGGTCCCCAGCGCCGTCATGAACGCGTTGATCTGCGCCCGCGCCGTGGTCACCCGCGCCGTGTCGGTTTTGTTCAGCAGCCGCGGGGCAACCAGCGATGCAAACAACGCGATAATCGCCAGCACCACCAGCATCTCGATCAGCGTGATGCCTCGCCTGCTTCTTCTTGAGTTCCGGCGTGTCTCTCTCATGGTTCGACCTTCCTTATACCGCCACCTCGTTGATCGAAGTGATGGCCAGCAACATGCTCAAAATCAATGCGCCCACCGCGACGCCCAGCACCAGGATGATCAGCGGCTCGAACAACGATGTGAACCGTTTGATCGCCGCCCTCGTCTCGCCGTCGTAGATCTCAGCCGCCCGCAGAAACATCGCATCCAGCCGCCCGGTCTCTTCGCCGATCGACAACAGATGCGCCAGCAGCGGCGGAAATGCGCCCGCCCTCGACATCGGTCCCGACAATCCTTCGCCGCGCTTCACCCCCTGCGCCACCATCTCCAGCGTCCCGCTCATCTTCAAGTTCGACATGATCGCCCGCGAGATCCCCAGGCACTGCACCAGCGGCACCCCGTTGGCCACCAGAGTGCCCATCGCCCGCGCGAACTGCGACGTCTGCGCCTTCCTCAGCGCATCGCCCAACACTGGAATCCGCAGGGTGAACGCGTGCCACCACAACTTGCCGTCCGCGGTCGAAATGTACTGGCGGAATCCCGCCGCGGCAAGCACCAACGCCCCCAACGCCCATCCCCCATATGCCCGCACGACTCTGCTCACTTCCAGCAGAATCAGCGTCGGCGTCGGAATCTTCATCCGCGAATCCGAAAACACCGCCGCGAACCGCGGCACGACAAAATACAGCATCAGTACGATCGTCGCCACGCCCACCAGTGACAGCAGCGCCGGATAAACCATCGAGCTGATGATGTAACCCTTCAACTCGTCGCGCGTCGTCTCGTATTCGCTCAACCGCTCGAAAATCGCCCCGAGCGAGCCCGACGCCTCTCCCGCACGCACCATATTTATATAGAAATCGGCGAAATACTCCGGCTTCGTCGCCAACGCATCGGCCAGGGAGCGGCCCCCCTTTACACTCCTAAGAACATCGTTGACCACGCCCTTGAATTCGGCCCGTGTCGTCAACTCCGTCGTGATCGACAACGCCCTGTCCAGCGGTACCCCCGAGTTCAGCAGCGTCGACAACTCCTGCGTGAAGAACAGAACGTCCTTGCGTTTGCCGAATTGCAGCTTCGGCAGCTTCAACTCCATCCGGCCCTGCGGTTGCGTCCCAACGTAGACCGGCGTCAACCCTTGCTTGCGCAGTTCCGCGATCACCTTCTTCTCGTTCTCGCCGTTCAGCGATCCGGTGCGCATCCGCCCGTCCTGCCCCACTGCCTTGAACTGATAGCTTGTCATCGCGTCTGCTAGAACTCCTGCGTCACCCGCAGCACCTCATCCGCCGTCGTCACCCCTTGCGCCACCTTCATCCACCCATCTTCGCGCAGTGTCCTCATCCCGGCGCGCCGCGCCTCCGCCGTCAGGTCCGACGCATCCGCGTTCGCCATCACCATCTTCCTCAGCCGGTCGTTCATCTCCATCATCTCGAAGATGCCCAACCGCCCCAGATAGCCCGTGCCGGAACACCGCTCGCAGCCCGCGCCCCGGAACGTCTCGATCGTTTCGCCCAGCGGCGTAATCCGCTCTCCCGCCGATACCTTGCAGTGCGGGCAGATCACCCTGACCAGCCGCTGCGCCAGTACCGCCACCACCGACGAGCAAATCAGGTAGTTTTCCACGCCCATGTCCGTCATGCGCGTGATCGCGCTCGGCGCGTCGTTTGTATGTAGCGTTGAATAGACGAAATGACCCGTTAACGCCGACCGGATCGCCACCTCGGCGGTCTCGTAGTCGCGAATCTCGCCAACCATGATCACGTCCGGATCCTGACGAACGATGTGCCGCAGCCCCATCGCGAACGTCAACCCGATTTGAGTGTTCACATGGATCTGGTTGATGCCGTCCATCTGGTACTCAACCGGGTCCTCGATTGTGATGATCTTCTTGTCCGGCTGATTGATCCTCTTCAACGCCGAATACAGTGTCGTCGACTTGCCCGATCCCGTCGGTCCCGTCACCAGGAAGATCCCATGCGGCAGCGACGTGAAATGCTCCATCCGCTTCAGCATGTGGTCGTCGAAACCCAGATTGAGCAGGTCGTAGAAATCGCCCGCCGAACGGTCCAGCAACCTCATGACGACGCTCTCGCCATACAGCGTCGGCAGCGTCGAAACGCGCAAATCCACCTCGCGCCCGATCGTCTTGATCTTGATACGCCCGTCCTGCGGCAACCTGCGTTCGGCGATGTTCAGCTTCGCCATCAGCTTCACCCTGCTGATGATCGCCGCCTTCATCTCGCGCGGCGGCGGATCCTGGTCCTGCAACACGCCATCCACGCGGAATCGCACCCGGAACTCCTTCTCATAGGGCTCGATGTGGATGTCGCTCGCCCGCTTCTCCACCGCCTGCCCGATCATGGCGTTCACCAGCCGGATCACCGGCGCCTCGCTCGCCATGTCCCGCAGGTGCTCCAAGTCGGCGGCCGTCTCCTCGCCGTCCCGGCCCTCCGCCAGCGCCTCTTCTCCCTTCAACTCGGCGTAATGGCGGTCCAGCGCGTCCGCGATATCCTGCTCGGACACCAACTCGACCTTCACCTGCAGACCCGTCGCGGCCCGTACCGCCATCTGCGTCTCGAAGTCCAGCGGATCGGCCATCGCCAGCACCAGCGTCGATCCTTCAATCCGCAACGGCATCGTCCGCGTCTGCCGTAGGAACCTCGGCGCCAGGCGCTCGGTCTCCGGCGTCATCGGCGGCGGCGCATCCAGCACCGCTACCGGCAGCGATAACTGTTCCGATAGCGCCCCCAATAAGTCCCGCTGCGACACGAACCCAAGATCCATCAGGATCCGCCCCAGCTTGTCCCCCCGCTCGCTCTGCATCTCCAACGCGCGGTCCAACTCGTCCTGCGACAGTTGACCCCGCCCCATCAGAATTTCGCCCAGCCTCATCGCTACTCTTCCCGCACCTGGATCGCAGTGTCCAGCGTCCGCGCACCGGCCCTGTTCGCCGCCACCTCCAACAGAGCCGACTTCTCGGCCAGCATCGTAATGATCCGCGGCATCGTCCCCCGGTCCTCCCAGTTGTTGTAGAACAGGACAAACCCGATCACGATCCGCTCGTTCTTCGGCACCCGGTCCAGCGTCGCCGCCGCGTCCACCAGCATCTGCCTCATCAGCACCCGCACCTCGGGCATCCGCTGCTCCTTCGCTTTCCTGATCCGCGCAATCTCTTCCTTCGTCATCACCGGCCGGAACGGAGAAATCCCGGGCGTCATCAGCGGGCTGATTTCCGCCGTGAACACCGCCCCGTATCCGTCCAGGTAGATCCCACGCGGCAACCCCAAAATGTCCGGCGGCGCCTCCACGTGGAACTTCAGCAGCTTGTCGTACATGCTCCGTTCCACCGCCCCGATCTCATCCCGCGACGGAACCGGCGTCTCGCCCCAAGCCAGGACGGACGCCACAGCCAACACCGCGATCGTCTTCATCACGTCAGTTCCCCCCGAATCGCGCCGCGCTCAGATACCGCGTGTTCATCCGCCGTTCCATCAACTCGAACGCCGCCCGGATCTCCTGCATGTCCGCCTTGCGCCGCTCATCCATCTCGCCCCGCACCTTCACCAGACTCGTCCGTTCCAGTCCATCCAATCGCCCCCGGATCTCCGCCATCGCAGGGGCAAGTTCCACCGCCACCTGCTTATTCACCCCTTCCCCAACCGCCCGATTCACCGCGTCCGGCAGTCTCCGCGCCACTTCCTGTTCCACTCTCGCCTCCACCCCCCCGCTACCCGCCGCCGTCCGCGCCATCATGCCATGCGCCAGAATCGCCACCGACAACATTGCCGCTGACGCAAACCCTAGCCTTGGTCCCGATGCCCACAGCCGCGCCCACCACCCCGGCTCCACCACCGGATCGCTGACAAACGCGATCCGCCGCGGCGGTTCCATCTTCGGCAGCCGCTTCAGCGCCGTCACCGTCACCTTCAATCCCGACATCTCTTCCCGGCATCCGGCGCACTCTTTCAAATGCTCCTCATGCCGGGTGCCTTCCGCCCCCGCCGTCTCTCCCAGCGCGTACGCTTTCCAGTCGAATGACTCGCAGCTCATTGCCTCTCCCCTTTCGCCACCGGGGCCAATATCGTTCTCAAAGTCTCCAAACCCGTGTACACCCGCGACTTGATCGTGGAGGCGGGGCATCCAAGGATCTCGGCGATCTCGTCGAACTTGAAACCCTCGTATACCTTCAACACCACCGCCTCCTTCTGATCCGGCGGGAGCCGGTCCAAAGCGGATTCCACTGCCAGCGTCACCTCCACCGGACTCATCCTCGGCGACAGGTCAACCTTCATGTGGACCTCATCGATCCCGGTCTCCGGCCTACGCCGCCGAAAATGGCTGATCGCCTCGTTATGCGCAATCCTGTACAGCCACGGCCCAAATCGCCCCGCATCGTCCAACTTCTGCAGGTTCTGGTACGCCTTCAGAAACGTATCCTGGCTCAGATCCATGGCATCGTCCACCGAGCCCGTGATCCGCAACAAGTAGTTGTACATCCGGACTTCCCATCGGGACACAAGGGTGTTGTATGCATCCACGCTCCCTTTCCGGGCGCGGACCACCAGGTCCCGGTCTTCCACTTCACGAAAGATCAACTCCAGGTCTCCCCGGCCATTGTCCCGTGCATTTCATCTGAATCCAAGACGCCGCCCCTCATTAAAAAGACGAAGTTCATCTCGAGTGGGGCAGGCTTCAGCCTGCGAAGGGCTTCAGCCCGCCACAAAATCTCGTTACGATGGTCCTTTGGACACATCGTACCCAGACTCTGTCCGTTACCTCTACGCCCTAGGTAACGAGTTCAAAACCATCAAACTCGGCCTCGACCGCATCCGCACCCTCCTTGCCGCCCTCGCCCTCCCCCACCGCGCCTTCTCGACAATCCACGTCGCCGGCACCAACGGCAAGGGCTCTATATGCGCCCTGATCGAAAGCGCCCTCCGCGCATCCGGCATCCGCACCGGCATCTATACCTCCCCGCACCTCGTCGAACCCACCGAACGCATCCGCATCGCCGGCCAACCCGTCTCGGTCGCCGATTTCACCGCCGCCTTCGCCGAGGTCCATGAAACCGCTGAACGTCTCATCGCCGGCGGCTTGATTGACATGCACCCCAGCTATTTCGAGACCATGACCGCCATGGCCTACCTGCTGTTCCGGGCCCAGGACGTCGATACCGTTGTTCTCGAAACCGGCATGGGCGGCCGCCTCGACGCCACCAACGTGGTCGATCCCGTCCTCTCCATCATCACCCCGATCGACTACGACCACGAGCGCTACCTCGGCGACACCATCCCCAAGATCGCCTTCGAAAAGGCCGGCATCATCAAACCCGCGCGCCCTGTCGTCTTCTCCCGCCAGCGCCCCGAAGCCCAGGTCGTCCTCGAACGCGCCGCCACCGAGAACGCCTCGCCTGTCCTCCGCGCCGCCGATTGGGTCGCCCAGGATCTCCACCTCGACGCCTACGGCAGCCGCTTCACCGCCGAGGGTCCCGCCACCATCCCCATCGAATGCCCCCTCATCGGAGCCCACCAGGTCGAAAACGCCCTCACCGCCATCTCCGCCCTCCACCACCTCGGCATCCCAAACGGCGCCATCCGCCAGGGAATCGTTCAAACCCGTTGGCCCGGGCGTCTCGAACACGTCTCCTCCGCCCCCGACATCTTCCTCGACGGCGCACATAACCCCGCCGGGGCTCAAGCCTTGGCCGATTACATCCGCGAATTCCACCACCACCGCCGCATCTGGATCGTCTTCGGCGCCATGAGCGACAAGGACCTTTCCGTCATCGCGCCCCTGCTCTTCCCTCTCGCCTCCGAACTCATCCTCACCGGCGTCCATCAGGCCCGCGCCTACACGCCCGAACAACTCCGCGACCTCTCCGGCGCATCCCACGCCCGCCTCGCCCCATCCATCCAGGACGCCCTGCTCATGCTCGAAGCCGCCGCCCCCGGCGACGCCGTCTTCATCACCGGTTCTCTCTACCTGGTCGGTGAAGCCCGCCCCCTTCTTGTGAAAGAATCAAATTCTTCCCCTGCATGACGTTCAGCTACTTCATCGGCGTTCTGTACCGCGCCCCGGCCATCATCCTGGCGACCCTCTTTTATGGCTTCATCAGCATGCTCTGCGCGCCTTTTGACACCGGCGGCCGCACCCAGCTCAAAATCGCCCGAGCCTGGGCCAGAATGCTCCTCCGCATCGCCGGCGCCAAGGTGACCGCCGTTGGAACCGAAAACGTCGACAAGGAAACCCCCTACGTCATCTGTCCCAACCATGTCAGCTACATGGACACTCCCGTCCTGCTCGCCCACGTCCCCGCCAACTTCCGCTTCCTCGCCCGCAAGGAACTCTTCCTGATCCCCTTCCTCGGCGGCCACCTCAAGCGCTCCGGCAACATCAGCGTCCCACTCGACGACCCGCGCGGCTCGCTCAAAGTCCTTTCCGCCGCCGGTCATGCCATGAAACTCAGCGGCGTCTCGGTTTTGATCTTCCCCGAGGGGGGCCGTTCGGTCACCGGCGAAATGGAAACCTTCAAGGACGGCGCATCCTACCTCGCCATCAAGGGCGAAGTCCCCATCCTCCCCGTGGCCATCATCGGAATCCGCGACGTCCTCCCCATGCACTCCCACCACGTCCGCCCCGGCCGTGTGACCATCCGTATCGGCAAACCCATCGAAACGACAGGCCTCCACTCCCACGACCGCACCGCCATCACTAAGCGCATCTACGACGAAATCGCCGCCATGCAGCGCCAAGGCCACGTCTAGAGAATCCGACCCCAACCGGTCCGTGGCTCGTGGCCCTCTTCATCCGGGAACCGCGAACGCAGAGAGCGGGTTGTGCCAGCGCCTCTTGTCGAATCCCCCGCATACCTCCACTCAGCCGCCAGCCGCGCCGCTTGCGGCGGCGGGTATCCCCGTCATCAAGCCCTCCCGTTATACTCACAATATGCGCGGGCTACTCCTTCTGGGCTTGACCCTCTCTCTCTTCGGCCAACCGGCCCCTCCCCAATCCGGCCCCACCACCGGCATGGACGTCCGCGGATACACCCCAAAATCCTCCCTGGTCGTCCCCGCCCATCCCAAAACTCGCGCCCAATACCCCTTCATCGACGTCCACAACCACCAGCGCTTCCCCATGCCGCCCGAGCGCTCCAACCAACTCCTCGCCGACATGGACTCGATCAACCTCCAGATCATGGTCAACCTCAGCGGCGGCTACGGCGACCGCCTCAAGGCCGCCGTCGACTTCGCCCGCTCGACCGCCCCCAAGCGCTTCGCCGTCTTCGCCAACCTCGACTTCTCGAACATCGACGACCCGGACTATGGCCGCCGCGCCGCCGCCCAACTCGAAGCCGACGTGCGCAACGGCGCAGCGGGATTGAAGTTCTTCAAAGGCTTCGGCATGGACCTCAAGGACGCCAAGGGCGAGCGCATCCACATCGACGATCCCCGCTTCGACCCCGTCTTTGAGACCTGCGCCCGCCTGAAGCTCCCCGTCCTCATCCATACCGCCGACCCCAAACAGTTCTGGGAACCCGTCGACAAATACAACGAGCGCTGGTACGAACTCATGGAGATCCCCGGCCGCCGCCGCCCCGCCGACCGCAACGCCCCCTGGGAGACCCTCATCGCCGAGCAGCACAACCTCTTCCGCCGCCACAAAAAGACCCTCTTCATCAACGCCCATCTCGGCTGGCTCGGCGGCGACCTCGCCCAGTTAGGCCGCCTGATGGACGAGTGCCCCAACATGTACACCGAAATCGGAGCCGTCCTGGCCGAACTCGGTCGCCAACCCCGAGCCGCCCGAGCCTGGTTCATCAAGTATCAGGACCGAGTCCTGTTCGGCAAGGATACCTGGAACCCCACCGAATACCATACCTATTTCCGCGTCTTAGAAACCGGCGACGACTACTTCAACTACTACCGCCGCCGCCACGCCTTCTGGCAAATGTACGGCCTCGACCTCCCCGACGAGGTCCTCCGCAAGCTTTACTACAAGAACGCCCTTCGCCTCCTCCCCGGCCTGGACGGGTCAGCCTTCCCGAAGTAGCCGGCGATTGCACCAAAGCTTGCAGGAGCGCAGTTATAGCCGATGTGGGGCTTGAGTAAATGATCTTAGTATTACTACGTTAAGTCTTGACGCTTCATTTAGATCCTGATACGCTCGGGCATGA
>CAZLDN010000101.1:0-18892 GCA_964558355.1 uncultured Candidatus Solibacter sp.
TACTCGCCCCATGCCGGACCCAAAATGGAAATTCCGGTTAACCACAGGAACGAGGTGCTGAGGTGATGTCCAGGTTATTAACAGGTGTGGCTGGCGTTGTTTTAACGCTGGTTGCGCTGGCCGTGTCTCCGGCCAGGCTATCGGGCCAGACTCTCAACAGCGGTACGTTCGTCGGGTCCGTCAGGGACCAGAGCGGCGCGGCCGTGCCACAGGCCGTGGTCCGTGCCTCGCGCCAAGGAACGCTGTTCCAACGGCAGGCCGTCACGGATGCGGAGGGTAACTATCAACTGCGCGAAATCCCGGCCGGCGAATACCATCTTGAGTTTGAGAAGGAAGGCTTCCAAAAAACGGTTCGCAGCGCCGTTGTGCTCAGCGCCGGTCAGTCGCTGCGAGTGGATGCGAGTCTTGCGGTCGGATCGGTCACCGAAACCGTCTGGATCGAGGAGCGTGTGGCCCAGGTCGATACCGCCACGGCCAACGTCGGAACGACGGTCTTCGGAACCCAGGTTCAGGAACTGGCCCTCAACACTCGCAGCTTCACGCAACTGATCACGCTGCAGCCCGGCGTGAATTCCAGCCAGGCCCAGCAACCCGGCTTCGGGTCCAATACCAGCGTGCCGTTTTCGTTCAACGGCGGCCAGCAGGGCTCGAATAACTGGCTGCTCGACGGCGGGCGTAACATCGATACCTACAACGGAAACAATCTCACGATGGTGAATCTGGACGCGATCGCCGAGGTGCGCATCGAGCGCAACGCCTACTCCTCGGAATACGGCCGCAACGCCGGCGCCCAGATCAACGTAATCACGCGCTCGGGCAGCAACGAGGTCCACGGGTCGCTCTTCGAGTTCTTCCGCAACGACCATCTGGACGCCCGGAACTTCTTCGCCCTCGCCAGGCCGAAAAACCGCTACAACAACTTCGGCGGCACCGTCGGGGGGCCGATCAAGAAGGACAAGCTGTTCTTCTTCCTCTCGAACGAATACCGCCGGATCATCCAGAGCACGGGGACGCGCACCAGCATCGTGCCGACTCCCGAGCAGGTGGCCGGCGACTTCAGCGGCGGGCGTACGATCAAAGATCCCGAGACCGGCCAGCAGTTCCCGGGTAACCGCATCCCCGCCTCCCGCCTGGACCCGAACGCCCAGGTCTTCCTCAAAAACTATTACGCGCCTCCCACGCCGGGTTTCCGGCAGGGCGCGCTCAACTTCACTTCCTCGGCGCCGGACGGCACAAAATACCGCTCCGCGCTGGGAAGGATCGACTACAACGCCAAGGAGAATCTGACGATTTCCGGCCGGTACAACATCGACAGCACGCGGCTTGACAGCCCCTACGGCTTGTTCGCCGGCAATCCCATGCCGGGCGTCGCCGCCTCCGAGCAGTCGCACATAATGTACACGGCCAACAGTTCCGTCAACTGGACGATCCGGCCCACGCTGCTCAACCAGTTCACAGCGGCCTGGTATCACGGCTCGATGGCCATCTCCACCGTTCCCTACGCTTCGCGCACCCGCGTCCCCGGTCTCAATGTGCCGCGGGTCTTCGCCGGCGCGCCCGCGTCGTCCGGGTTTATCCCCGCCATCAGCATGGCCCAGAGCTACGCCGGCATCCAGATCCTGTGGCCTCAAAACATCTCCATGTACACCCTCGAGATCATCGACAACGTGACCTGGATCCGCGGCCGCCACACCATCAAGTTCGGCGGCTCGATCGACAAGGAGAACAAGACCCAGAACCAGAGCAACCCGAACAACAACGGGGCCTTCACGTTCAACGGCTCGGCCACCGGCGACGCCTTGGCCGACCTAGTGGTGGGCCGCGCCTTCCAGTACACGGAGAACTCGAGCCACATCACCGGGAGCGTGCGCTTCACCGACCCGGCGCTGTACATCCAGGACCAGTTCCGCGCGCACCCGCGCCTGACCCTGACCTACGGCATCCGGTGGGAGCACTATCAACCCGAGCGCGACACCGGGGGAACCATCTCGTTCTTTCACCCGCCCAGCTTCGACTTCTCCAAGGCGCCCACGGTCCAGAGCAATGGCCAGATCGTCCCTGGCACCGAGAACTTCCGCAACGGCGTGATCATCGCCGCCAAGGACGCGCTTTTCGGCTATGCCGTAACCAACACCGTCTACAACACCTTTGCCCCGCGCACGGGTTTCTCCTACTCGCTTACGCGCGACAACCTGATGGTGCTTCGCGGCGGCTACGGCATCTTCCACGACCGCTGGTCCCAGTTCGTCTCGTCGACCCGCACCAACTTCCCCTTCAACCAGAGCGTCTCGATCTTCAACACTTTGTTCAGCAACCCGGCCCAGGGGACGCAGCGGGTCTTCCCGATCGGCCTAAGCAGCTTCAACTCGCCCTGGGAGATCCCGTACATGCAGAAGTGGTCGCTCGGCGTGCAGCGGCAACTGCCGGCGGAACTGCTTCTGGACGTGAGCTACGTGGGTTCAAAGGGCACGCACCTGATCCGCAGCCGCGACAGGAACCAGCCGCGGCCCAGCGTCGCCGTCGCAAGCGGCCAGGTCAGTCCCAATGCCGTGCGCCCGTACCCCGGCTTCGCCGGCATCAGCACGTTCGAAACGACGGCCGACTCCATCTACCACTCCATGCAGACGTCGCTGGTGCGGCGCTTTTCCCGGGGCATCTCGTTCCAGGGCTCCTACACCTTCAGTAAGACGCTGGATAACACGATCACTCCTGTGAACGCCTATGCCTCCAACCGCGCGGACCGCGGGCTGTCCGGCTTCGACCGCACGCACGTCCTCACCATGAGCTACGTCTGGGAACTGCCCTTCGCCCGCGGGCTTCAGGGACCGGCTCGCAAACTGCTGGACGGCTGGCAGGTTTCGGGCATCAATCGCTTCGAATCGGGGAACCCCATCACGGTGGGGATCTCAGGAGACCGCGCCGGAGTCGGCACGGGCGGCCAGCTTCCCGATCTCGTCGGAGCCGTGAACCGCGAAAAGACGCTGGCGCGCTGGTTTACTACCGAGGCGTTCGCGGTGCCCGCCATTGGCACCTTCGGCAACGCCGGCCGGGGGCTCGTGCGCGGCCCGGGCATCAACAACTGGGACCTCTCCTTCAGCAAGCGCACTGTGCTGCGGGAGGGAATGTCCCTCCAGTTCCGCGCCGAGTTTTTCAACCTCTTCAACCACGCCCAGTTCGCCGGGGTCGGCGCCACCGTGGGGGCCGGCACCTTCGGCCAGGTGGTTTCCGCCCGCGACCCGCGCATCACCCAATTCGGATTGCGGCTCGCCTTCTGACCGTG
Organism: uncultured Candidatus Solibacter sp.; assembly: GCA_964558355.1. Lineage (GTDB taxonomy): Bacteria > Acidobacteriota > Terriglobia > Bryobacterales > Bryobacteraceae > PNKE01. The sequence continues at coordinate 3,281 of CAZLDN010000101.1, forward strand.
TAGATGAGATAGCGATGATGGACTATAGTGGTCCCAAGAATTTGGACCAGGCAATAAGCTAAACTTCCGGCGGAGTCGTTGACAAGGAGAGGTCGATGACGACGATGAGAAAACAGTACAGCCCACAGTTAAGCACGGGACCTGGGACAGCCTTATAGCTGGTATGGGCGTGTTTTGAGCGAACGCGTTTTCCACAGCCGCTATCGATCCGCATCTGTGGAAAACGCTCATCGTCACCCTTGTGTCCAGCGCTCCACGGCGCTACCACTATGTATGTTCCGGCGCCCCGCGGCCACGAATAGGGACAGCAGACACCGCAATGTCTTGTGTCAGGACTTCGCGTCCGCAGGGGACCGCTTTGCTTCCAGAACGAATCCTCTCCGATGTCGTCTGGGCCCAACCAGCCTGACTCCTACTATAAGGCCTTCGCGGAAGCAAAGCCTGCCGGCAATATTTCGCATCAGGAGGCTTTCCATGATCCCCTCACAACTCCCCGAAACCGCCTACGCCGCTGTCATCGCCCTCGACTGGGGCGACCGCCAGCACGCCTGGGCCATGTCCACATCCGAGTCCAGCCGGCCCCAAACCGGCTGGCTCATCAACACTCCGGAAGCCATTGACCAATGGGCCACGCAGCTCGCCCAAACCTTTCCCGGCGGCCCCATCGCCGTTGTCCCCGAACAGCTTCGCAAGCGGCGGGGTTGGCGGCTGAGTGGTTTCGTACCGGGTGGGTTCGAAGCAGGGATTCACGGCGGGCTGGTGGTTTCGTGCTTGGGGGTCGAAGAACGGGATACCCGCCGCCGCAAGCGGCGCGGCTGGCGGCTGAGTGGTTCTTTGCGTGGGATTCGGAGATGGGATTCACGGCGGGCTGGCGGTTTCGTGTTTGGGGGTCGAAGAACGGGATGCCCGGCGCAGCGAGCGGGGGGGTGGCGGCTGAGTGGTTGCTCATGCGGGATTCGAGGAATCGGATAGCGGTTCGTAGCGTCTTGCGACCGGTTTGGGGGGCCGGGCTCAGATCCTGCAGAGCGCCTCGACACGATTGTCCGGCGCCACGGACCATCGTTACGTGATCGACATTTCCGCGGGCCTGAAGATCGTGGACGAGGCCATCATCTTCGAGTGCAAGCGAACCGGTCAGTAGGGGCGTCAACGCCCAGGCTTCGGCCCGATCCTGATCAGTCCGCCGCGGCCGGCAGTGGCAACGGGAGCGCCGTCAACCCACAAGCGCGTGGCCGGACCGGGCAGCCAGAGTTCACCGGCGGCGGGCAGCGGCGGCAGGTTCTGCCGGGCGCGCCGCTTGCCGAACGCCATTACTTTCGCGGAATCGGCGCTGACGCTGAAACCGGCGGTTGAACGCGCCAAGACGCTGCCCCCAAATTCGAGCACGCTGCCGTCGCCCAGGACGTAGCCCAGCACCTTGCCGGCGGGGTTGGTGCGCACCATCGCCAGCAACGCGTCGGTCTTCAGTTGGCCGCAGGTGATCATGCGTCCACCTGCGTCCGCGGTCTCTTCAGGCTGCCAGACGATCAGGTCCGTGAAACCAGTCCCTTCGACGACGATGCTGGCCGCGCCCTCGGAGCCAGCGATCTCCGGACCGCGGCGGAGGTGCGGTTCTGGTTCGCCGTGACGGTTTGCGGCGGCCACGGCGAGGTAACGCACCCGGACGCCGCTCAGGTTGGCTCGCTGGAGGCCGAGTTCGATTGGACTGCGCGGACCAGCGCCCTTGACGAGGCGGAAGTCGTGTTCAGGGCTGGCGGGCGTATGGAACGCCAGGCGGCAACCGGCGCGTTCCCCATCGAAGAGGAAGGGTTCGCCAAACGTGCCGCGGCCGCTGACGGCCTTGGCGCGTGTATACCACTGCCAGTGGTAGTCGTGCTCATCCGCGCTTCGCTGCATGTCGTCGGCGATGACGACATAGGGGCAGGGACCCTGCTTGACGAACAGTACCGTACGCTCGGCGCGCACGGCGGGTTGGGAGCCGCGGACGGAGCGGTCGGCGTATGAGGCGCGCGCATCGCCACGGGCGTAGTCGGCGAAGTGGCCGGTGGCGGCGCCGGTCATGAACCCGAGGAGGGAACCGTCGTCGCCGGCCGAGTTGGGGCGGTCGGCGGCGGGCATGCCGCCCTCGCCCACGATGATGATGTTGTGCTCGATGTCCGCGCCATGGTGGGGATGGCTGTAGGGGAAGACATTCTCGTGGGTGGCGAACTGCTCGCCAAAGGCGGTGAACAGAAAACTGTTCATGTCGTAGTGGGTGTGGTTGGCGTTGTCATGGCGCGTAGTGAAGACGAACCACGAGGCGCGTTCGTTGTCCCACTGGTCGCGCGCGAAGAGGTAGCCGGCGCGGTTCGAGTCGATTTCGAAGTAGTGGGACGTGGGCAGATCGAGCGTGGCGGGGCTGACCGGCTGGAGTCCGTCGGGCCAATGGAGGAAGACGCCAGTTGGGTTGATGCGGTCGAGGTCGGCGTACTTTTCGAAAGTCCATAGGCCGGCGGCGTCCTGCATTTCGCGGATGCCGAAGAGATAGATGGGTTGGAAGACACGGCGGCCGTAATTCGTGTTGTCGCCGACCGGGCCGCAACCGCCCTGCGGCATCCACTGGTGGCGCAGGTAGTGCATGGCGTTGACCGCGCCGGTGGCGGCGATGATGTCGGGGCCGCCAAGGCGCCGCACGGCCTCCGCGAACAGTGTTGGGTTGTTGTGGTAGTGGGCGTAGCCGGGACCTTCGTTGCAGATGCCGTTGGATCGCCAGGTTTCTGGAAAATAATTGCGGCTGATTTTGCGGAAGCACTCGTCGAACCAGCGGGGAAAGTCGGGGTGACGCGACTCCCCGCGGATGGAAGACAGCAGGATGCCCTGCGCGCCCACCGGGATGGCGCCGCAGTTGTAGCCCGCCTCCTTCCACCACCAGCTTTCGGTATGGCGGAAGAGCGCGGCGTTCCAGCCTTCGAGCTTCGCCAACAGGCGGGCGCGCGTCTCTTCCGTCATGAGAGGCTGGAGCCAGTCCCAGGCATGGGCGAAGGCTTTGGGCCAATGCTCGGTGGCGAAGAAATCGCTATCGACGACGCGGTGGAATTCATCAGCGTCGATGGCCCCGGTAATGCTTTCGCACACAGCGAGAGCGCGCCGGCCGAGCGCTTCATCCTGCTCGACCTGGTAGACCAGGGCCATCGCTTCGAGTCGTTCGGCAAGGCGCTCGCCCTCGCGGCCGGCCGCCTGTTTGACGGTGAGCGCGATCGGAGAATCCGCCGCGGCAAGGCGGCGGACGCGGCTCCAGGCTTCGCCCGCCATGCCGCCGCTCATGGCGCGCCGGCGTAATGCGTCAAGCTCTGAAGCGCTGAAGACGATGCCAGGATGTGTGCCCGGCGGCACGACGGCATAGGTCTTGCTCGGCCCTGGGACGGCCGGGGCAAGCATGAGCGAGAGGAACTCGGCGCGCGTCATCGGGAGGGCCGCTCCATTTGCAGCGCGCATCTGTTGGGGAACCGGGACATTCTCGAAAGCCGCATGTACGTTCTCATTTCGGTGGTTCGATCACACACATGTCAAGGGCGGGCCGGAACTCCCTGATCTCCGATGCCGAGCGCCGCCCAACGCCTGCCTCGGAGCAGCGGCAATGACAAAGGGGATGGAACCCACCCAGGAAGAGAATCCTACGGATTTCCAATACCTGCCTTGGCGAGGTCCGCGGCCACGCGGGCCGCATAGTCTTTGATCATTGCGGGCAAGAGGTCCTCCAACTTCTTGTTGAAGCGCGCATTTGGCATGGACATGCTGAGCGATGAGAACACTTCGCCATTGGCGCAGATGATGGGCGCGCCGATGCAGGTGCCTCCGGGCACGGTCTCTTCCATGTCCCAGGCAAAGCCGCGCTGGCGCACGGACGCAAACTCGTCCTGGATGTTTCTGAAGTCGGTGAGCGTATTTGGAGTGAAGGGGAAAATCCCGTAGGTGTAGAGAAGGCGTTGCGCGACCTCAGGCTCCTGGTGAGCCGTGATCGACTTGCCTAGCGAGGACGCGTAGGGCTGGAGGATACCGCCCTTGTAGTTGGACATGCGGATGTGATGGGTGCTCTCGATGACCTCAATCACCCTGATGACATCCTCGAAGAGGAACGCCAGGGCGACAGTCTCGCCAAGTTCCGCATTCAACTCCGCGAGATAGGGCATCGCAGTCTCCCTGACGGCGCGCAGGCGCTGCTGCTGGCGCGGAGAGGGCCAATCCCGGCCAAGGGAGTAGTTGTCGTTGTCGTCCCGCTGCAGATAGCCCATGACCAGCAGGGTCTTGATCAGTCTGAGGGCTGACGCTTTCCCGAGCTCAATCTGCTCGGATATGTCCCTGAGGGTGGCGGGAGTCGAGGAGCCGGCCATCAATTCGAGGATCTGGACGCCCTTCGCGAGAGACCGCGATTCGAAGAGCGCGGCTTCCGGAACATCTCGTTTAGTGGAACGCTGTTTCATTTTGTAATTTGACTCGCTCAGGAAATGAACATATCATTCAGTTATCGGGAATCATCTACTGACACCCGTCGGACTCCAAAAGGAACCAGGAAAGCCTATTATGCCGCGAAATCGTCGCATCGGGGGAGTGATTCCCGCCGTTCTGCTCCCACGGGACTCCAGTGGGCTGCCGCTCTGGGATCGCTTCGATGCGAATCTGAGTTTTCTGCTCGAGCGCGGCGTATCCGGCGTCTGCGTGAACGGGGCAACGGGCGAGTACGCATCGGCGACCTCCGCCGAGCGGCGCGAGGCGGCGCGGCGGGCGCGGCAGCAGGCCGGAAACGACTTCGTGGTGGTGGGCGCAACCGGCTCCGCCGACTGGCGGCAAGGCCTTCGTCATGCGGAGGATGCAGCCGCTGAGGGCGCCGGCATCCTGCTTGTCCCCGTACCCCACTTCTTCCCGTATCAGCAGGAAGATGTCGCCGAATTCTACCGCCAGACGGCAGCGGCCACGGGACTCCCCATCCTGATCTACAACCTTCCGCAGTTTGCTGGTGGTGTGGACACGGATGTCGCGGTGGACCTGATCTGCAATGAGCGCTGTATTGCTGGCATCAAGGACAGCAGCGGCAGCCTGGAGATATTGCAAGCGCTGACCGATCGTCCGGAGGTGGACTCGATCCGGCTGCTCGGCAACGACGCGGTCTTGGGCGAGGCGTTGGCCGGGGGCCTCTGTCAGGGAGTGATTTCCGGAGTCGCCTGCGTTTTGCCGGAACTGATCACGGCTCTATTCGGTTGCGTGCCGTCTGAGTCACCCGGCCTGTTCCAAACTCTGCAGAGCCGCCTTCAGGAATTCATCCAGCAACTGAACGTCTTCCCGGTGCCGTGGGGCCTCAAAGTGGTTGCGGAGTGCCGGGGTCTGGCGCCAGCCACATTCTCGATGCCGCTCACACCCCGCCGGCGGGGTGAAATCGTGGCCTTCCAGACGTGGTTCGACGCTTGGCGGCCCAGGGTTCTCGAAGAAAGCGGGCAGGCACTGGCGGCAGGTTCCCACCAAGGCAATAGCGGGTAGGAGATCTCAGCAGCATGTGGACCGCTTCCTCACGGTCGCGGATCTGTCTGGCTAATCGCAGCCCCCCGGGTAGGTCATCGCTACACCATACTGGAATCGGGACTGAGCCCTATGAAACCACTGCTTCTCTTCTTCTGCTGCGCCATCCTCAGCCTCGTGGCCGCGCCGGGTGACCTGGCCACGGAAAGGGTCTTCGGCCCCGAGACGCCGACGGGCCCGTACAAGCACCCGGCCGGCGTCACTGAGTTGGCTGATGGCGATCTCTACCTGGTCTATTACGGCGGGTCCGGCGAGTATGCAATCCAAACGGGCGTGTTTGGTTCCCGCTACAGCCGGACGGCGAAGAAGTGGTCCGCTCCGTCGTTGATCGCCTCGGATCCGTTTCGTTCGGTGGGTAATGGCGTGATCTGGCAGGCTCCCGACGGGCCGGTGTGGCTGTTCTATGTCGTGCGTTGGGGTGAGACCTGGTCCACATCGCGGATCCAGGCAAAGATCTCCCGCGATGGCGCACGGACATGGTCCGAAAGCTTCGTGGTCTCCGAGCGGGAGGGCATGATGGTGCGGGGGCGCCCGATCGTCCTGGCATCCGGAGAGTACTTGCTGCCTGTCTATCACGAGACCGGCAGCGACACGGAAAGCGTCGGGGCGGACTCCACATCGAGGTTCCTGCGCTGGGACGCCAGACAGAGAATGTGGGTCGAGAGCGGCATCATCCGGTCTTCCAAAGGCAACATCCAGCCCGCCGCGGCGGAGGTGTCTCCGGGCAAACTCATCGCCTACTGCCGTCGCGGAGGCGGCTATGGGCCGGTCAAGGACGGCTACATTGTGCGCGCCGAATCCGCCGACGGCGGCAGGACCTGGACGGAGGGTCGCGATTCGCAATTCCCCAACCCCAACGCGGCGGTGGACTTCGTCAAGTTGAAAAGCGGCGCGTTGCTGCTGGTCTACAACGATTCAATGTCAGACCGGAATCCGCTCACCGTGGCGCTCTCGGAAGACAAGGATGCCACCTGGCCGTGGAAGCGGGATATCGCCACGGGCAACGATTCATTCGCCTATCCGGTGGCAATCCAGACGCGCGACGGCCTGATCCATGTCGTCTACACCTCGAACCAGCGCAAGGTGGTGAACCACGCGGTGTTTAGCGAACAGTGGTTAAAGGCGGCCGCCCGCAAGTAGGGCCGTGCATCCCGCCGGGGCTCAGTAGTTCTTCTTCCGTTCCACGCGGGCGCGTTGGGCGCGGCCCATGGCCTTCACGCCAGCCAGCGATGGATCCTGGGCGGCCAGCGTTTCCAGGTTCGTGGCGACCTTTTCCACGGCCCGGGCCACATCGCGCACGTCCTCCTCGTCGCCGATCAAAACGAATTGGAAGAGCCAGACCGACTCGTCATAAGCGGCGCGCTCTGAAACGGGGCAGTGACACTGCGAGTAGTCCATGACCGAGTCGCGTCCAGCCGCGAGTTGCGGGCAGTTGTCCGGAGTGGCATGGAAGAGGTCGCTCTTGTAGACCGCCTCATAGAAACGGCCGTCGCACGGGACGCCTTCCTTCTCGATGGCGGCGACGAAGAGGTCGCGGGGGGGGGCCGGGCGTCCGGGCTCAGGCCGGTACTGGAAGACGTAAGTGTAGATGGTCTCCTGCGTGATGGCGGGTTGGGCCGGCAAGGCCCGGATGTTGGGTATCCCGCTCAGCAACTCGGTCAGCAAGGCGGCGTGCCGGGAACGCTTCTCCCGCAACGCAGGCAGCATCTCCATTTGGCCGATAAGGAGGGCAACTTGCAGATCGGTCATGCGGTAGTTGAGGCCGAGCAGGCGCTGCCCATATTGGTCGGTCAGGCTGGCTCGGCCGCAGTTGCTGACCGTTTGCAGGGCTTCATAGCACTCCAGGCTGTTGGTGGTCAGCAGGCCGCCTTCCCCGGCGGTCATCAACTTGCTCTCCTGGAGGCTGAAGCTGCCGATGTCGCCAATGGCGCCGGCGCCGCGGCCCTTGTACGCCCCGCCGTGTGCATGAGCGCAGTCTTCGACGATCTTGAGGTTGTGCTCGGCGGCGAGACTGAGCAGTTCGTCCATCTCGGTGAAGCGCATGGCGAGGTGCACCGGCACGATCGCCTTGGTGCGGGGCGTGATCGCTACGCGGACGCTCTCGCCGTCGAGGCAATAGGTGTCGGGATCGATGTCGGCGAAGACCGGAATCGCGCCCATGGCCAGCACAGCCGTGGCCGTGCCGTCCCAGGTGTATGCAGGGACGATGACTTCGTCACCGAAGGTCACCCCAAGAGCCTGCAGCGCCACCGTGATCGAAACCGTACCGTTCGCCACCGGCAGCGCATATTTCGCGCCCTGCAACTCGGCGAAGCCGCGGCAGAACTCCGTCGCCATCGCGGTTGGATAGGGGTAGCCGCCCCAGTGCCGGCTCTCCACCGTGCGGACGATGCGGCCAAGGTCGCTGGCCTGATACTGCGGCCAGGGGCTAAAAGGCCTTCGGCGAATGGGTTCGCCGCCCAGGATGGCAAGTGTGCTCATGGTGACGACTTCCTTCCGGCTCGATCCGCGGCCGGGTTGAGATTTCGGCCCGCCACAACAACTGGATCACGTATCAAGTCATTTAACGAGATTACCGAAATGTGGGTTCACGCACGCGCCGCTCCGTCCTGAGATAGAATGCGGCTTCCCGCTCGTGCTCGCCCAGTTGGCGCGCGGAATTCAGTCGAGGAGTCTGTCGCCGTGAAAAACCTGTTCGACGGCCGGTTGCGTTGGCTGCTGATTTTCTGGATGTTCCTCATGAGCGCCATCGCTTATCTGGACCGCGTGAACGTCTCCATCGCGGGTCAAGCCATCCAGAAGGACTTCAACCTGAGCAACGTCCAACTGGGCTACGTCTTCAGCGCCTTCGTCATCGGCTACGCGCTGTTCCAGGCGCCCGGCGGGTATCTGGCCGACAAGTATGGTCCACGCTTCATCATCGCGATAGGCGTCGTCTGGTGGGGCGTGTTCACCACCTTGACCGCCTGGGTACCGGCCACCCTGGCATGGTCGATTACTATCCTCATCGCCATGCGTTTCCTGCTTGGACTCGGCGAAGCCGTCGTCTATCCTTCCTCCAACCGCCTGGTCGCCGCCTGGATCCCCTCGCATGAACGCGGCCTTGCCAACGGGCTTATCTTCGCCGGCGTCGGCGCGGGCGCGGGCGTCACGCCGCCACTGATCACCTACGTTCTGCTGAACCACGGCTGGCGCTGGTCGTTCTATGTCTGCGCCATCATCGGACTCGTCGCCGGCGCGATCTGGCTGTGGCTGGCCCGCGACACGCCGCGCTCCCATCCCTGGACCTCGAAACGCGAACTCGAATTCATCGAGGCGGGTCTGCCTGCCCCTGCCAAGGACTTCGAAAAGCACAAGGCGCTGCCGTGGGGAGCCATCCTCAGCGACCGCAACATCATCTTCCTCTCGATCAGCTACTTCACCTTCGGCTATGTCGCTTATATCTTCTTCACCTGGTTCTTCATCTACCTGAGCCGGGTCCGCGGCCTCGACCTCAAGGCCAGCGCGCTGTATTCGATGCTGCCGTTCATCGCCATGGCCACGGCGTCTTCCGTCGGCGGCTGGATCGCCGACAAGCTGACCCGGAGGTATGGCAAGCGCGTCGGACGCTGTGGACTCGCCCTGTTCGGACTCGCCCTCGCCGGCGTCTTCCTGGCTCTGGCGACGCAGGTGGAGAGCGCGCGTGTCGCTTCCATCGTGCTCGCCGGCGGCGCCGGCGCGCTGTACCTTTCGCAAAGCGCCTTCTGGGCCGTCACAGCCGATGTCGCCGGATCGTCGGCGGGCACTGCCTCGGGTCTAATGAACATGGGCGGACAGATCGGGGGCGCGGTCACCGCCTCGCTCACGCCGCTCATCGCCGATCAGTTCGGCTGGACGGCGTCGTTTCTTACCGCCGCCGCTCTATGCGTCATCGGCGCGCTGGCCTGGATCCCGGTCAATCCCGACAAGCCCATCGCGAATCGAAGCTCTGGAGCATAGTTGCCATTCAATTCAGACTAGACTGTCCTTATAATCTAGGGCAGGCACATCGCCGTCGAGTGAAGAAATGATGGGCCAACTGAAGACTTCCCGGCGACCAGCATGAACAACGCAACCGGCCCGCTCGCCTCCAGATCCCTGCGCTCTCACTGCCCGTTTCGCGCAGCCGGATCAGCCGACCCGGTATGTCCATTCGCCGTCCGGCTCCGTCTCTGGAGCATGGCGTGATCTCGACGGCATCCATGTTCTCCACCAGTCGAGCGAGGGCGCTCTGCTGCGCGGTGCTCTTCCTTTTGGGCGTGGTTCGGTGGTGGCCTGATCTCCCCCCGGAGGCGCGATTCCCGTCGCATCCCGAGACCGTCAGACTGGCGCGCTCCTGGGCTTCCACCGGAAGCCTTGCCAATCCTTTTCATGCTGGGAAGACCGGCCCTTCCGCCCACGCCGCCCCCGTGTATCCAGTCTTCATGGGAACCCTGCTCAGGATTTTCGGCGACGGCCGCTCCGGTCTTTTCGCTCTCGCCATGAGCTCGGCCATCTTCATGGCGGCTCAAGCCGCTTTGTTCCCTTTGGCTGCCGTCCACCTTGGTGTCGCATTCGAGGCCGGTGTCCTGGCGGCAATCGCCTGGATCCTCGCCAAGATCAGGCCCTTTCCCGAGTACGAGGCCAGCCTCGCCGGACTCCTCGTCATCCTGCTCACCATCGTTCTCGCGCGTTGGGCCGGATCCAGTGGCGGCCGCGCGATCTCTCTCCTGGCGGGAGCACTGTTCGCCTTCACAGCACTCACGACTTCAGCCGCCGCCATCGTCGTCGCCGTCTGGTTCCTGACTCCCCTGGCTGCGCCACTGTGGCGGCACAGGCGTCTCGAAATCGCCTTGTTCGCCCTCTCCGCCTCCGCACTCCTCTCCCCATGGCTTGTTAGGAATTTCAACCTCTTCGGCGGGCTCATCCTCATGCGCGGCAACTTCGGCCTCGAACTCGCCATCTCCAACAATGCCTGCGCCGAGGTCAGCTTGGTCGAAAATCTGCTAAGCCAGTGCTTCCAGGCCAGTCACCCGAATACCAGCGCCGGCGAGGCGAAACGGGTCGTCAGTCTGGGTGAACCAGGGTACAGCCGGCAAAGAACGCAAGAAGCCCTCGCCTGGATCACGGCCAACCCTCTCCGCTTCGCCTCCCTGACCGCCCGGCGAATCGTCCGTTTCTGGATCCCGTCTGAAACGGGCGATCCGATCGGTGAAACGCTCCTCCCGGCCTTCACCCGTGAGCGACTCTGGGTCTATGGCATGACCTTGATGAGCATCTTCGGCCTGATGCGTCTCTGGCGCGCTTGCCCTCCCGGCGCCCTGCTCTGTTCGCTCTGGCTGTCGCTGTTTCCGCTCGTCTACTATATTGTCCAATTCCTCGAGCGCTACCGGCGGCCGATCTTATGGATTACCTTTCTCCTCGCCGGCGCCGAGATCTGGCGGCTCGTCCAGCAATCGCGGATTGGTCCGCCTCTCACGTACGTCGTCCCTCCTCAAACAGAAAATGCGCCCGGAACCCATCAGGCCCCTGGCGCAGTTAACTAAACAACCAGTTCGTGGCAGTTGTGCCGCGGAGGAATTCGCAGGTCAGGATTCCTCTTCCTCCGCCTCTTCTTCCGGCTTATCCTGGGCTCCCTTCAGGCGGCCCTGATCTCTGAGCGTCGTGCGCAAGACAAATTCAATCTGCCCGTTCAGGCTTCTCAGGTCGTCGCCGGCCCACTTCCGCAGCGCATCGAGCACTTTCCCGTCGATTCGGAGAAGAAAGCTCTTGCGCTCAGCCATGGCCGATCCGTCCCCTTTACTGGTACAGCGTCCCTGTGTTCACCACAGGGTGCACCTGGCTCTCGGAGCAGAGGACAACCAGCAGGTTCGACACCATCGCCGCCTTACGCTCGTCGTCGAACTCCACCACTTTCTTCTGCGCCAGTTCCTTCAACGCCATCTCCACCATGCCCACGGCGCCCTCGACAATCTTCTGCCGCGCCGCGATCACGGCCCCCGCCTGCTGCCGCCTGAGCATCGCCGCCGCGATCTCCGGGGCATAAGCCAGGTAGCTGATGCGCGCCTCGATCACGTCCACTCCGGCCACCGACAGGCGTTCCTGGATCTCCTTCTGAAGATGCGTTGCTACCACCGCCGTGTGGCCCCGCAACGAGATCTCATGCTCCTCATGCGTGTCATAGGGGTAGGCCGTCGCCATGTTGCGCACAGCCGCCTCGCTCTGGACATGAACGTAGTTGTCATAGCTGTCCACATGGAAGATCGCTTCGGCCGTGTCCACCACCTTCCACACCACGACCGCCGCAATCTCCACCGGATTGCCGTCCTTGTCGTTCACCTTCATCTTGCTGGTCTCGAAGTTCCTGACCCTCAGCGAGACGTGCTTCTTCGTGTAAAACGGGTTGGCGAACCGCAAACCCTGTTCGGTCGCCGTTCCCATGTACTTGCCGAACAGCGTCAACACAACGCCCTGGTTCGGCTGGACCGTAAAGAACCCTGCCATCGCTACAATGTCGGCGATCCACACCACCAGCCAAAAGGCGATTGGCATGAAGGGCTTCGGCCCGCCCTGGGTCTCCTTCGCCGTGATGACAATCATCACAATCGGGATAATCAGCATGGCAATCACGAGCAGCAGCACCAGGATGCCGTTCGGCGCCGAGATCAGTTTCTCCTTCAACATGGTTTCCTCCGCGGGAATCTCGTCCGAGATCAATCCGCTACCATAGTGATATCACCTTGAAAGCAGCCTGTCAATAGAAATCGTTTGGTCGCACGGGGACCCTGCTCCAAACCTCGGAAGGCTCTCACCGCGTCACCGCACGATCAGCGAGTCGAGGTCCACGTAATGCCCCCAGGAAGAGCGGTTTCGTTTGGCCAGGACTCGAACCCGCAGGTGCCGCCGGCCGGATGATCAGTTCCGGCTGCCGGGAGCCAGGCCATAGCCGGCTTCCAGACGCAGCGACTCTCCCGGAGCCAGGGTCCTCTCCGCCGACCACAAACCGAAGGTCACCCCTGGTCTGGACTTGGCGGTCCAATTGAAGTAGCTGCGCTCCACCTGCGAATCGTCGAAGTTCGTCGAAACTGTCAGTCCGCCGCCCTGCACCAGGCGCCACTGTCCGGCGGGCCGCTGAGTCCCCGTCCAGGTCTCCTTGCCCGCCGGCTCCTTTCCGGCGACGATGAACTGCTTCTCCACCGTCTCGCCGGAGGTGCGGACAAACGACATGCCGGCCCGGTCGATGTCTCCAGGCGTGAACTCCGCCCGCACCTGCAGCGCGGCCGGGATCGGCGATGTCCCGGCGTTCTCCACTGTGGCGACGGTGCGTAGCCCTGACGCCGCCAGTTCAAAGCTGCGCCGGATCCGTGCGCCGTTGTCGCACTGCCCGATGAGGGTCAGCCGATCCGCCGCCTGCGATTCAACGGTCCAGCGCACTTCCCATGCCTTTGCGTAGTAGTCGTTGTGGACGCTGGCCAACTGCCCCCCCAGGCTCGGGTACGTGCCCGCGCCAGGCGGGTACTGGCGCATCACGTCGAGGCCCGTCGATTTGCGGATGAGGCGAACAACGCGCGCGTCCAGGTCCGGCACGATGTCCGCCCGCCATGATGAGTTCTCCAACTTCAGCGCCGGAAGGCTCCTCAACTCCGCCCATCGCTTTTCATCCCGGTCCAGCGGTTGCCCTTCGTGGATGCTCTCGATGCCGAACTCGCGCATGCGGGAGAACAGGTCCCTGGCGCGCGGGATCACGCGATCCAGATCCGCTGGCGCATAGCCGCCGTCGCGCAACTGGAACTCCGAGTCGCGCAGCAGGCTGTAATACTCAACCGGCAATCGCGCCTTCAAAACCCTGCGCCGCGTGCCCTCATCGCCGGCCAGTGTCGCCGCCCGATCGAACAGTCCGTTCGCTCGCGTGAGGAAACCGTCGGAATAATCCGGGACATTGAAGATCCAGAGATGCCCGCCCGTGGGTCCGCGCACTTCGCCATGCAGCAGGTCGAAGTACTCGCGCATCGGCTTGGCTGCCGGGCCATAGACGCCCTCAATGAATTCATCCACCGTCCGGTCCACGTTGACCGCCGGATCCCACAACTGCCGCGCCAGCACATAAGCGCGCAATTCCGAATTCTCGCCGCCGCCGCCTTTGGCATAAGCGCCCTGCATAAACAGGCCTACAACGCCATTGCGCTTGTAGATCGGGATGTCAGCCGCGAGTTCGTCAAAGTCGGGGACCGGCATCAGGTAGTGCGAGAAGTTGGTGTTGTAGTGCCAGATGTAAAGCTGGTTTGTGATCTTCGCCCAGGCTTGCAGGTTCTTGTAGAAGTAGGCGCTGCGGGGGCATGAGGCGAAGCTGTGGGCGATACAGATCCCAATGGGGCACAAGCGGATTCGAACGTTCGGCAGCGGCCGTACCTTCAGCGGCGGATTCTCCGTGTACCAATAGGCCAACGTGTCGATCAACTTGTCCGGGTAGCGCTTGCCGGTCTCGGCAGCCACCGCGTTCACGAATCGCAGCAGCGGACCCGAATGTTCGCCGCCCTCTTCCGCCTCCACCCGCCGGCACTTGTCGCATTCGCACCAGCCCTCCCAGTCGTTTTGCGAGACCGAGAAGATGGTGGCGTCCGAGTGCTCCTTGATCCACGTCTCCACCTGCGCAATGGCGATCCGCAGCACGTCGGGATTCGTAAGGCAGAGCTGGCTGCGTTCGGCGCGGCGTTTGCCGTCGATCAGCGAAAAATACTCGGGATGCTCTTTGAAGTGCTTCGCCGGCGGAACCAACTGTTCGAACGAGTGGACGAACGGGTAATACTGTAGCTTCCCGCCCGTCGACGAGTCCAATTGCGTATGGTCGCCGTTGGTGCGATTACGCGCCGCCCAGTCCTTGTCCCAGGCTTCGGTAAAGAAAGGTTCCCTGTATTCGAAGGCGGGCATGTGGGTCTCGGCGAGGGCCGCGAGCTTGATAGTCGGCAACTTGGGGATGCGGCTGACTTCCCTGGTGAACCAGCGGCAGCCGAGCTTATCCAGAAACGTGTAGACCCCATACATCGTGCCGCGTTGCCGGCCCCCGGCGATGACCAGATGGCGGCCCGAAGTCTGAATGACGAATCCTTCGGCGCCCAGCTTTTCGAGCGGGACCTTCACTTTCAGCCTCTTCAACTCCGCGCTGTCGCCCAGCAGCACCATGGGGCCTCCGACCCTCTTCGAGTCGTCGACCACCGGCAGCCGCGCCCCGGACATCTCTTCAACGAACCGTTGCAGTTCCTGCGCCGCGCGCTGCTCCGATGGCGACGCCTGGGCCGAGACGACGATCGAGTAACTCGATTTCCCTTTGTCCACCAAGGTGACGCCCTGGGCCGGCAGGGCCATGAAGGCAAGTACGAATCCGATTCTCACTGCTCGATCCTCCTAAGCGCGGAAGCCATTCTTCCCCAAGCTACACCTACCGGCGGTCGAAATGAAACTCAATCCTACAAGACCGTCCGCATGTTTGGGCCCGCGGGCGGAAACCGCGCGGCCACTGCTGGCCCAATAGCGATCCCTCTCCCAGGCAGACATGGAAAAGGGCACTCCGGCTCCATGGCCATCGTGCCCATTCCAAACTTAACTGCCGTGCGGGACCCCGGACATGCCGTCCGGATCCGCCTGCGCCTATTCTTCCGATTCGTCGGAGTAAATCACCGGACCATCGAGCGGGGTCATCTCCTCAACAGACTGCAAATGTCCCGGCTCCTGTTTCCGCTGCTGCTTTTTCGCCTGCTTCTCCTGCTGCTTTTCTTTACGCTGCATTTCCTTCTGGCGTTTCTGAAATGATTGCGCACCGCGTCCAGCCATGACGCCTCCTTCCTGGCGAACGTCGCCTGCCGCCTCACCCGGCTCCGCGCCGGGCGCCTTGCGGCCAGTCTTCAGGGGCGGACCTTTCAGCCGGCCCGCCCATTTCCATCAAAACCTTACCAGCGATTCCCGCCGCCACCGCCGCCGCGGCCGCCGCGGCCACCGCCGCCGCCGCCGCCGCCTTCACGTCTGCCGCCGCCGCCACCGCCACCGAAGCCGCCGCGGGCTCCGCCAAAC
>CAZLDN010000102.1:0-18848 GCA_964558355.1 uncultured Candidatus Solibacter sp.
GGGGAGGGACGGGGAGTTTGGGTACAGGTGGCGGACGGGGTTGTTGAGGTGAATGGCGAGAAGTTGAAGGATGGGGATGGCGCGGCGATCGAGGGTGAGGCAGCGGTGCGGATCGAGGGGGTGGAGGCGGCCGAGGTGTTGATGTTCGATTTGAAGTGATGAGGGAAAAAGAAGGGGAGACTTTGGGGCCTCCTCCTTTGGTAGCGTCCGGCTACAGGCTCGTTTGAGCGAAAGCGAACTTACGAATTTACTACAACGGGTTAGTAGCGTGGGGAGGGATTGGAAACGCCGCTTGGCTGTGTGCTGGCGCGGGATTTGGGGGTGCCGGAAATTATTGCGCAAACGGCGTTTGAGGTTCTGCGGATTCATCTGAAGCCGCGCTTTGTCTTTCAGCGGAAGGCGGGCTGAAGCCCTTCGCGGACTGAAGTCCGCCCCACACTGTATAATGTGCGGTTGGGAGACTCCGCCACTCGATGGAAGATCTGAAGAAGAAGCTACAGGAAGAAATTACGGCGCTCGAGTACGAACTTCGTAACGAGTTGCCGAAAGAAATTCTGAAAGCCCGCGCCCATGGCGACCTGCGCGAGAACGCCGAGTTCCACGCGGCCAAGGAACGCCAGCGCTATGTGGACTCCCGCCTCTCCAGCCTCAAGCAGCGGCTGGCCGACTTCTCGATGGTCGATATGAGCAGGATCCCGCGCGACCGTGTCGGGCTCGGCTCCAGCGTTCTCGTCCTCGATGTGAACAAGGACGAGGAGGTGCGCTACAAGATCGTCGCCAGCGAGGAGTCCGACGCCACGAAGAACATGGTCTCGACCTCATCCCCGATCGGGAAAGGACTGCTTGGCAAGAAGGTGGGCGACGAGGTGACAGTCGCTATCCCCAACGGCACGCGCCAGTTCGAAGTGCTTGAACTGGCCACGATCCACGACTTGGCGGAGTAGACTTACCATGACCTTTACACGGGCGATCGGCGTAGGCGCGGGGGCCATCATCAAACTGATCGTGCGTGGGCTGGCGCTGGCCAAGATCCACCCGAACGTCCTCACCTTTATCGGCCTGCTGATCAACATCTATGCCGCCATCCTGCTGGCTCAGGGCCGTTTCCTGGCAGCCGGGCTGGTGATCGCCGGCGCCGGCATCTTCGACATGGTGGACGGCCGCGTGGCCCGCGCGACAGGCCAGGTGACCCGCTTTGGCGGATTCTTCGACTCGGTGCTGGACCGTTATTCCGACCTGGCGCTGCTCATGGGGCTGCTGGTTTACTACGCCAACATCGGGCGGAACTTCTATGTCGTCCTGACGGCCGTCGTCATGACCGCATCGGTGATGATCTCCTATACGCGATCACGGTCGGAGAATACGATTCCGTCCTGCAAGGTCGGCTTCCTCGAACGGCCCGAACGGGTCGTTTTAATCATCATCGGGGCGTTGTTCGACCGCATGGCTCCGGTGCTTTGGGTGATCGCGGTGGTGGGCAACATCACGGTGATCCACCGCATGTGGCACACCTGGCTGGTCACCAAGTCGATGGAGGAGAAGGACGCCGCCGGGGCGGGCTCAGCTCTCCAGGATCACGTAAGCCAGGCCTGACCGTGACGTGTGCGTCAGGCTGAGTTGGATGTTGGTCACGCCCAGCCGGGCGGCGAACTCCGCGGCGACGCCATGCAACATCAACGCCGGGCGCCCTGACGGCAGGTTGACCACTTCAAAGTCCTGCCAGCGGACCCCCTTGCGCCAGCCGGTCCCGATTGCCTTCATGCCGGCTTCCTTGGCCGCGAACCGGGCGGCGTAGCGCTCATACTTGTTCGCCTTCCGCTCGACATAGGCGATCTCGCGCTCCGTGTAGATCCGCTTCAGGAACTTCTCGCCGAAGCGTTCGACCGACTCGCGAATGCGGTCCACTTCCGCCAGGTCAACACCAGTTCCGACAATCATGCTTGGGCGGTCTCCTTTTAGTCGAAAATCACGGTCTTGTTCGAATAGGACAGGATGCGGTGTTCCAGGTGCCAGCGCACGGCCCTTGAGAGGACCACCCGCTCGACGTCGCGGCCCTGGCGGATCATGCCGGCCACACTGTCGCGGTGTGACACCCGGACGACGTCCTGTTCGATGATCGGCCCGTCGTCGAGAACTTCCGTGACGTAATGGCTGGTGGCGCCGATCAGTTTCACGCCGCGCGCGTATGCGGCCTGATAGGGACGCGCGCCGCTGAACGCCGGCAGAAACGAATGGTGGACGTTGATGATCCGGCCCGGATAGCAGGCCACGAAATCGCCCGAGAGCACTTGCATGTAGCGGGCCAGCACGACCAGGTCCACATCGGCTTCCCGCAGGATGTCAAGTTGCCGCCGCTCCGCTCCGGCCTTGTTTGCCAGTGACACGGGAACCGGCTCGAACCGGATGCCGTGGAAGCGGGCCAGCGGCCCGGCATCGTCGTGGTTGCTGATGACCACCTTCAACTGGCCCGGCAGGTCGCCGGTCGAGAAACGTTCGAGCAGGTCGGAAAGGCAGTGAAGCTGCCGGGAGGCAAAGATCGCCACCTTGAGCGGCCGCGATGAGTATTCCACCCGCCAGCGCATGTTGAATCGTTCGGCGAGCGGCGAGAAGGCCTGGACGAACTGGGCTTCGTCGAGGGCGAACTCGGCCAGGTCCCACTCGTTGCGCATGAAGAACAGGCCGAGTTCGTCGTCGCGGTGCTGGTCGGCGTGCAGGATGTTGGCGCCATGCTCGTAGAGGAAGCCGGCCACCAATGCGACAAGGCCTTTGGAATCGGGGCAGTCGATCAGCAGTGTGGCTGAGCGGCGCGCCGGCGATACGGAATCGGAACCCATTGTAGCCATGCTAGCGTGTCAGGCCTGCTGCGGCGACTCGCAGATCAGCGTCACGGGGCCTTCGTTCACCAGGTGGACGCGCATCATGGCCTGGAAGATGCCGGTCTCGACCCGCAGGCCGCGGGCGCGCGCCTTCTCGACAAAGTACTTGTAGAGGCGCCGGGCGAGTTCGGGGGGCGCGGCGGCGTCGAAGCTGGGGCGGCGGCCGCGGCGGGTGTCGCCATAGAGGGTGAATTGGGAGACAACCAGCAGCGAGCCGCCCGCCTGTTCGACGCTGAGATTCATCTTGCCGTCCGAGTCGGGGAAGATGCGCAGGCCGGCGATCTTGTCCACCAGCCAATCGGCGGCAGCCGGTCCATCGCCCCCGGCCACGCCGAGCAGGACCATCAAACCCAACTCGATCTGGCCGGTGATGGCGCCATCGACCTCTACCCGCGCCTGGGAAACCCGCTGGACCACAGCCCTCATGGATCTTCGCTGTTTCCTCTCCCCGATATTGTGTATACCGGAATCTACCGTTCCCGCCGATAAGACTGAATATGATCTTCCGGCGAAAGCGTCGAGACTCATTGCCGAGCGGCTTCTTCCGATTCTCCCACGGGACTCGGACTGTGCACGGCCATGGGGATGGTGACTTCATCCGTCTGCGCGACGAGAATGGCGTCGAATGGCGGGGCGTCGCCGAGCGGCAGGACGACGGCACGATCCGCTACCGGTTCCGTGACGACGAAGACAACTACGCCTCCGGGGTGTCGGACGGCTACGGGATCATCCTGCGCGATGCCAAGGGCAACACGTGGCGGGGGTTCATCGACTAGGGGCGGCTGAGGGGACAGCCCACACGCCGCTTGCCGACGCGCGCGGCCCCGTTTATTTCTGGCTCGGCTCAGGGCCGGTTCAGATACTTCTGGTAGAGCCGGGTGTGTTTGGAGTCCAGGGCGATGTGGGTGTGGCAGTCGATGATGCCGGGGATGAGGTGGTTGCCGTTCAGGTTGACGACGCGCGCGCCGGGCGCATACGGCGGTAGAACGCCAAACCAAGTACTCCACACGCCACGAACGCGAGGGTGGATGGCTCGGGAATCACCGCTCCCGTTTGCCCCAACTGCACGTCGGTGATGGCCGGAGCATAACCGCCTCCTCCCTGGGAGGTCAGCGTAAAGCCGGTGAAATACTCGGCGGGGTTGTCGGTGATGAATCCCTGGAAGGCGAGACCAGTGTTCACGTTCGGGAAGGAGAGCCCGAGGAAGGAGTAGGAGCCCAGGTTTGAGTTGAGTTGGATGTCGACTAAAGACGTGGAGCCCAACAGGCCGATGTTGAAGCCGAACATGTCGAATGCGTCCGGCGAGGTCGAGATGGCGCCAGGCAACGGCGACCAATAGTTGTTAAGTATGACCGACCGGGCGTTGCCATAACCCGTACCCGGGGTGGCAATTAGATTGTTCGTACTGGTATACGTGACCCCCCCAATGGTGTACGGGTCCCCGGGATAGTAGAACCCTCCAACGAAGCTGTCCCAATTGGTGTTGTGCCAGATCACGCCCTGGCTCTGGAACAGCGGTTCGCTGGTGAACGTCAGGACCCCCGCCTGCGCGCAGACGGCCCCTCCAAATAGAAGCACGGCCAACACTTGCTTACGCATTGATTCCTCCTCCATCCAACTACAAGAATTATCCGAACTTGCCGTTTTCGGGTCCGGCTCAGAATGACATGATTTTAATGCCCTCCCCCCCCGTGTCAACATGTTTGTCAAGGATGCCGTAATCCCTCAGTCTCGGGGACAGGCTTGAGTCTGGGGACGCGGGCGCGTCGCGGTGTGAGTGGGCTACGGTTTGGCGTGGATGTTGGGCGGCGACATCGGCTTCAATTGGTGTCGAGCATCGAGGCGAGGGCGGCTTGGGCGGCTGCGCCTTGGGCGGCTGCGCCTTGGGCGGGTGGGCGCGCCGAGGGGATGCCCCAGGTGCTGAGGGCGTCGATCAGGCCGGGATAGACGGTGAGCCCGTTTCCATCGATGCCCCAGGCGCCGACGGGCGTCTGGACGGCAGGTCCGGCCTGGACGATCAGCCCGTTGCGGATGACGGTGGAGCCTTCCTCGATGACGGGTCCGGCGGCGGTGACGATCCGGGCGTCCTCGATGACAATCGCCGATGAGGGGGATTACGCGGGGAGGCTCGTCAGCGGCGCGAGGAGGCAGACACAGGCCAGCGGAAAGCGACAGCGCATGACGGCACGTCATTCTAAACTGGTGGTAGATCAAGATGCCAGTTACACGACCTATCCGGTACCGCGACGCGGGAGTGAATATCGACGAGGCGGACCGTGCGGTCGGCTTCATTAAGCAGTCGGCCAGGAAGACATTTACAAGCCGCGTGATGACCGATATCGGCAGCTTCGGCGCCGGTTACCGGCTGACCGGCTACAAGCGGCCGGTGCTGATCTCCTCGGCCGACGGGGTAGGCACGAAGCTGAAGGTCGCCTTCATGTCGGGCAAGCATGACACGGTGGGCCAGTGCCTGGTGAACCATTGCGTGAACGACATCGCGGTGCAGGGCGCCGCGCCGCTGTTCTTCCTGGACTACTTCGCCGTGGGCAAGTTAAACGCCGACGTCGCTGGTCAGGTTGTGGCCGGTTTGGCGAAGGCATGCGGCGAGAATGGCTGTTCGCTGATCGGCGGGGAGACGGCCGAGATGCCGGGTCTGTACGCCGATGGGGAGTACGACCTGGCGGGGTTCATCGTCGGCGCTGTCGAGCAGAGCCGCCTGTTGACGGGCAAGAAGCTGAAGGCGGGCGACGTTCTGCTGGGTCTGCCATCGACGGGCCTGCATACCAATGGGTACTCGCTGGCGAGGAAGCTGTTCTTCGAGGTCGCGGGCCACAAGGTGAATAGCTTTGTGAAGGAACTGGACTGCACGGTGGCCGAGGAGCTGTTGAAGGTCCACAAAAGCTACCTGAAGCCGATTCAGAAATTGATGGCGGCGGGGGCGCTGGGCGGCGCGGCGCACATCACTGGTGGCGGGATTACGGACAATACGCCGAGGATGTTGCCTGCCGGGCTGGCGGCGGAGATCAAGTTGGGCGCGTGGCCGGTGCTGCCTGTGTTTGAGTTGCTGAGACGGCTGGGTTCGGTTCCCGATGACGATTACCGGCGGACGTTCAATCTGGGTCTGGGCATGATTCTGGCCGTACCGGAAGCGAAGATGGACAAGGCGAAGCGGATATTGAAGCGGCTGAAGGAGCCGTTCCATGAGGTGGGGCGCGTGGTGAAGCAGCCGCGCGGGAGGAAGGAGCGGGTGATCTACAAATGAAACGGCTGGCGATTCTGTTGTCGGGGCGGGGATCGAACTTCGAGGCGATCGCCCGGAATATCAGGGAAGGGAAGTTGACGGCGGAGATCGCGGTGGTGGTGTCGAACAACCTGGAGGCGAAGGGGTTGGAGACGGCCGAAGGGCTTGGGTTGAGGACGCTGTGTTTGCCTTCGAAGGGCGTGGATACGGACGTTTGGGCGGCGAAGGCGGTCGAGGCTTTGGCTCCGTTCGAAGTGGATCTGATCTGTCTGGCGGGTTTCATGCGAAGGGTTGGCGGGCCGTTGTTGGAGGCGTACCGCGGACGGATCTTAAACATCCACCCTTCGCTGTTGCCGAGCTTCCCTGGGTTGCATGTGCAGCAGCAGGCACTTGATTACGGTGTGAAGTATTCGGGTTGCACGGTACATTTCGTGGAGGCGGGATTGGATACGGGCGCGATCATCAAGCAGGCGGCGGTGGAGGTGAAAGACGGCGACGACGCCGACGCTTTGGCGGCGCGGATCCTGGTGGAAGAGCACCGGGTTTACAGCGAGGCGATTCGGTTGGTGCTGTCCGGGCGTTATAGGATCGAGGGGCGGCGCGTGGTGGAGGCATTGGCGCGGACGGCGGGCGGTTGATTTTAGGGGTGGTGTTTTGAAAAGGTCTGTATAGCGAATGATGGATTCCCTGATGCGAAGCGTTGCCATGCTCGCCGCTTTGGCGGCCATTTCGTTTGGTCAGGAGCGGCAGGCTCCGGTGGTGGAATTTCGCGCGCCGGCGGGCGAAAGGCCGGCGGCGAGGCGCGTAGGGGCGGAGAGCGTGTTGCCGGGCGGGCGGATGATCGAGCCGTTGGGGCGGCAGTTTGCGACCGGGCCGGGCGCGTTTGGGCTGGCGATTTCGCCGGGGGGAAAGTTCGCCGTCACAGCCGACGGAGGGCCGGACCGGTATTCGCTGACCATTCTCGACATGACGGCCGACCCGTGGCGTCTGCAGCGTCTGGAGGCGAAGCGCAAGAACGACAAGCCCGAACCGGGCGACGACGACGATTGGCGCAGCGTCTTCCTTGGTCTGGCCTGGGAGGACGACTCGAAGCTGTTCGCCTCTGAGGGCAATTCGGGGCGGGTGCGGCATGTGGCGATTCCGTCCGGACGGATCCTGGGCCATTTCCACTTGAACGAGGGCCAGTGGAAGGACTCCTACGCCTCCGATATCGCCTATGACGCCGAGCGGAAGCTGCTCTACGTCGCCGATCAGGCAAACTTTCGCGTTGCGGTGTTCAGCACGCGGACGCGCAAGACGCTGGCCAGCGTAAAGGTGGGGCGGCTGCCGTTCAAGATGGCGCTGTCGCCGGACAAGAAACGGCTGTATGTGACCAACCTGGGGATGTTCGAATACAAGGCGTTGCCTGGGTTCAAGAAAGATGACGTGGCGGGGACGGCGCTGCCATTCCCGGCATTCGGCTTCCCTTCGGCGGAGTCGGAACAGGGAACGAAGCGGGAGACGGCGCGCGGGCCGGTGGATGTGCCGGGACTGGGCGATCCGAACGTGCCGGAGTCGAATTCCCTGGCGGTGTTGGATGTGACGGAGGCGGAGAGTCCGAAGCTGGTGGCGCTGGTGAGGACGGGCGAGCCGTTCGGGGTGAAGTCGCTGGGCGGGTCGTCGCCGGCGGGGGTGGTGGCCACGGCGAACGACATCTATGTCGCCAACGGGAATCAGGATTCGATCAGCGTGGTGGATGCGGTGACGTTGCGGGTGAGGGCGACGATTCCGCTACGGATTCCGAGGCTGGAAGACTACCGCGGAATTCTGCCGTTGGGCATGGCGGTCGATCACGCCAATGGGCGATTGCTGGTGGCCGAGGCGGGTATCAATGCTTTGGCGGTGATCGACACGGGCGGCAACAAGGTGTTAGGCCATCTGCCGGTGGGGTGGTTCCCGACGGCGGTTGCGCTGCATGGAGGGCAGGTGTTCGTGGCCAGTGCGAAGGGCCACGGGACGGGTCCGAACGCCAGCAAGACGTCGCGGCTGGAGGAGAGCTTTCAGGGAATGTTGAGGCGCGGGACGATCAGCGTCTTCCCCGTTCCGATGCCGCGGGCGATGCCGATCCACACAGGCCGCGTGATGAGCCTCAACGGGTTTGCGCGGAGTTTTGTGAGACCGGCGCAGTTGCCGATCGACGTTCACCATGTGGTTCTCATCGTCAAGGAGAACCGGACCTACGACGAGGTTTTTGGCGACCGTGAGGCGGCGTCGAACGGGCCGCTGCGGGGCGCGCCCGAACTGGCCAGGCTAGGCCGCAGCGGTTGGATCAGCCAGACGCCGGGCAGCCTGAAAACGCGCGCCTATAAGAGCTATTACAACCTGACGCCGAACCACCACGCGCTGGCCGAGCGGTTTTCGTTCAGCGACAATTTCTACGCCGATTCAGAGGTGTCGGTGGACGGCCACCACTGGCTGGTCGGATCGTATCCGAACGCCTGGACCGAAAGTTCGCTGATGGCGTCCTATGGCGGGCAGAAGGATTTCCGGTTGCCGACCTCCGCGCCGGGGCGGCTGCTGTTTGCGCAATCGAATTCGAGCCTTCATCCGGAAGAACAGTTGGAGGCAGGGGCGCTTTGGCACCATCTTGAGCGTGGAGGAATCAGTTTCCGGAATTTCGGCGAGGGCTTTGAATTGGCGGGCGTGGTGGAGGATCCGGGGGAGAAGCCCACGGGGGCGCGGTTTGTCACCAACGTGCCGATGCCGGATCCGTTGTACCGGAACACGTCGCGCGACTACCCCGGCTACAACATGAACATCCCCGACCAGTACCGGGCGGATCAGTTCATCAAGGAGATCGAAGAGCGGTACAGGAAGACCGGCCGGGAGCTGCCGCGGTTCATTTACATCCACTTGCCGAACGACCACATGACCAAGCCGCGGCCGGCTGACGGTTACCCTTTCGAGGTCTCGTATACGGCCGATAACGACTACGCGCTGGGCCGGATCGTCGAGTATCTGTCGCATTCGCCCTGGTGGAAGCGGATGGCGGTCTTCGTGACCGAAGACGATGCGCAGGGCGGCGTGGACCACGTGGACAGCCACCGGACGGTGCTGCTGGCGGCCAGTCCGTGGGTGAAGCGCAACTACGCCTCGCATGTGAACGCGAGCTTTCCGGGGTTGCTGAAGACCATCTTCCGGCTGCTGGGGATGCCGCCGTTGAACCTGTATGATGCGGCCGCGGCGGATCTGTCCGACGTGTTCACGTCGGCGCCCGATTTCCGGCCGTTCGCTGCGGTGCGGCCCGACCCGGATATCCTGATTCCGGAGAACGCGAAGGATCCGCTGGATCCGCAGCCGCAGCCGGCGATGGACTCGCCGTCGTATCTGCGCGAACAGCACCGCCGCCAATAGCGGCTGTAGTACACTAAGGGTTAGGCGAGGTACACGCGGTGGGCGCAAGCCCACTTTTTTATTGAGGCCCGCCTTTGGTTGCCGGTAGAGATGGCCGAAACCGCCCGACAGAACTGGACCGAGCAAGTGACTCAGATCGCTGAGCGCGCCGTCGTGCGCGAGGGCATGGAGTTGTGGGCGGTGGAATGCGGAGGCGCGGGCAAGGGGCGCTTTGTGAGGATCTTCATCGACAAGCCGGGCGGCGTGACGCACGGCGATTGCGAGCTGATTTCGGAACAGGTGAGCGCGATGCTGGATGTCGAGGATGCCGTACCGGGCAATTCGTACCAGCTTGAAGTTTCGAGTCCAGGCGTTGAGCGCAAGCTCCGCCATATTGGGGACTTCCGCCGGTTTCAGGGTGAAAAGGCGCGCGTCTCGCTTCGCGAGGCCGTCAGCGGCCAGCGGCGATTCGAAGGACGAATCGCAAGCGTGGACGAAGGCGGCGTGATCCTCCTCGAGACCGGGGAGAGCACGTCCATCCGCTTCGGGATGGACGAAATAGAGAAAGCAAATCTGAAATTCGATTGGTAGGGGCCTCGGCGAGGCTTGAAACCGTCTGCAAAGGAGAGCGATCAGCTTGGCTTCCATTTATCAGTCCATTGAGATCCTCAGCAAGGAAAAGGGGATCGATCCGCAGATCGTCGTCGACGCGGTGAAGGACGCGATGATCGTGGCGGCGCGCAAGCAGTTCCGAACGGAAGAGGAGCTTGCGGCCGAGTTCGATCAGAAGACCGGCGCGATCACAATCTTCGTTGTGAAGGCGGTTGTCGAGGAAGTGACCGAGCCGTTAAATCAGATCACTCTCGATGACGCGCGGGTGATCGATCCTGAGGTCCAAATTGGCGGCCAAATCCGGATCGCCCGGCCACACGAGGCCCTGGGGCGGATCTCGGCGCAGACGGCGAAACAGGTGATCCTGCAGAAGGTGCGCGAGGCCGAGCGCGAGAATGTGTTTACCGAGTACTCGTCGCGCGTGGGCGATCTGGTGAACTGCGTCATCAAGAGGATCGAGGGTCTGGACCTGGTTGTCGACCTGGGAAAGACCGAGGCGCGGCTGCCGAAGAGGGAGCAGTCGAGGCTCGAGTCGTTCAGCATCGGCGAGCGCGTGCGCTGCGTGATCAAGAGCGTCGAGAAGACGGGCAAGAACGCCGGCGTGATGGTCTCGCGGGCGGCGGCTGAATTCGTCATGCGGCTTTTCGAGCAGGAGGTGCCGGAGATCTATGACGGCACGGTGATCATCCGGGGCTGCGCGCGCGAGGCGGGCGAACGGACCAAGATCGCGGTATTGAGCAAGGACCGGGACGTGGATTGCGTCGGCGCCTGCGTGGGCATGAAGGGCATGAGGGTGCAGTCGATCATTCGCGAACTGCGGGGCGAGAAGATCGACATCATCGAATTTTCCGAGGAACCGGCCTCGTTTGCCACCCATGCGCTAAGCCCCGCGCGGATCTCGCGCGTGGCGATACTGGATTCGCAAGAGCGGCACATGGAAGTGATCGTCGAGGACGCGCAGTTGTCGCTGGCGATCGGCAAGAAGGGCCAGAACGTGCGGCTGGCGGCGAAGTTGATGGGCTGGAAGATCGACATCAAGACCGAGGAAGAGAAGCGCCAGGAAGTGGAAGCGGCGATGGATTCGATAGCGGCGACGCCGCTGTCGCTTCTGCTGACATACGGACTCTCCGAACCTGTGCTGGATACGCTGCTGGCCGGCGGCGTTGCCACGGTCGAGAGGGTCGGGGCAATGACGCCGGAAGAGCTCGAGAGCATCGAGGGCGTTTCGGCGGAGATGATCAACGAGGTGGTGGTGGCGGTGAACGCCTACTACGGCCAGCCTTACGCGGCCCCGGCTCAGGCCGAAGCGCCGGCAGCGGAAACGGCGGCGGTGGCTGAAGCGGCTGCGCCGGTGGTGGAGGCCGAGGCCCCAATGCCGGAAGCGGAAGCAGGAGCGCCGGAAGTGGAAGCCGCGGAGGTGTCCGCCGATGAACCGCCGGTCGTGGAGGTTGAGCCGGAGGGCGCGGCTTCCGAGGCTCCGGCTGTTGAAGAGCCGGG
Source organism: uncultured Candidatus Solibacter sp. (assembly GCA_964558355.1). Taxonomy (GTDB): domain Bacteria; phylum Acidobacteriota; class Terriglobia; order Bryobacterales; family Bryobacteraceae; genus PNKE01. The sequence continues at coordinate 11,599 of CAZLDN010000102.1, forward strand.
GTTGGAAGCCGGGGAATCTGATACCATGGGAACCTCGGGTCTTGTCGTCGAACAATCCTAACGGGCTGACTCATCATGGCAGTGTGCCGGGCGGAGTAGACAGGGCAGGCCCGGGGTCCGCCGCTACGCGGTGAGGCCGAAGACGTCCGAATATATGAAGAAGACCCGCATCAACGAACTGGCAAGAGAGCTAGAGGTCAAACCGGGAGTCCTATTGGACTTCCTCCAAGAGATGGGCTTCGAGGATAAGAAGACTCACTCCAGTTCCATTGACGAGGACGTCGCCGAGGAGTTGCGAAACCGCGTGCAATTGATTGAAGTCCGCCCCGCTCAGGGGCATGAGCCGGAAGGCCAGCCGGCCGTGATGGCGCCGATTGAGGGCACGGCTTCCGAAGCGCCCAAGGCGGCTGCCGCAGCCAAACCGGAGACGAGCGGTACGGCGGCCAAGGAAGAGACCAGGGAAGCGAAAGACGACAAGGCTCCACCGGCGGAAGTGCCGCAGAGCCATGCGCGGGCTTTGCCGGTAAGGCCGCCGCTGGCGGCTTTTGGCGGGCCGCGTCCGGCGGGGCATCATGCGCCGGCGATTCCCATTCCGGCGAAGACCGTTGTCCACCACACACCCGCGCCGCAGGTGGTTGAGGCAAAGGCGGCAGCGGCTCCGTCCGTGGCCCGGCCGGCAGTTCATGTTGCGCCCGCTGCGAGTCCGGCTCCGGGGCAGGCAGCGCCGAGTCCGGCTCCGGCGGTTCCCGCCGTCAGGAAGGCTCCAGGGCGCGTCGAAGCTCCGGTGCGCGTCGAAGCGAAGGCTCCGCCGGCGGCGGCTCCAGGGCGACCCGTCCCGCCGCAGCCAGCGCGACCGATTTTGCGCGCAACTCCAATCGCACAGCAGCCTGTGGCCGCGCCTTCCGCGCCGGCTCCGGCCGCGCCGAGTGCGCCGGCGGCCAGCGCGTCTGCTGGAGCAGCGGCTCCTGGCGCCGTGGTAGCGCCGACGGTTCCGGGCGCGCCGCCACAGGCTGCGCCGCGCATGCCCGCGCCGCCGCGGCCACCGCGGCCGGGTCAGATCATATCAGGGCCGCGCCAGCCGCTTCCGGGCGGCGATCTGCCGCGTCCAGCCGTGGTGAGTCCAGGGCGCCCGAGACCGGAAGCTCCGCGTCATTCCGCGCCCGGCGCACCGAGGATTCCACAGCCGCCGTCGTACCCGCATCAGGCGCCTCAGTCGCGCCAGCCATTGGCCGGACAGCCGGTTTCACGGCCTGTCGTGCCTCCGCGGCCAGATCTGGTGGCGCGATTGCAGGCGCAGAGCCAGCCCAAGGCGATGCCGGGCCAGCCGCTGGCCGCGCGTCCGGGCGCGCCCATGCCGGGCCAGCCGATTTATCAAGGTCCGCCGCGCCGCGGGCCGGGCCAGCCGATGATGAACCGTCCCATTCGGGGACGCGGGCCGCATCCCACCACATCGCCCGCTCTTGTGCCGCCTCCGCCGGCTGAAGTCGCGCGGCGGGACATGGGCCGCAAGCGCGCCACGGGACGGCGCCGCGAGGAGATCGAGGGAAATCAGCGGATGGGCCCGAGCCGCCGCGAGGCCGAGATTCCGAAGTCGCTCAACATCGAGATCACGATCTCCGAGGGCATCACGGTCAAAGAGCTTTCCGAAAAGCTCGGCATCAAGGCGGCGCTGGTGATCAAGCAACTGGTGGACCGCAAGATTTTCGCCACGATCAACCAGACTTTGGATTTGAAGCTGGCTCAGGACCTGGCCAAGCTCTTCGGTTCGCAGGCGACGCAGATGAGCTACGAGGAGGAGTCCTCGCAGGGGATCCAGCAAGGCGAGGGCGATGGCGACCGGTTCCCGCGTCCACCCGTGGTGACCGTCATGGGTCACGTCGATCATGGCAAGACCAGCCTGCTCGACGCCATCCGCGAAACCAACGTCGCTTCGCGCGAAGCCGGAGGGATCACCCAGCATATCGGCGCTTACCACGTCGATATCAACGGCCGCAAGATCGTCTTCATCGACACGCCTGGCCACGAAGCGTTCACACGCATGAGAGCCCGCGGGGCGAAGGTGACCGATATCGTGATTCTGGTGGTGGCGGCCGACGACGGCGTCATGCCCCAGACGCGCGAGGCCATCGATCACGCGAAGGCGGCGAAGGTGCCGATCATCGTCGCGGTGAATAAGATCGACAAGCCGGATGCCCAGCCCGAGCGGGTGAAGCAGCAGTTGACCGAACTTGGGCTGATGCCCGAGGACTGGGGCGGCGATACGCCGTTCGTGTTGGTTTCGGCCAAGAAGATCGAGAACATCGACCTGTTGCTCGAGATGATCGTCCTGGTCGCCGAAATGCAGGAGCTGACGGGCAACCCGACGCGTCCGGCGCTGGCGACGGTTCTCGAAGCCAAGCTGGACCGCGGCAGAGGCCCGGTGGCGACCGTCCTGGTTCGCGACGGCACATTGCGCGCGGGCGACTATGTTCTTTGCGGATCGGTATTCAGCCGCATCCGGGCGCTGATGGGCGACCGCGGCGAGCGGGTGGACGAAGTGGGTCCGTCGATGCCGGTGGAGGTACTGGGTCTGGATTCGCTGCCCGAAGTTGGCGACGACTTGCAGGCGGTGACCGATCTGGCGAAGGCGCGCCAGATCGCCGAGTTCCGCGAGATCAAGACTCGCGAAATCGCGATGGCGAAGACGCGGGTCTCGCTCGAGAAGTTCCACGCCCAACTCAGGGAGGGCGAAAGCAAGGAGCTCAACCTGATCCTGAAGGCGGACGTGGGCGGCACGGCCGAGGTGCTTGCAGACACGCTACAGAAGCTGTCGACCGAAAAAGTCTCAATTCGCGTCATTTCGGCGGGCGTCGGTGCCATCAGCGAGAGCGATGTGAACCTGGCATCGGCGTCGGACGCGATCATCGTCGGTTTCAATGTGCGGCCCGAGCGCAAGGCGGCCGAGCTGGCCAATACCGAGAAGGTCGACATCCGCATGCACACGGTGATCTACGAGCTGACCGATGAGGTGAAGAAGGCGATGGTCGGCATGCTCGAGCCGGTCTTCAAGGAAGTCTTCAAGGGCCGCGCCGATGTTCGCGACACGTTCCGGATCACCAAGGTCGGGACGGTGGCCGGCTGCTACGTCACAGACGGGACGATTACCCGCGACTGCGAGGTACGCCTGCTGCGCGACAACGTCGTCGTGCATACGGGCCGGATCGACGCCTTGAAGCGGTTCAAGAACGACGCTTCCGAAGTGAAGCAGGGCTTTGAATGCGGCATCAGCCTGGTGAATTACCACGACATCAAGCCGGGCGACATCTTCGAATGCTTTGTGAAGGAACGGGTGGCGCAGGAATCGTTGGTCTGATCCGCCCGACTCGATCCTACAGACGGTGAACCGTGCCGGCGATTGGCGTTCTCACGCTCGAACTCCACATGAACGAGTCCCGTTCGCTCAAGGACAAGCGGCATTGGGTGAGGGGGCTGAAGGACCGGTTGCGCGCCTCGCACAACGTGGCGGTGGCCGAAATCGAGGACCAGGAGATGCAGAACCACAGCGTCGTGGCGGCGGTGACGGTATCGTCTTCGCGGGAGAACGCGGCGAAGGTGCTGGAGTCGGCCGAGCGGGTGGCGGCGGCGTTTCTGGGGCCGAATCTGGTGTCGGCGGAGATAGAGTGGGTGGAATGAGGAGTACGCCTAACAATGGATGAACTGCGGACGCGCCGCGTGGCCGAGACGATGCGCGAGGAGTTAAGCGAACTCATCCGGTTCGAATCATCCGATCCGCGTCTGGTGGATGTGGAAGTGACCGGCGTGGTGCTGTCACCCGACGCCCGGCGCGCCGACGTTCTGGTACGGCTGCCCGTGGACCCCAAGCTCAGGCTCAAGGCGCTGGAAGGGCTGGAACAGGCCTGCGCCTACTTGCGGCATCAACTCGCTCAAAGGGTGGAGCTGTTCCGCGCGCCCGACCTGCGATTCGTGGCGGATTCGCAGATGCCGGAGGGGCAGAACCTGTCGCGGTTGCGGCGGCGATTGCGGCGCGGGCGGCCGAAAGAGTAGGCGGGTCCTACTAAATTCCATAACACCAGAGGAAGGCGTCACCGGTTCGGCGCGGAGGCCGATCAGTGTGCAGTCCGTGCCAAACGAACTCATCTGTCTTGTAAGTGTAACAAACTAAACATCTTGGTTGCCAGTTTCGAAGCAAGGTAGTAACCTAGAAGTGAGATTGGGACACCAGCAGCAGCACCAACTACCAGTGCAATCGAAACCGAACCAGCTCCGCCGAATTCCCACTTTTCATACGACTTTCGCCGTTTTTTCGCTCCCCCTTGTGCTAATTTCGAGTTTGGCGGCTTCGCCTGGGCCAACCCGGGCGTGGCATCCCGGCGAACGGCAGCCGGCGGTTCTGCGGCTTGAACGTTCGCTGGACGCGATGGGAACCACCTACACTGTCGCCCTGTATGGGGCGGACAGGTTCGCCCTGGACGCGGCGGCTGAAGAGGCGTTTGAGGAGGTCCAGCGGTTGGATCTACAGATGTCGAATTACCGGCGGGACAGCGAATGGAGCAGGATCAACCGCGAGGCCGCGCGCGGGCCGGTGGCGGTGACTGAAGAGACGATGGAATTACTGGCTCAGTGTTTGGAGTACAGCCGGCGAAGTGAAGGCGCATTCGACATCACGGTCGGTCCATTGATGAAGATCTGGGGATTCTACAAGGGTTCGGGCAGGATACCGCACCGGGCTGAGATCCGGACGGCGCTGGGGCGCGTGGGCTGGAAGCGGATCCATCTGGACCGGAAGGCCAGGACCGTGCGGTTCGCTGCGCCGGTGGAGATGGATCCGGGCGGGATCGGCAAAGGCTATGCGGTGGACAGGATGGTGGACGTGCTAAGGCGGCAGGGCGTGAAAAGCGGGTTCATCACGGCCGGGCGGAGTTCGATGTATGGGATCGGGGCGCCGCCGAACGAACCGCGGGGCTGGCGGGTGGAGATTCCCAATCCGCGGGATAGCAAGCAAGCAGCGGCGGTTTACTATCTGAAAGACCAGTCAATGGCGACTTCGGGCTCGACGGAGAAGTTTTTCGCGGCCGGCGGCCGGATCTACACACACATCATGGACCCGCGGACGGGCTATCCGGCCGTGGGAATGCTTCAGGTCTCGGTGATCGCCCCGCGGGCGACCGATTCGGAAGCCTGGACGAAGCCGTATTTCATACTCGGCCGTCAGTGGGCCGAGCGTAATAAACCAAGAGAGTTTCAAGTCTTCCTGTGCGAAGACAGATCGGAGACCGCATGCGTGTCCCTCCCATGAACAGCCGATTCCTCGATGCCTGCCGGCGGCGCCCAACCGATGTCCGCCCGGTGTGGTTCATGAGACAGGCCGGCCGGTACATGAAGCAGTACCGGGAGATCCGTGCCAAACACTCGATTCTGGAGATCTGCAAACGGCCCGACCTGGCGGCGCAGATCACCCTGCAACCAGTCGAGATGCTGGACGTGGATGCGGCGATTATCTTCGCCGACCTCCTGCTGCCAGTCGAGCCGATGGGGTTGAAGCTGAGCTTCGTGGCGGGCGAAGGACCGCTGATCGAAAATCCGGTGCGGACCTCGCACGACGTCGACTCTCTGTCGATCTCGAACACGGATGAGCTCGGCTACGTGGGCGAGTCGATTCAGATGGTCAGCCGGGCGCTGGCGGGCAAGACGCCGGTCATAGGCTTTGTCGGAGCGCCGTTCACCATGGCCAGCTACATGGTCGAAGGAGGGGCGTCGCGCCACTTCCTGAACGTCAAGAAGTTGATGTACAACGACGAGACGCTTTGGCGGCGGCTGATGGGCAAACTGGTTGACGTGCTTGGGCCGTTTGCGATCCTTCAAGTTGCGGCCGGAGCGAGGGCGATTCAGGTCTTCGATTCCTGGGTAGGCGCGCTCGGCGCGGACGATTACGTCCGCTACGTGGCGCCTTATTCGCGGGCGCTGATCGAACGGATCCGTTCGACGGGAGTGCCGGTGATCCACTTCGGGACCGGCGCGGGCGGGTTTTTCCGTGAACTGCACGCGGCGGGCGGCGACGTCATGGGCGTGGACTGGCGGCTGAACATCGATCAGGCGTGGATGGACATTTCCTACCGGTCGGCGATCCAGGGGAACCTGGACCCGGCGGCGCTGTTCGCGCCATTGCCTGAATTGAAGGCGAAGGTGCATGAACTGCTGAAGCGCACCGGTACACGGCCCGGCCACATCTTCAACCTGGGTCACGGGATTCTGCCGGAGACGCCGGTGGAGAACGTGAAGGCCGTGGTTCAGATGGTGAGGGAGTTCAAGCCGTAGCGGGGTGTTCCAGGGGAAGGCGAGCCACTCTGTTTGAGGTGATGCCTGGGAGACGTTCGCTCAAAAGTTGCGCCTGGACGTTAGCGGGCGGGCTGAAGCCCTCCGCAGACTGAAGTCTGCCCCACCGGGGCTCGCCTTTGGTGAATTCGAGTGCCTGAGACCACACAAAGCCGGACTCTGATTATCGGCGGGGGCATCACGGGCCTGGCCGCGGCGTACGAACTCGTGCGGCTGGGCGGGCGGCCCGTGTTGATCGAGCAGCAATCGCGGCTGGGCGGGGTGATTCAAACCGAACAGTTGGACGGGTGCGTACTCGAACAAGGGCCGGACAGCTTTCTTTCGGCCAAGCCCGCGGCGGCGGAGTTGATTCACGAGCTCGGGATGGGCGGCGAGATCATCGCCTCGAAGGACGACGAGCGGGTCACCTATGTCGTCTGTAAGGGCAGGCTCGTTCCGTTGCCGGACGGGCTGATGATGATGGTGCCGACGCGGATCATGCCGGTGGCAATGTCGCCGCTGCTGTCCTGGGCGACGAAGATCCGGATGGGGCTGGAGTACTTCCAGAAGCCGCCGAAGAACAGGCGGGAGCGTTCGGTGGGTGAGTTCATCCGCGAGCATTACGGGCGGGAGACGGTGGACTATCTGGCGGAGCCGTTGTTGTCGGGTGTTTATGGCGGCGATGTCGAGCGGCTGAGCGTTGACAGCGTGCTGGCGCGGTTTGTTGAGATCGAATCGAAGTACGGCAGTCTGACCAAGGGCGTACTGGCGGGGCGGCGGGCGGCGGCGGGGAGAGAGAAGGCCGGGCCGCTGTTTCAGACGATGAAGGGCGGATTGGGTCAGTTGACAGGGGAGTTGGAGAGGCGGATCCGGCCGTCGTGCGAGGTGTTGCATCAGCGGGTCGAGGCCGTGGAGCGTGGGGGAAGCGGGGGGTGGAG
>CAZLDN010000103.1:0-18397 GCA_964558355.1 uncultured Candidatus Solibacter sp.
CCACCCATGGATACTTATGCTCGGGAAGGAGTACCCAAGCAATGTCGTTATCCAGATCCGAGCAGGCCCGCATCAACGGAGCCAAGTCCCGCGGCCCCATCACCCCCGAGGGCAAATCCATCGCTGCAATGAACGCCTTCAAGCACGGCCGCTACTCGAAACCCTCGCCCGTCCTCCGCACCGAGGACGAATCCGCCTTCCGCCAACTCCTGGCCGACTACCAGGCCCACCTCGCCCCACAATCCCCAATCGAACTCCGCCTTGTCCACGAAATCGCCTCCGCCGACTGGCAACTCGCCCGCTGGCGCACTATCGAGACCGCCCAAATCGACCGCCTGTATGCCCTCCGCCGCCCCGCCCACTCTGACCCGGACCCGTTCGCCACCCTCACCGCCGCCCTCGAAGCCTCCGTCAACGAATCCCGCCTACTCCCATTCATCGCCGTCCGCATTGGCCGACTCCTAGCCGAACGCAACAGCGCCCTGCGCACTCTCCGCACCCTCCGCCGATCCTGTCCGCTGCCCGCCGCCATGCCCCAGGCGGCCGCGGACCAAGCCCATGCCTCCGATAATTCTGTTCAGACAAATCACTCCGAAAAACAGCCGCAGCCAACTGATTCTAAACCCCTTACTTCGCCATCGACCTCTCTTGAACGAACCCAGATCGAACGCCGGCAGCTACCTCTTCCCCACACGCCACTGTCCCTCTCCGCACCCCACCCCCCAAAACCACATCCGCACCAACAACGTCCCTCATGACACCCAACCCAGTCATGCCCGTACGTTCCCTCAAAGCCTGGACCCCAACGCCTCACCCGAACCCTGCGCATATGCCCCACACGTTGGCAGGCCATTGGGCCTGTTTCACACTCAAGTCTTCGACGGGTGCTTGGCGGGCACGCGGCAGGACGCCCGGCATTGCCGAGAGACCTTGTCAAACGAATGGGCGATGCGAAGTGCCGGCAATGGGCGCGGCTTGCGGCGTGTGGAAGGAGACCGGCCCCAGGCCACTCGCCTTAGTACTCCATTCCGCAAACACGGTCGCGGAAGGCTCGTGGCGCAGGCACATTCCTGCCTGCCGCGTCCCGACTCCTCGGGACGCTTGCGCGCGAGGCTCGACACAATGCACGATCCGGCAGCCTGAGAGACTGCGCCACAACAAGAATACGTTGCCGAACTTCCGAAAACGATGCACTTAGGCGAATGCGCGCCGCAGCACTTCGTAGCTCTTCGGGACGGCGGTGTCGGGGTTTTCCTTGCCTTCCATTTCGAGCGAGACCCAGCCTTTGAAGCCGGCGTTGCGGAGGATCTTGGCGATGCGGGGATAGTCGAGGTCGAGGGTGTACCATTCGCCTCCGCCGTAGTAGGTCTTGGCCTGGACGATGGTGGCCTTGGGGGCGAGTTTGGCGATACCGTCGTAGGGCTCGGAGGTGGGGTAGTTGCCGGTATCGAGGTTCAAGCCGAGCCAGGGCGAATTGACTGCCGCATGGATCTTGAGCAGCGTATTGATGTCGGTGGTGAGACCCCAGTGGTTTTCCAGGCACATCTGGACGCCGAGCTTTTCAGCTTCGGGCAAACAGGCGTTGATCGATTCGACGCACCAGGCGATGGCGTCATCGAGTTTGTAGCCGGGCAGGGCGGGTTCGTCGCCTTTCACCTTCATCAAATCGTCGAAACTGGGGATGGTCTTCCAGCGGCCGGAGTTGAGGCGCATGGCCGGAATGGCGAGGCGTGCGGAGAGGTCCAGACAGCGGAGGGTGTGGTCGATGTGCTTCTGGCGCTCGGCCTTGCCGGGGAAGACGAAGTCCTGGTGGATGGAGAGCATGGGGAACGACAGACCCTGCTCGAAGGCGCGTTTCTTGAGGCCGTTGACGTAGGCGGGGGTTTCGTTTTCCATCTGGCGGTGGAGGATTTCAACGCCGTCGAAGCCGATCCTGGCGGCCGAGTCGATCACCTTCTCGATGGGGTACTTCGGATTGCGGAAATGCCAGTAAGAGTATGAGGAAACTGCCAGCGGGATTCGTTTGGTTGCTGGCGCGGCGGCGCGAATCGACGGCGGCGGCAAGGCGGCGGCGGCCAGCAATGAACGGCGTGAGAACGGCATGAATGAGACCTCCTGAGTCACCCTCAGTGTATCGAATCGGGCTCCCATCTTAAGATTGGCGCGGGCGTGATCAGGGGGTGAGCTTGAGGATCGTGCCGGCGTTGGAGACGATCCAGAAGTGGTCGTCGCCGGCGCGGGCGATTTGCGCGTGGGTGCCTTCGGCGCGGTAGTCGACCTTCATGTCATACCAGTCGATCGTGTTCGGGCTGTAGATGGCCTTTACCTTGCCGTTGATGGCGGACATTCGGAGCCGGCCCGGGGCCTCGATGCCGGCCAGTAGAATGCCGGCCTCGCCGATGAGCGCGACATCGGTGACATGAATCTGGGGTTTGCGGAAAATCGAGGCGCTGTCACCGGCGCGCAGGTTGAGAAGAGTCACTTCGGAAGGCCAGTCGAAGCCGTCGTCATAAGTAGTGAGCCCGAGGCCGCGAAATCCCTTCATCCGCACTTTCACCAGGTCGCCAAACGCCGATGTCATGCTTGGCTTCCAGGTCTTGCCACCGTCGGAGGTGACGAGAGTGGCAATGACGCCGGGCAGCAAACGCCGCCGCGTAGAACGCTCCGGCAGCATCCACTCCGGCAGGTAGGCATTCCACTCCTCCCTGCGGCGTGAAGTGCCGGCTAACATGCCGTCGCGGGGCGAAACGAACTCCATCCAGGAGAGCAGCGTGTTGTCCTTATTCAGCTTCAGCTCGACACTTTCCTTGACGGGCGTCCAACTTCCGCCGCCGTCGCTGGTCTCATAGAAAACGTTGCCGATGCCGTAGGCCCAGCCGCGGGTGGGCGACTGGAAGTGGACCCGGAGCATCTTCTTATCTGGGAGTTTGATCCTGTTCCAGCGGGCGCCGCCCTCGTCGGAATAGAGGAGACGGTTGTCGCACACGATCCAGGCGTTTGACTCATCGAGAACGTAGAGAGAGTATGCCGGCCGGCCGATTTCGGTTTCGGCCCAGGTGGCGCCGCCGTCGGTGGTGCGCAGGGCGAGGTAGTCCTTGGGGACGCCACCCTTGTACTTCACGGCAGTCGCAATGCCGCGCGCCGGACTGGCGAACTGAAGGGAGCCGAACTCGATCGATTCCCGGTCCTTGTCGAAGTTGTACTGGATGGACCACTTGCCCTTGGCGAATGCAGGGGAGTCTTCGCCTGGCTTCCGGGGGGCGCCGGCCGGGAGTTGCGACACCTGGGTACGTTGAGCGGACGCGGCTGGAGCGCCGGCTATGGCGCCACCGGCGACAGCGAGAAAGGACCGGCGCGTCGATGCCACGCTACTGTTCGTCCTCACCCTTCCTGGCGATGTGGCCATGCGACATGACCAACTCGACATGGCTGGCCGCTTCGATGGCGCCCGGGGCCATGCGCGCCAACACGAGCAGGCAGCCGACCTGCTCACCAACCGTGGTGAGCAGTTCCATCTCGGGTCCGGTGTGGCGGTGGGGCGTGCGGTGGTGAACATTGATCACGCCAATGACGCGATTGCGGGCGATCACGGGCACGGAAAGGAACGACTCGAAATTATCCTCGGGCAGGTCGGAGAACTTGCGGAATCGCGGGTCCTTGTATGCCTCGGTGGAGATGGCGAGCATTTTGCGTTCGCGTGCGACCCACCCGGTGAGTCCTTCGTCGAGTTTGAGCCGCAGGCGTCCGATCTGCGACGGGTGGGGGTTGGACGAGGCGCAAAGGACAAGTTGATCGCTGTCGATCAGGTAGAGCAGGGTCGAGTCGCAGACGGTGAATTGAGTCACCAGGTTCACGATCGCCTGTAGCGTCTCGGCGAGGCTGAGTTCGCGGACCATGAGGCGCGAGATGCGCTGAAAGACGCCGATCTGTTGTTCGAGGACCGAGAGTTTGACTTCCAGGTCTTTGGACTTGGGCACGCCCTGATTATAAGGGGTATTGGGCGCGGCGCGCCGGATTGGCGGCGGGATGTAAAAGACTTGCGGGTATTGGTCCACTTGCCGGGTTGGCTTGCTAGGATAGGAGGCAATACTGGTGGGGAAGAACGAAGTTGCCTCGGGTCGTGTGATGCACGGTCTCGCCGGCGGGATGGCAAACGAATTTCCGCGCGTGCGCCCCTGCAATCGTGTTTGAAGATTGGCTCAGAGAGCCGGATAGGAGACAGGAAAAGAATGTGGAACCGCAGCAAGAGAGAAGAGGAAACGCAACTGAGGCAGGCTACGCCCGAACCCGCCAGGGAAGCGATTCCGACGACGACATATCCCACGCGCAGGGTGGATGAAGCGACAACGCGGGCGGCGGCCGTCGTCGGCAAGACGATCGTCGTCAGAGGGACGGTGAGCGGCAAGGAAGATCTGCTGGTGGACGGGCGCCTTGAAGGCGACGTCGATCTGCCGGAGAACCGGCTCACCGTGGGACCGGGCGGTCAGGTTGAAGGCAAGATTCGTGCGCGCGAGATCGTGATCTATGGCGTCGTGCAAGGCAATCTCGAGGCATCGGAACGGGTCGAGATCCGCAAGAACGCCAAGGTGATCGGCGATCTCAAGGCGTGCCGGCCGGTGATCGAAGACGAGGCCTACTTCAAGGGCAACGTGGAGACGATCCGCGTGGATCCGCCGAAGCAGGCTAAGCCGGCCGCCGCTGCCCCGGCTCCGGCGCCCGCAGTCGAAGCGCAGGCGCCCATCATTGTGCCGCCTCCTCCGGAGACCAGGCGCGGATGAGCCAGGGCGGGACCGGGGGCGGCCAGGAGTTGGCAGGCCAACGGCGAAGCCACGCCTTGCAGAGTCTGGCCCGGCGCCTGGAGTCCAATCCTGGGCTCCAGGTTGTCGATCTGGGCGGACTCAATCAACAGAACCTGGATTTTGTCACTGCCTTCGGCCACCGATTGTACGCGGAGGATCTCATCTCAAGCTACGAGTGGTTCTTTTCGTCCGCCGAACGAGCCGAAGGCTCGGCCGAGACCAAACGAATCGATGCTTTCCTCGACTCGACGATCGGTTTTCCCGCCGGGAGTGTCGGCGCGGTCCTGGCCTGGGACCGGCTCCAGTTCCTCTTCCCGCTCGCCACCGATGCGCTTGTGGAACGGCTGAAGCGCGTGATGGCGCCGGACGCCCTGCTGTTGGCGATGTTCCACCCCGAGCAACTTTCCAAGGCCGCGCCATTGGTCTGCCGCATCACCGATGAGGAGTGTCTCAAGGCGACGCCCAAGCCGCCGGCGCGTCCAGTGGGCAAATATAACGCACGAGCCATCGAACGGCTCTTCACCGGGTTCGCTGGCGTGAAGTTCTACATGACGCGCGACAGCCTGCAGGAGGTCCTGATCCGGCGCTGACGCCTCATCGCCGCATCGGAAAGGAAAACCCCGCCGGGGTCCTCGAAGGGGTTCCGGCGGGGTTCTGATTTTGGACGTTCCTGAAAGAGCGGATTTACTCGACTTCGCCCAGGGTATCGTCGAAGTTGAGTTCGCCACCCTCGGAGCCGGACAGGTAACCGCCCTTGGTTTCGTCGTCGTAAACCTGGAAGGAATCGACCAGGACGCTGTCCGCATCGGCAAGCGACTCGTCGACGAGATCCTCGCCGGCGATCTTGAGCTTGCGGTAATAGTCCATGCCCGTGCCTGCGGGGATGAGCCGTCCCATGATGACGTTTTCCTTCAGGCCGCGCAGGTAATCGACCTTGCCGTTGATGGCGGCTTCGGTGAGAACGCGCGTGGTCTCCTGGAACGACGCCGCGGAGATAAACGAGTCGGTCGAAAGCGACGCCTTCGTGATACCGAGCAGAACGGGCGAGCCGGTCGCGGGCTTGCCGCCGGCGGCGATGACCACGTCGTTCTCCTCTCGGAAGCGGAACTTGTCGACCACTTCCTCGGGCAGGAACTCCGTGTCGCCGATGTCTTCGATCTTCACCCAGCGCATCATCTGGCGGCAGATCACTTCAAGATGCTTGTCGTTGATGTTGACGCCCTGGAGCCGGTAGACCTCCTGAATCTCGTTGACCATGTACTTCTGCAGTTCCTGTTCGCCGAGCACCTTCAGGATGTCGTGCGGATTGCGCGGGCCGTCCATCAGCGGGTCGCCCGCCTTGACGCGCTCTCCCTCCTGGACGTTGATGTGGGTGCCGCGCGGGATGGAGTACTCGCGCTCGTTGCCGTCGTCGCCGACAACACTGATCTTGCGCGTGCCCTTGACGATGTCGCCGATGCGGACGACGCCGGCGATTTCGCTCATCACGGCCGTTTCATGCGGCTTGCGCGCTTCGAACAGTTCCACCACGCGCGGCAGGCCGCCCGTGATGTCCTTGGTTTTGGTGGTGGCGCGCGGGATCTTCGCCAGAACGTCGCCGGCGTAGACCAGGTCGCCTTCCCTGACGCTCAGGTGAGCATGCACGGGCATAAGGTAGCGGCGTTCGTCGCTGCGGTGGCCGCCTTCGGGACGGACAATGATGGTCGGCATGCGCTTCTCGTCGGGAGAATCGATGACAACCCACTGAGACAGGCCGGTCACCTCGTCCACCTGTTCGTGGTAGGTGACGTTCTCCATGATGTCCTTGAGGTGAACCACGCCGCTAACCTCGGTGAGGATCGAGAAAGCGAACGGATCCCATTCAAGCAGCGTCTGATTGGCCTTGACGGGCGAGCCGTCCTCGACCAGGATCTTGGCGCCGTAGACCACCTGGTAGCGCTCGCGTTCGCGGCCCTTTTCGTCGGCCACGACGACGAGGCCGGTGCGGTTCATGGCGATGATTTCATTCTTCGCGTTGCGCACCGTCTTGATTTCGATGAACTTGGCGAAGCCGTCGTTGCGGGCCTCGATCTTGTTCTGCTCGACTCCGCTACTGGCGGCGCCGCCGATGTGGAACGTTCGCATGGTCAACTGCGTGCCAGGCTCGCCGATGGACTGGGCCGAGATGATACCGACGGCTTCGCCGCGCTCGACCAGACGGCCCGTGGCGAGGTTTCGCCCATAGCAGAGTTCACAGACGCCGCGCCTGGATTCGCAGGTCAGCACCGAGCGGATCTTGACGCGGTCGATGCCGGCATCCTGAATCGCCGACGCCAGTTCCTCGGTGATCTCCTGGCGGGCGGCCACCAGGATGTTGTTCTCATAGTCGCGCAGGTCTTCAAGCGCCACGCGGCCGACGATGCGGTCGCGCAAAGGCTCGATGATCTCGCCCGATTCGACGATCGGTTCGACGTAGATGCCATCCTCGGTGCCGCAATCGAGTTCGGTGACGATGACGTCCTGCGCGACGTCGCAAAGGCGGCGGGTCAGGTAACCCGAGTCGGCCGTCTTCAGCGCCGTATCGGCCAGACCCTTGCGGGCGCCGTGCGTCGAAATGAAGTACTGCAGCACGTTCAACCCTTCACGGAAGTTAGCCGTGATGGGCGTCTCGATGATCTCGCCCGAGGGCTTGGCCATCAGTCCGCGCATGCCCGAAAGCTGGCGGATCTGCAGCTTCGAGCCTCTGGCGCCGGAGTCCGCCATGATGTAAATGGGGTTCAGGTAGCGGCCGCTCTTGTCGTCCTGCTCCATCACCTTGAACATCTCGGCCGTGACCTCTTCGGTCACCTTATTCCAGATCTCGATGATCTTGTTGTAGCGTTCGCCGTGGGTGATGGCGCCGTCGACGTATTGCGCCTGCACCTCCATCACCAGCCGTTCCGCTTCACGGACCAGCTTGCCCTTTGATTCGGGAACGACCATGTCGTCGATGCCGATCGAGATGCCGGCCCTGGTCGCCGAAGCGAAGCCGAGGTCCTTGATGTCGTCGAGCATCTTCACCGTGATGTGCAACCCGAAGCGAAGGTAGCAGTACTGAACCAACTGTGTGAGGCCCTTCTTCTTCAACAGTCCGTTGATGAAGGGCATGTCGGCGGGCAGAGTGTCGTTCATGATCACCCGGCCGACGCTGGTCTCCATGTCGGTCTTGTTGTAGGGGACCGGCTCGGTATGCATGACGTCCTGCGAATCGTAAGCGTTCGCCAGATCGATCACCTTGCCGGTATAGCGCAGCGTGATGGGAGTCTGAGTTTCGACTTCGCCCATCTCGTGGGCGATCAGCACGTCCTCGATCGAGGCGAACTTCTTGCCCTCGCCGCGCGAACCGCGGCGGACCTTGGTCAGGTAGTAGAGACCAAGAACAAGATCCTGCGTCGGAACGGCGATCGGCGAACCGTGCGCCGGCGACAGGATGTTGTTGGCGGCCAGCATGAGCGTCGAGGCTTCAATCTGCGCCTCGGGCGAGAGCGGAATGTGGACGGCCATCTGGTCGCCGTCGAAGTCGGCGTTGAAGGCCGTACAGACCAGCGGGTGGATCTTGATCGCCTTGCCGTCAACCAGCACGGGCTCGAAGGCCTGGATGCCGAGACGGTGAAGCGTGGGCGCGCGGTTGAGCAGGATCGGGTGGTCCTTGATCACCTCTTCGAGGATGTCCCACACAACCGGATCCTGCTGCTCGACCAGTTCCTTGGCCTGCTTGATCGTCGTGCAGTGGCCGCGCAGCTCGAGCCGGTGGTAGATGAACGGCTTGAACAGCTCAAGCGCCATCTTTTTCGGCAGACCAGCCTGGTGGAGTTTGAGTTCCGGACCGACGACGATAACGGAGCGGCCGGAGTAATCGACGCGCTTGCCGAGCAGATTCTGCCGGAAGCGGCCCTGCTTGCCTTTGAGCGAATCGGAGAGCGACTTAAGGGGCCGGTTATTGGCGCCACGCAGGACGCGGCCGCGGCGGCCGTTGTCGAACAGCGCATCGACGGCTTCCTGCAACATGCGCTTTTCATTGCGCACGATGACGTCGGGCGCGTGCAGTTCCATCAGCTTCTTCAACCGGTTGTTGCGGTTGATGACGCGGCGGTAGAGATCGTTCAGATCCGACGTGGCGAATCGCCCGCCGTCGAGCGGAACCAGCGGACGGAGTTCGGGCGGGATGACCGGCAGCACGCTGAGGATCATCCACTCGGGTTTGTTGCCCGATTTGCGGAAGCTCTCGGTAACCCTGAGACGCTTGGCGTACTTGAGCTTCTTCTGCTGCGAAGTCTCGGTCTTCATCCGTTCGCGGATCTCGACCGAGAGGCCCTCGATGTCGATCATCCGCAGCAGTTCCCTGATGCCCTCGGCGCCCATCATGGCGACGAACTGGCCGGGATAGTCCGCTTCCAACTGGCGCTTGCGCTCGTCGGTGATCACTTCGTGGTGGTTCAATCCGGGGACCTGCCCTGGATCGATGACCACGTGGGCCTCGAAGTAAAGCACCCGTTCGAGGTCACGCAAAGTGATGTCGAGCAGGTAGCCGATTCTCGAGGGAAGGCCCTTGAAGAACCAGACATGCGAGCAGGGGCTGGCCAGTTCGATGTGGCCCAGCCGCTCGCGCCGCACGCGGGCCAGTGTCACTTCGACGCCGCACTTGTCGCAGATGACGCCGCGGTGCTTCATCCGCTTGTACTTGCCGCACAGGCACTCCCAATCGGCCACGGGACCGAAGATGCGCGCGCAGAACAGGCCGTCGCGCTCGGGCTTGAAAGTGCGGTAGTTGATAGTCTCCGGCTTGGTGACCTCGCCGTGCGACCAGCTTCGGATCTTCTCCGGGGACGCCAGCGAGATGCGGATCGAATCGAAATCCGCGATCAGGTTGCTTCGGTCGTAAGGGGTTGCTCTATACATCGTCGCCTCCTGTCCTTTCCGGTCTCCTAGTCAGCCGCCAGCGCCGTATCCGGCATCTCTTTTGGCTTCTTCATCAGCTCGACGTCGAGGCAGAGCGACTGCAACTCGCGGATGAGCACGTTAAACGACTCCGGCACGCCAGGCTCGGCCGCGGCCTCGCCCTTCACAATCGCCTCGTAAATCTTGGCGCGCCCATAGACGTCGTCGGATTTCGCCGTCAACAGTTCCTGCAGAATGTAGGCCGCCCCATATGCTTCGAGCGCCCACACCTCCATTTCGCCGAACCGCTGGCCGCCGAACTGGGCCTTGCCGCCCAACGGCTGCTGCGTGATGAGCGAATACGGTCCGATGGAACGGGCGTGGATCTTGTCGTCCACAAGGTGCGACAGCTTCAGCATGTAGATGTAGCCGACCGTCACCGGCTGTTCGAAAGCTATGCCCGACATGCCGTCGTGCAGCTTCACCTTGCCTGATGTCGGCAGTTCGGCGATTGTGAGTTCGCCTTTGATGTCGGCTTCCGTCGCCCCGTCGAAGACCGGCGTGGCATACTTCTTGCCCAGCTTGAAGCCGGCCCATCCGAGGTGGGTTTCGAGAATCTGGCCGACGTTCATACGGGACGGAACGCCGAGCGGGTTCAGAATGATCTCGACCGGGGTTCCATCAGCCATGAAAGGCATGTCTTCATCGGGCACGATCTTCGAGATGACGCCCTTGTTGCCGTGGCGGCCGGCCATCTTATCGCCGACCGACAGCTTGCGGCGCATGGCGATGTAGATCTTCACCATCTTGATCACGCCAGGCGGCAGTTCGTCGCCCTTCCTGAGCTTGGCCGACTTCTCCTCGGTGATCTTTTCGAGCACCTGGATCTGGCGCGACGTCAGCTCTTCAATCTCGTCGATGGCTTCGTTCAGCCTCGGATCCTTGCCCGAGAACCGCAGCCGCTTCAAGTCGCGGGCGCGGATCTTCTCGATCAGATCGCGCGTCAGAACCGTGCCCTTGGCCAGCAGTCTCTTGTTCGTCTTTTCGTCGTGCAGGTCGGCCTGGATCTCCTTGCCGTCAAGCAGCGCCGCCAGACGCTTCGAGCGCTCGTCGTTGAGGATGCGCTTCTCGTCGTCGAGGTTGCGGTGGAGCTTGTCAACCTTCTCCTTCAGAATCGAGCGCGACCGCTCATCCGGATCGGCGCCCTTCCGCGAGAAGACCTTGGCGTCGACCACCACGCCTTCAATACCAGGCGGGCAGTACAGCGAGGCGTCCTTCACGTCCCCGGCTTTCTCGCCGAAGATCGCCCGCAGGAGCTTCTCTTCGGGCGTGAGCTGCGTTTCGCCCTTCGGCGTCACCTTGCCCACCAGAATGTCGCCCGGCTTCACCTTGGCGCCGGTGTGGATGATGCCGCTGTCGTCAAGGCTGCGCAGGAACGATTCCGAAATATTCGGGATGTCGCGCGTAATCTCTTCCGGGCCCAGTTTGGTGTCGCGGGCTTCGATTTCGAACTCCTCGATGTGGATCGAGGTGTAGTAGTCTTCCTTCACCAGCTTTTCGCTGACGATGATGGCGTCCTCGAAGTTGTATCCGCGCCAGGGCATGAACGCCACCAGCACGTTGCGGCCGAGCGCCAACTCGCCGGCGTCGGTGCAAGGCCCGTCGGCCAACACATCGCCCTTCTTCACCCGCTGGCCATGTTCGACGATCGGCTTCTGGTTGATGCAGGTATTCTGATTCGACCGTTTGAACTTCGTCAGCGGATAGATGTCGGCGCCGACTTCGCGCGACATCTGCCCCTCATGGGCGCTGCCTTCCACGCGCACGATGATGCGTTCGCTGTCGACCGAATCGACGACGCCGGAACGCTTGCACATGATGACCGCGCCCGAATCGCGCGCCGTCACCGCTTCCATGCCCGTGCCGACGATCGGCGAATCCGCCCTCAGTAGAGGAACGGCCTGCCGCTGCATGTTCGAACCCATCAGGGCGCGGTTGGCGTCATCGTTCTCGAGGAACGGAATCAGCGACGCCGCCACCGACACAAGCTGCTTCGGGCTGACATCCATATACTGGACCTCGTCCCGGTTGATCAGCGTGAAGTTGCCGGCCTTGCGCGTATTCACCAGTTCGTCGACGATGCCACCCTTGTCGTCGAGCTTCATGTTGGCCTGGGCGATAACGTATTTGTCTTCGTCCCACGCCGAGAGGTAGTCGCAGTGAGCCTCATACTCGGGCGGCGCATCGCCGGACTTGACCTTCTTCAACGCCGCCTGCAGGTCCGTGCGCGTGAGCACCTGGCCCACCTTCAGATTCGTCGAACCAGGGTTCTGAATCTGCACATCGTCCTGCACCGTGCAATTGGTCACCCGCTGGTAGGGCGACTCGATGAAGCCGTATTCGTTGATCCGCGCGAAGCAGCTCAGCGAACTGATCAGTCCAATGTTCGGACCTTCAGGCGTTTCAATCGGGCAGATGCGGCCGTAGTGCGTCGGGTGCACGTCGCGCACCTCGAATCCGGCCCGCTCACGCGACAAACCGCCCGGTCCAAGCGCTGACAGACGCCGCTTGTGCGTCACTTCGCTTAAGGGGTTGGTCTGGTCCATGAACTGCGACAACTGGCTCGATCCGAAGAACTCGCGGATCGCGGCCATCACCGGCTTGGCGTTCACCAGGTCGTGCGGCATCGCCGTCGACATCTCCTGGAACACCGCCATCTTCTCCTTGATGGCCCGCTCCATCCTCACCAGACCGATGCGGAACTGGTTCTCGAGCAGCTCGCCGACCGCCCTGACGCGGCGATTGCCCAGGTGGTCGATGTCGTCCACTCCGCCATGGCCCTTCTTGAGCCGCATCAGGTACTTGATCGTGTCGATGAAATCGGCTTCGTCCAGCGTGCGGCGGTCCAGCGGGTTTTCGCTGATCATCACGCCCCGCTTGCGGCGCTCGTGACGGTCCTCGACCCAACCGGCGGGCGAGTACTCGGCATTGTCGTAGAGCTTGATGTTGAACTTCATCCGGCCGACGCGCGAGAAGTCGTACTTGCGCTCGTCGAAAAACATGCCGGTGAACAACTGAGTCGCCGTGTCCAGCGTCGGCGGGTCGCCCGGCCGCAGCTTGCGGTAAATCTCGAGCAACGCTTCGGACTGGCTCTTCACCGGGTCCTTCTTCAGCGTCGACGAAACCACCATGCCTACGTCGTCGCGCTCGGGGAAGAAGACTTCAATGTCCTTCTGGCCCGCGTCCATGATGCTCTTGAGCATGCTCGCGTTGAGTTCCTGATTGGCCTCGGCCAGGACCTCGCCCGTCTCCATGTCGATCACGTCGGCGGCCACCCAGGCGCCTGCGATCTCGCTCTCGTTCACTTCAACTTCGGTCACCTTGGCGTCCAGCAGCGCCTTGATCGTCGTTTCCTTGATCTTGCGGTTGGCCTGCAGGATCGTCTCGCCGCTCTTCGATACCAGGGCTGAACCCAGCTTGAAGCCTGTCAGCGTGTCGTCCACTTTCCAGAAAACCCGGCGGTCCTTCAGCTTCAGCCGGCTGACGCGGTAAAAGGCCTTAATGATGTCGCTGTCGGTCTTCAGTCCCAATGCGCGCAGGAAGACCGAACCATAGAACTTCCGCTTGCGGTCGATGCGGACATACAACAGGTTCTTGCTGTCGAATTCGAACTCGACCCACGAACCGCGATAAGGGATGATCTTGCCGAGGTAGTAGCCCTGCGCCATCACCTTCTCGAAAAACACGCCCGGTGAACGGTGCAACTGGCTGACGATCACGCGCTCCGTGCCGTTGATGATGAACGTGCCGTTAGCCGACATCAGCGGAATTTCGCCGAAGAAGACCTCCTGCTCTTTCACCTCGCGCGGGCTCTTATTGCCTTCGTCGTCCTTGTCCCAGCTCCGCAGCCGGATCGTCACCTTCAGCGGCGCGGCAAACGTCATGCCACGCTCTTCGCACTCCGCCTGGTCATACTTCAACTGCAGCCCGACCGGATCGCCGCAACGGTTACAGAACGTGACCACGTTCTTGTTGAACGTGCCGCACTTGTCGCAAAGCACGTCGCCGGGGTGGAATGGATCGGTCTTGATCGTCGCGCCGCAGGCCGGGTTCCGGCAGACCGTGCGCAGGTGGTTCAGCCCCTTGAGCGCGCCGCACTTGCACTCCCAGTTGCCGATGGCGTAGTCCACGAACTCCAGTTCGCTCAGTCCGCGGAAATCGTTGATAGGAAAGACGCTCCGAAAGACGCTCTGAAGCCCGATGTCGTCGCGCTCATCCGGCAGCAGGTCCATCTGCAGGAAGCGCATGTAGCTCAACCGCTGGACCTCGATCAGATTCGGTATCGGAACCGACGTGCTGATCCTCGAGAAATCAACTCTGGGGTTGTTCGCACCCTGGGAAGATGTCGCCATTCTCCACTCCTCTTTTCCTCAATCGCCGGTCCTCAATCGCCGGACAGGGCGCTTATTGACTGCGCCGCCTATTCAGGCAAGACTCAGGCAGCCGCGGGCCGCGGCTTCGGGTCATCGAATTGTGTCTTAGTTGGGGTGCCCGGCGCAGGGATGACTGTCACCAAGGGCGGAGAATCGATCGGGCGGATTTGGGCTCCGAATACGCCGGCGGGCGGACCATCTGGATTCGCCGTACCCCGCCAGCCGCGCGTTGCTCCATTTGATCGAGCATCTTCTTCAAGCATCACGCCGGCATAAAAATCCCGCATCGCTCCGAACTTCTATCTTGTCAGTCTAACAGAATGAAAAACAAAGCGTCAAACGCGCGCTACAAACAGGCACAGCGACCCCGCTCCGATCGGGGGTACGATCCCCTCGCCGGAGTCGAAGGCCGCTTCGCCTCGCACGCTTTCAAGCTCTGTCACCCTCCGGACATTGTCCGGACAGGGCTTACTTGACTTCAACAGTAGCGCCGGCGTCGACAAACTTCTTCTTGATCGACTCGGCTTCGTCCTTGTTCACGCCTTCCTTAACCGCCTTCGGAGCGGCTTCAACCAGATCCTTCGCCTCCTTCAGGCCGAGGCTGGTAACCTCGCGAACAACCTTGATCACGTTGATCTTGTTGGCGCCGGCGGCCGTCAGGATCACGTTGAACTCGGTCTTCTCTTCAACTGCGGCCGCGGCTGCGGCCGGAGCGGCGGCCACGGCCACCGATGCGGCGGCGGCGGAGACGCCCAGTTCCTCTTCGAGCATCTTCACAAGCTGCGAAGCTTCGAGAAGAGTCAGCTCTTTAATCTGGTCCTTCAATGCGTTGAGATCAGCCATTGCTTCCAAACTCCCTGTGTCGTTAAACTCTTGCTCCGGCAGCCCTCATCGGACCTCCGGACCTCCCTCGCTAGGAGGAAAACTTGTTTTCCTTCACGCCCTGATCGACGACAACCGCAAGATTGCGGCCCACGCCGTTCATGACCGTAACCAACCGCTGCGCCGGCGCATTCAGCAGGTACAGCAGCTTTCCATAAATCTCATCCTTCGATGGCAGATTGGCCAGTTCCTGGATGTCGTCCAGATTGACGGCTCGGCCCTCGACCAGGCCAGACTTGAACGAGAACGCCGGGTTGGCCTTCGCATACGCGCTCAGCGCCTTGGCCAGCGCCACCGGGTCTCCCGAGGTGTAGGCCACCGCCGACATCCCCTTCAACCCCTGCAACACGCCCTCGGACGCCAAACCCTTCGACGCCTTCTCCGCCAGCGTGTTCTTCACAACCTTATACAGCCCGCCAGCCCCACGAACCGTCTTGCGGAGTTCGTAGTCCTGGCTGACCGTCAACTTGTTGAAGCCGGTGACGAAAAAGTCGCCCGCGCCTTCCAGCGCCTGGCGCAGAGCGTCATACTCTACCTGTTTTTTCTTCTTGTCTTTCATGTTTGTCCGTCAGCCTCCTAAGCGCGCCCTACGCGGTGCGCGAATTGAAGGGCGTTACATCTAAAGCAATGCCCGGCCCCATCGTCGAACAGACCGTCGCGCTCTTCACATACTTGCCCTTCGCCGCCGAGGGCTTGGCCCGGATGATGGCCTGGATCAACGCGCTCGCGTTCTGAAGCAGCTTCTCCTCGACGAAGCTCACCTTGCCGACCGGTGCGTGAATAACGCCCGTCTTGTCGACGCGGAACTCCACCTTGCCTGCCTTCACCTCTTCAACCGCCTTGGCCACGTCCTGCGTCACCGTCCCGGTCTTCGGGTTCGGCATCAGGCCGCGCGGGCCGAGGATCTTACCGAGCTTCGACATCGACCGCATCATGTCCGGCGTTGCGATGACCGCGTCGTAGTCCAGCCAGTTCTCCTGCTGAATCTTGGCCACCAACTCCTCGCCGCCGAAAAACTCCGCGCCCGCCTGCTCGGCTTCGCGGATCTTGTCTCCCGACGCGATCACCAGCACCCGCTTGTTCCTGCCCAAACCATTCGGCAGAACTACGGTGCCTCGCACCATCTGGTCGGCGTGCTTCGGATCGACGCCCAGGCGCATATGCACCTCGACTGTCTCGTCGAACTTGGTGAATTTGATCTTTTGAACGAGAGGAATCGCTTCCTCCAACGTGTAGGGCCGCTTCTCGATTTGCGCGGTCGCGGCGGAATACTTTTTGCCTGGTTTGCTTGCCATAGGGTGACTGGTCCAAACGGCCGGGCTCTTTCCGTCCGCTTCAGCGATTCGACTCGCTTCCGCTTCCTTCAGCTCCCATGCCTCCCAACAGTTCAGGTTGGAAAAGAACGAACTTTCAATTTATCACGCCGGGCGCCGCGTTGTCCACGCCGCACGCCGGCCTTTGCGCCAATTCCGCTAGATAACGTCCACGCCCATCGAACGGCACGTGCCGATCACATTGCGCTTGGCCGCTTCCAGATCGAAACAGTTCAGATCCGGCATCTTCTGCTTCGCAATGTCTTCCACCTGCGCCATGGTGATCTTGCCCACTTTGTTCTTGTTGGGCTCGGCCGAACCCTTGGCCAGGTTCACATATTTCTTCACCAGCACCGGCACCGGCGGAGTCTTCGTGATGAACGTGAAGCTGCGATCGGCGTATATGGTGATCACCACCGGCACGATCAGCCCTTCCAACTCCTTGGCCGAAGTCCTGGCATTGTAAGCCTTGCAGAACTCCATGATGTTGACGCCCTGCGGACCCAGCGCCGTGCCCACGGGCGGAGCCGGCGTCGCCTTGCCGGCCGCAATCTGCAGCTTCACCATCGCCTGAACTTTCTTCGCCATATCTTCTCTTCCTTTGCGTCTTCGCGCCCATCGGGCGCGTCCTGTTCTCAAGTGCCGCGCGTCCCTAAGGCGCGTCCTTCACTCAAATCCCGTTAGTTGATCTTCTCCACCTGGAGGAACTCCAGTTCCACCGGCGTCGCGCGGCCGAAAATCGTCACCAGCACCCGCAGCGTGTTGCGGTCGGCATTGATGTCTTCCACCTTGCCCTGGAAGTTGGTGAACGGCCCGTCCACAATCCTCACCGTTTCGCTCTTCTCAAACGTCAGCTTCGGCCGCGGCCTTTCGGCTGCGCTGGCTTGACGGTTGAAGATGTTGTCCACTTCGGCGTCGCTCAGCGGAACCGGCGTATTGCCGCCGCCCACAAAACCCGTCACCCGCGGCGTGTTCTTGATGTGGTGCCAGATCTCATCTTCCATGGCCACCTGAACCATCACATAGCCAGGGTAGAGCATCCGCTTCGAGGTCACCTTCTTGCCGTTCCGCAGCTCCACGACCTCTTCCACCGGGATCAGAACCTGACCCAGCCGGTCGTTGAACCCGTAGGCCTCCGAACGCGCCTTCAAACTCTCGGCCACCTTGTTCTCAAAGCCCGAATACGTGTGGACGATGTACCAGTTCATCCCCTCGCGGTGGATCTCCGGACCCGATACCGCGGGCTTCGCGGGCGCCACGGCCGCTTCGGCCTGCACGGCAGGCTCTTCGACCGGCGTCTCGACTTCAACAGGAGACTCAGGCGCCTCCGGTACCGAGGCTTCCGGCTCCGGCGCTTCCGGCTCCGCGGCTTCCGGTTCGGAGGTTTCCGCGGCCGGGGCCTCCGGCGCGGACTCCTCCGGCGTCACGGACGACTCTTCACTCTCGTCCATCTTCTCGCCGCCGGGATTTTCGTTTTCCTGATCCGACATATTCACTCTGCACGCCCTCTCGCCCGCTCAGGCTTCCTTGTTGCCGCCTACGGTTTGGCTAGCGAATCGAACACCTTGTTGATCGCCCGGCCCAATATCAGATCGATAGCCGCGAAATAGGCCGCAAACAAAAACACGCTGATGATCACCACGGCCGTCGTTGCCTGAACCTGCTTTTTGGCCGGCCAGGTGACATGCTTCATCTCGGTTTTCAGGTCGTTGATGTAATCGCGAACCCGGCTCACCAGCGAAAGCGCCTTCTTACCCGCTCCACCGTTTGCCGCTACTGCCGTCGTTTGTGCTGCCATGGGAATTTCAGAGAAACGCCGCGGGTGGCAGGGGCTGAGGGAATCGAACCCCCACTCGCGGTTTTGGAGACCGCCGGTCTACCGTTAACCTAAGCCCCTATTGCTATCCTGACTCTTCTCTATCCAGCCTTTTCTTTCGTCTTCTCATTCTACCCCGGCCCGGGCTTGTCCGCCCAAATCCGTTCAGGCCTCCAGCCCGCGCCAGGGTTGTCTCTAAAGCGATCCCTACTCGATAACCTCGCTCACCGTGCCGGCGCCCACCGTGCGGCCGCCTTC
>CAZLDN010000104.1:0-18089 GCA_964558355.1 uncultured Candidatus Solibacter sp.
GTGCAAGTGGTGAAGGGCCCGGCTGCCGTCATCAACAGCTTTACGGCCGAACCGTCCACCATCGTACGCGGCGAGGCCTCGACACTGAGATGGAGCGTCGCCAATGCGACCGAGATCACCGTGGACAACGGCATCGGCACGGTGTCGTCTTCCGGATCGAGGCAGGTTTATCCAACGTCCAACACCACCTACCGCATGACTGCCAAGGGCGCGGGCGGTGACGCCATCGCCGCCGTTACCGTGGCCGTCACCACTCCTCCTCCTCCACCACCGCCTCCGCCCGTGCAGAAGGCCAGCCTCGAAGAGCGGATGAATCGCGAGATTCAGGACATCTTCTTCGATTACGACAAGAGCGAAGTCCGTGAAGACTCCCGGGCCACGCTGCAGCGCAATGCCGACGCATTCAAGGCGATCCTGTCAGACTTCCCGTCGGCCGTGGTCTCCGTTGAAGGCCATTGCGACGAGCGTGGGTCGGCCGAATACAACCTCGGCCTCGGCGACCGGCGCGCCGCGTCGGTACGCGAATTCCTGATCCAGGTCGGCGTGCCTGGCGACCGGTTGAAGCCGATCAGCTACGGCAAGGAAAAGCCGGCTTGCACCGAAGCCAGTGAGAGCTGCTACCAGAAGAACCGCAGGGCTCACTTCGTGGGCGTTCAGTAGCCTGTTCGCCTCGACTCGATTGACGGCGCGGGCCGCTCTGAGAGGAGTGGCTCGCGCCTGTCCGCTTTGTGAGGAGAACCAATGAAGACGACGCACTCGCTGGTCTTGATCCTGGCGGCCACACTGCTGGCCGCGCCCGTCCACGCCGCCGACAAGAAAGAACTCGCCCAAGTCCAGCGCGATATCGCACTGCTTCAGGACGAAATGCGGGCGTCGCTCAAAGCACAGAACGACCGTCTGATCGCCATGGAGTCCATGCTCAAGACAATGCTCGATCAGTTGGCCGCCACCAACCGGGCCGTCACGGTGCTCGACGGGAGTTTGAAATCCCGGGTCGACGGCAGTGTGGTCAAGCCGATGGCGGATCTTGGCTCCCGCATGGGCAGCATGCAGGAGGACTACCGCTTTGTCCGTGAATCGGTCACGGAACTGAGTTCCAAACTTTCGAAGATCTCGACACAGGTCTCCCAGTTGAATGACGCCATCCGGACAATGCAGGCCCCGCCGGCGCCTCCCGCCAGCGAAGCCGTCACGCCCGCCGCCGCTTCTGGGCCACCGCAAGGGGTGACGGCCGAAGGGCTCTACCAGGACGCGCTGCGGGACAAGTCGGCGGGGAATAGCGACCTGGCCTTGCGTCAGTTCAACGACTACCTCACGTGGTATGGCGGCACGGATCTCGCGCCTGAAGCGCAGTACTACATCGGCGAGATTTATTACAACAGGAAGGACTTCGACAACGCTCTGAAGGCCTTTGACATGGTTCTTGAGCGCTATCCGAAGAACGCCAAAACCAACGATGCCCGCTTCATGAAGGGGCGGACCCTCGTCCAACTCGGCCAGCGCAACGACGGCGCCGAGGAGTTCCGCGCGCTGGTCAAGGCGAGTCCTGGCAGCGAACTGGGGCGCCGCGCGCAAGCGGAACTTCGCGCACTGGGCTTGAGTTCGGGAACGCCAGCCAGGAGCCGAAAAAAGTAAACGCGGGCATGGGACGGGGAAGCGCCGTGCCAGCGCATGATGAAGGCCTGTCGGGGCGCCGGCTCGACTGGGGTTCCGCTCCGGCAAAAGGATTGAAGATGGACGCCTCACAGCAGCCCGCGGGACCAACCCTTCCGGCCACCGTCGAAGCACTTGCTGCGATTCTCGATTACCCGATCGAACCCGCGGTTCTGACCTCTGACGAGGTTTCCGCCGCTGTCCGTCTTGCTGCATCGCTGGGGTTGGCCAGCGTCTCCGTACCCTCGTGCGAGGCGGATCTTGCGGTGCGGATTCTGGAAGGGACCGGCACGGCGTCCGCATCTCTGGTCGGCTATCCGATCGGCTCGGGATCGACGACAGCCAAACTCTATGAGGCGCGCGACCTGCTGCGCCGCGGCGTAAAGGAAATCGAGTTCGTCCTCAATCTGGGCAAGCTCGCCTCCAGGCAGTTCCAATACATAGAGTCGGAACTGCTCCAGATATCACAGTCCTGCCACGAGCACGGCGCAATTCTCAAGGTTGTCTTCGAGGCTTCGAAGCTGGCCGGGGACCTGAAAGTGATTGCCTGCAAGATTGCCAAGCGGGTCGAGGCAGACATGGTTGTCGCCGAGGCGTTCCCTTCGCCCGAGGCAGGTTCCGATGCCGACCTGGCCTTACTGAAGAGAGTGTCAAAAGAGGTGTGCGGCCTCTCCGGCTGCGCCGATGGCCTGGATCAGGCGTTGTCGCGGCACGGCCTGGGATGTGCACGGATCCGCTGTGCGGCGCCGCGTGAACTGCTCGCCTGCTGGAAGGCGCGCCTGGATACAATGGCGGCATCCGGCGGGAACTCGTCTGCGTGATATGCTCTGAGAATCCCGAACCACCCTGATGCTGTTACGTAAGAACCTGCCGAAGATCTGTATCGCCCTAGGGCAGGCCGACCCGAGCCGCCTGCTCGAGTTGGCGCGTCACGAGGCCTCTTGCGGAGAACGGTTCCTGGAATTCAGGCTGGACTACCTGCCTCGGCCGGCCCAGGGGACGGCTCTCATCGCCGGCTTTCTCAAAGAGTACCCGGAATGCTCGATCCTGGCTACTTGCCGCCGCCACCAGAACCACGGCCGTTTCAACGGCAGCATCGAGCAACAACTTGCCGTTCTCTCCGAGGCGATCGCTCGCGGGGCCAAGGCGGTTGACGTCGAGATCGAGAGCGCCGAACTCGCATCGCAGGGCGTGAGGGATCTGGCGGCTCATGCCACGCTGGTGGTCTCGTATCACAACTACGAAGGAACGCCGGCCATGGAGCCCGTCCTGCGGCGGATGCTGAAGGTGCCGGCTGACGCATACAAGATCGTCACAACCGCCCGCAAGCCGTCCGATACCTTGAGACTGCTTGCGTTGGCCAAGAGCGCTCCGAAGACGCCGCTGATCCTGTTGGCCATGAGTGAAATAGGCTTCCCTTCGCGCGTTCTTTCCTTGGCTGGCGGCGGCCTTTACACCTATGCGGCCCCGTCGATGGCTGAAGGCACCGCGGCCGGGCAGGTCTGCGCCAGGAGTTTGCGACAGCTCTACCGTAGCGAAAAACTCACCAGAAACACCAATATCTTCGGAGTGATTGCCGACCCGGTGCAGCACTCGATCTCGCCTGCGGTGCATAACCGCGCGCTCCAGTCGCGCCGCATCGACGCCGTCTATCTGCCCTTCCTCGTCGCGCCTTTGCAGTTGAAGGACTTCTTCCTGCTCGCTGACAAGCTGCCGATCCACGGTTTTAGTGTGACCATCCCGCACAAACAGCGGGTCATCCGCTACCTCGATGCGGTCGATTCCCTGGCCAAGCGTATCGGCGCAGTCAATACGGTCTGGAAGAAGGCGGGCAAGTGGCGAGGCGCCAACACGGACGCCAACGGGGTGAGGGTTCCCTTGGAGAAGCGTCTCAAACTCGGGAAGGCATCCGTCCTTGTCGCCGGCAACGGAGGCGCCGCCCGTTCGGCCGTCTTCGCCCTGGCCGACGCCGGCGCGAGAGTTTTTGTCACCGGCCGAAATCCCGACCGGGTTCGCGCCTTGGCTAAGGTCTGCGGCGGCGTCGCGGTGCCGGCCGAGCATGTATCCGAGTCGCATTACGATGTCCTTGTTCATGCCACGCCAGTCGGGATGTGGCCGGAAACCGAAAGGTGTTACTTCGAGGGTAAAATCCCCGCCGATGTCGTCTTCGATCTTGTCTACAACCCGCACGACACGCTGCTGCTCCGCCGCGCAAGACAGCAGGGCTGTGAGGTCGTTCACGGCATTGAGATGTTTGTCGAGCAGGCCAGCGAGCAGTTCCAACTGTTCACCGGCGTTCCAGCGCCCCGCCAGGCCATGGAGCGGGCGGCGGTGGAAGCTCTGGCTTCCCACACCAGCAATCTGCGCGGAGAATGCGAATGAAACTCACGCCCAACTCCACATTGACCCGCCGGGGGCTTGGGACTCTGCTGGTTGCTGGCCCGGTTGCAGCCCGGACGATTCAGGAGCAGCCGAAGAGTCCTCTCGATGAGGCTCGCGAGTCATATGCCAACAATCGCAAGCGTCTCAAAAGTGTAGTATTGGCCCGAGAGGTCGAACCGTCATTCCGATTCGAGCCCTAATCCGATGCCAGGCTTGTCCGAAGAGTCCTACTTCCAAACTCTGACTGAGTGGAATGCCCGCTTGCGGGCCCGTGACATTACCGCACGCGATCTCACTCGGGCCTATCTCGAACGGCTGGAGACAATCGGGCCGCGTCTGAACGCCGTCGCGCTGATGCTGGAAAAGGACTCTCTCGACCAGGCCCGCGATGTGGATAAGTTGCTGAAGCGCGGGCGGTTCAAAGGCCTTCTACAAGGAATTCCGTATGGCGCGAAGGACCTCTTTGCCGTTGCCGGGCGGCGCACCGAGTGGGGCGCGCCTCAATTCGCGGGGCAGGTGTTCAAGGAATCGGCAACGGTCATCAAAAAACTGCAACGGACCGGCGCGGTACTCGCCGCCAAGTTGTCCATGATCGAACTCGCCGGAGGCGGAGGATATAGGTATGCCGCCGCGTCGGTGAGCGGGCCGTGCCGGAATCCGTGGAACTTGAACCGCTGGGCAGGCGGATCTTCCAGTGGCTCGGCCGCGGCCGTCGCTGCCGGTCTGGTTCCCTTCGCCTTGGGCTCTGAGACTTCAGGGTCCATCATCACCCCCTGCGCCTTCTGCGGTGTGACGGGGCTCCGCCCGACCTACGGCCTCGTGAGCCGCGCTGGAGCCATGGCCCTTTCCTGGACCCTCGACAAGATTGGTCCGATCGCCCGCACGGCCGAGGATTGCGGCCGCGTTCTCGAAGCGATTGCCGGTGGTGACCTGGAGGACTCGGGATCGGCCAAGAAGTCATTCCGCTTCTTCCCTCAATTCGCGCCGCGCCCTCAGGACCTTCGCGTCGGCTACTCGAAGGCGGATTTCGAGGAGTTTGCCGAACCGGCGCTACGGCCCGTGCTCGCCGAGGCGCTGGAACAGATTCGAGGCTTGGGCGTGAAACTCGTGGAGACGTCCCTTCCCGACTACCCCTATTCCGCCACCGTGTCGACGATCATTGGGGCCGAGGCGGCCTCCATCTTCGAGGACCTGATCGAGGACGGCCGAGTCCAGCAGTTGAAAGACGTCCGTCAGGCGGCTGGACTCACGGCGGCCGCCTCCCTCTCGGCGGCGGACTACCTGCGGGCATGCCGAATCCGTTCCCTCATCCGGAGCGATTTCGCGAAGCTTTTCAGGACAGTGGACGTGTTCTTTTCGCCGGCGCGCTACTCCGTTGCGCCCCCGATCGACGAACCCCTGGACCGCCCGTCAGGCGCCGTGGGCGCGCGTCAGGCAGGCGGTCTGCGGAACATGATCCCGGCCGGCAACCTCGCTGGCCTGCCGGCGCTGACCGTTCCCTGTGGCTTCGCCAATGGATTGCCGGTCGCATTCTCGCTGGTGTCCCGGCCCTTCACCGAGAACACGATTCTCTCATTAGGGGTCGAGTACCAGAAGCGAACGGACTGGTACCGCCGCCGGCCTTCACTGTAAGGCCCAGTACTATTTAGCTAAATCGCCTGGTCCATCCCGCTGTCATTTAGAGTTTCAAGTTACCCCCATTTTAGGAGAGAATGCAGGCATGGCGGCATCACAGCCTCGAATGGTTCTGAGGGGGGGTTTGCTCTCCCAGGACGCGTTGACCGGGCTGGCAACGGGATCGGAATTTGAGCGTCTTCTGACTCAGGCGCTCGCGGAATCCACTCAACCGGGTCAGGCGTCGCTCTGCGTCTGCTACATCAGGTTGGACCGCTTTCGCCACTTGAACCGCTGGCTTGGGTTTGCCGCCGGCGACCTTGCGTTGCAGGAATGCGCAGCGCGAATCCCATCCCGCCCGCAGGCGCATAAGACCTCGCTTATCCCTTTGGTTGCACGCATGGGCGGCGACGAATTTGCTTATGTAACGTCGCTCACATCGCCCGAATCGGCGTTTGAACATGTCTCCGGTCTCCTCCATGATTTGCGGCAGCCGATTGGAATCGATTCACAGCCGGTCTATCTGACCCCCAGCATCGGGTTTCATGTCGTCAAACCGGCGCAAACCGATGCCCACGCTGTCCTGCAATCGGCCGCCGCCGCGGCCGCCCGGGCGCGGACAAGCGGCGGCAATACGCTGCATCAGACCACTTCATGCGACGCGCCCAATGGCGATTCGCGCTACGAACTGATCCAGGATTTGCGGCAGGCAGTCCGGCGGTCCGAACTCCTTCTCAGATTCCAGCCTCAGGTGGACCGCGCCTGCATGCTTGACGGCTTCGAGGTCCTCGTTGCCTGGAAACACCCGCGGTTGGGCTTGGTCGAGGCCGACGTCTTCATCCGTCTCGCGGAGGAGTCGGGTCTGATCGCCGAATTGGGCGAGTGGGTTTTGCGCCACACTTGCATGCAGATCGCCCTCTGGCATCAGTCCGGGTTCCACTGCCCGAAGGTCGCTGTGAACGTCTCTCCGATGCAATTTGCGAGCCCCGAATTCGTGGGGCAGGTCCTGTCCATCCTCGAGGAAACCGGAGTCGCGGGCGCCAGCCTCGAGTTCGAGATCACCGAGAATGCCGTTCTGCGCGACATCGAGGAGTCGGCCGAACGGATGCGCACCTTGTGCCGCCACGGCATCTCATTCGCGATTGACGACTTCGGGGTTGGCTACTCGCCGTTGACTTACCTTCACCGTCTGCCTGTCAGCACGGTGAAGGTGGACCGGTCATTCACAGGCGAGATCGCCAAGCATGGCGGCAGCCTGCCCCTGGTTCATACCATCACCGTGCTCGCCCACCAGCGCGGGTTGAAGGTGGTGGCGGAGGGCGTCGAGACGCCGCTTGAAATGAAGATGGTCCGGGCTGCGCGATGCGATCGGATGCAGGGTTTCCTGTTCGGCTGCCCGCTTCCGGCTGAGGACATCGAGCCTTTGTTCAGCCACAAAGGGGCGCTGGGGCCGCAGGGTGAGCCGCCGTTTGAAGAACAGCTCTTCTGACTGCCGCCCCTGCCGATTCCGGTCACAGCTCGTCCCATAATCGAACACCCAGGTTCGTTTGGTCAACTTGACAGTCGGTCTACGTCATTTACAATCAGTTAGATGCAGACGCCATCCACTTTGGATCGGCGATTGCCCTTTTCAGATCGGACTAATTGCATGGACGTTCCCAGAGAAGGAGCCCGAAAGAAGCGGATCATCCGGCGCACGATCATTGGCGTGATCGTGCTGTCGGCGATCCCGCTTATCACTTGGGGCTTGTCGAAGTTGAAGCCGGCGGCGCCGTCGGTCGAGAAATCAACACTGTGGTCTGACACGGTGAAACGCGGTTCGATGATCCGGCAGGTCAGGGGTCTCGGCACGCTGGTACCCGAGGAGATCCTCTGGATTCCGGCGGCAACTGAAGGGCGCGTGGCGCGCGTGGCAATCCGTCCGGGCGCGCGTGTAACGCCGCAGACCGTGGTTGTCGTCCTGGACAACCCCGACCTCGTTCTCTCCGCCGAGGACCTGATGTGGCAAATCAAGGCTGCGGAGGCCAACCTGGCCGACCTGAAAGTCAAACTCGAGACGTCACGCCTCGACCTGCGCGCCTCGGTGGCGAGGGTCGAGAGCGAATTCGTGCAAGCCAAGCTGAAGTGGGAGCGTGACGCCGCCCTGCTGAAGGAGGGGTTGACGCCGGATCTCACCGTCAGATTGAGCAAGGCGACCGCTGACGAGTTGTCCAAGCGCTACGACATCGATGTCAAGAGGCTCGAAATCAGCGCGTTGTCGGCGCAGGCGCAGTTGGATTCCCAGCAGGTGCAGATTGAAAAGACCCGCGCGGCGTATGACCTGAAGCGCAAGCAAGTGACCGAACTCACCGTCAGGGCGGGCACGGACGGCGTCTTGCAGCAGATGCCGGTCGAGGTAGGTCAGCGTGTGACACCTGGGACGATTCTGGCCAAAGTCGCTCAACCGTCCAAACTCAAGGCGGAGATCCGGATCCCTGAAACCCAGGCCAAGGATGTCGCGCTGGGACAACCGGCCGAGGTGGACACCCATAACGGAGTCATCCAGGGCCGTGTGGCCCGGATCGACCCGGCCGCGCTCAACGGCAACGTCACCGTGGATATTGCACTCGAGGGCGCGTTGCCGGCCGGCGCCAGACCCGACCTCAGCGTCGAAGGCGTCATCGAACTGGAACGCCTGAAGGATGTCCTGTACGTCCAGCGCCCTGTGGCGGGACAGCCCAACAGTATCATCAGCCTGTTTCGGCTCTCGCCGGACGAGAAAGAGGTGACGCGGGTCCAGGTGAGGATCGGCCGGGTGAGCGTCCAAACCGTGGAGATTCTTGACGGATTGAAGCTCGGAGACAAGGTCGTCCTATCAGACATGTCGGCGTGGGACAGCCACGATCGTTTGCGCCTGAATTGATGGCGAGCCCAGGAAAGGGAATGAAGTAGATGAATGACCAGGCCCTGATTACATTGGATGGCGTGACGAAAGTCTTTGTCACCGAGGATGTAGAAACTCATGCCCTCTCTGGGATCCATCTGGGGATTCGGAAGGGCGAGTATGTGTCCATCGCCGGCCCGTCGGGCTGCGGCAAGTCCACGTTGCTCGCGATTCTTGGGCTGCTCGATTCGCCGTCCGGGGGCAATTACACCCTGAACGGGGAGCCCGTTCATGGCCTGAAACTGGCCGAGCGCGCTCGAATCCGCAACCGCGAGATCGGCTTCATCTTCCAGGCGTTCAACCTGATCGGCGACCTGACGGTCTATGAAAACGTCGAACTGCCGCTGACCTACCGCGGGATGGGGTCTGGCGAGCGCAAGAAGAGGGTGCATGACGCCCTGGAGCGGGTGGGGATGTCCCACCGCGTGAAGCACTATCCGGCTCAGTTGTCGGGCGGCCAACAGCAGAGGGTCGCCGTGGCCAGGGCGCTGGTGGGCAGTCCGTCGATCCTGCTGGCCGACGAGCCGACAGGAAACCTTGATTCGGCCAACGGCGAAGCCGTCATGTCGCTCCTCAGCGAACTGCACAAGGCCGGCGCGACGATCTGCATGGTGACGCACGATCCGCGCTACGCCGAATTGGCGGACAGGACCATCCACATGTTCGATGGCCGCATCGTCGA
This sequence comes from uncultured Candidatus Solibacter sp., assembly GCA_964558355.1. Lineage (GTDB taxonomy): Bacteria > Acidobacteriota > Terriglobia > Bryobacterales > Bryobacteraceae > PNKE01. The sequence continues at coordinate 9,255 of CAZLDN010000104.1, forward strand.
GGAGAACAATGGGGTGATGCCATGAGGCCTGGTCCGGAACCCGATGTGGTGGCGCTCGTCGTACTCACGCTGGGACTGTTGACGATGGGTTGGGCCGATGCTCGCATAGCGCCTGACCCGGAGCATCTGCTCATGGTGGCGGCTGGCGCGCCGATGAGCGGCCAGGAGTTTCCGGACGCCTGGATCAGAGAGTTCGACCGGAAGCGCGAGCGCCTCATCGAGCGGATCGACGGCAAGACGGACGTCCTGCGTAGGAAACTCGAACGGCGCCAGAGCCGGGCAAAAGTAATGCTGGCCATCCGCGGGTGATCCTGACTCCATCGCAATCAGAGCCCCTACCTCCACCTGAGATTCCTATCCGAGGCGGCGAAGTGCAAGAATGGCACTTCGGGCTGAAGGCTGCCCCCTCAAGGCTGACAAATGATGGACGCCAAACAAGCCAGGATCCTGATCGCCGACGACCAGGAGGACATCCTCACGGCGCTTCGGTTGCTGCTCAAAACCGAAGGCTTTTCCGTCGATCAGGCGGACTCCCCTGCCGCTGTGCTGTCGGCGCTCGACAAGCGGGAATACGATGTCCTGCTGATCGACCTCAACTACACGCGCGATACGACCTCCGGTGAAGAAGGGCTCGACCTGCTCGCCCGGGCCTTGGCGGCGGACCCAGTGTTGCCCATCGTCGTGATGACGGCCTGGGGCACGGTCGACCTCGCCGTGGAAGCGATGCGCCGCGGCGCCAAGGACTTCGTTCAAAAGCCCTGGGACAACGCCCGCCTTCTGGCGACCGTGCGGACGCAGGCCAGCCTGGCCCAGGCGTTGCGCAGGGGCGCGCGCCTGGAAGCGCAAAACCGCATCATGTCCGGCGACAAGCGGCCCGCCATGATCGCACAGTCCGCCGCGATGCAGCCTGTCCTGGCGATGATCGAACGGATCGGTCCGTCGGACGCCAACGTACTCATCACCGGTGAACCAGGGACAGGCAAGGAGGTAATCGCACGGACGCTCCATGCCATCTCGGCCAGGTCCTCTCAGTCGATGGTGACCGTGAACATGGGCGGGCTTGCCGAGGGCGTTTTCGAAAGCGAGCTCTTCGGACATGTGAAGGGCGCGTTCACCGACGCGAAAACCGACCGCGTAGGGCGATTCGAACTGGCCGAGGGCGGGACGATCTTTCTGGACGAGATCGCGAACTTGCCCTTCGCATTACAGGCCAAACTGTTGCGCGTGCTGGAAACCGGCGAGATGGAGCGTGTGGGGTCGTCGAAGACGCGGCGGGCCGATGTGAGAGTTCTGTCGGCGACAAACGCGAATCTGCACGCCGAATCGGCCGGGAACCGTTTCCGCCAGGACCTGCTCTACCGCCTGAACACGGTCGAAATCCACCTGCCGCCGCTCCGGGAGCGCAAGGAGGACATTCCCCTCCTGGCCAGTATGCACCTGGCCGCGATGGCCAAACGCTACCGCAAGGAACTCCGCGGCTTCGAGCCGGCCGCACTGCGGGCTTTAATCGAACATGCCTGGCCGGGCAACGTGCGCGAACTCATGCACGTCGTTGAACGGGCCGTGCTGATGGCCCAGACAGCTTCGATTCAACCTGCGGATCTTGCGCTGCGGGCGCCCGCGTCCGCGCCGGGACGGCTGGAAGAGATGAGCATTGAAGAGGTCGAGGAGTTCCTCATCAGGAAAGCCCTGACCCGCAACGACGGCAACGTCAGCCACGCGGCGGCGGCCTTGGGGTTGAGCAGGAGCGCTCTCTACCGCCGCCTGCAACGCTATCAGATATGAAGTTCATCCGGTCAGCGTCGCGTTGGGCGAAGGCGCACGAAAACCGGGTGTGGATCTACTGCCTGATGGCCGGCGCGCCGGCCATGTTGTTCTGTATCTACGTCCTGGCGGCCGGCGGATACGAAGCAAAAGTTCAATGGACGATCGGGACGGTGGTTTTCGGTTTCTGGTGGGCGATGGCATGGTCGGCGCGCGAGAAGGTCGTATCGCCGCTCAGAACGCTATCGAACCTGCTCGAAGCGATGCGCGAGGGCGACTTCTCGATCCGCGGGCGCGGCGCGGGCGAGGGCAGCGCATTGGGTGAAGTGATGATCCAGGTCAACGCCATGGCTGCGACGCTGCGAAACCAGCGCCTTGGGGCCGTGGAGGCGACCGCGCTTCTCATGAAGGTGATGGAAGAGATTGACGTGGCGCTGTTTACCTTCGATGGAAGCGGCAAGCTGAAACTGGTGAACCGCGCGGGAACCAGGCTGTTGGCGCGCGACGCAAAGGACCTGCTCGGCCGGGACGCCGGCGAGTTGGGACTGGCCGAACTTCTACAGGGCGAAGTCAGACGCACGGTGGCGCACTCGTTCCCTGGCGCATCCGGCCGTTGGGGCGTGCGGCGCGGGTTGTTCCGGGAAAGCGGACTCCCCCACACGCTGCTCGTCCTCTCTGACCTCACTCAAGCCCTGCGGGAAGAGGAGTTGCAGGCGTGGCAGAGGCTCGTCCGCGTGTTGGGGCATGAGCTGAACAACTCGCTCACGCCGATCAAGTCCCTCGCCGGTAGCCTGCGCCGCCTCGCCGGCCGGCCTGAGCCGTCTGCCGATGAACGCGCCGACATGTTGGCGGGCCTGGCGATTATCGAATCACGGTCGGACGCGCTCGGCCGGTTCATCGGCGCCTACTCGCGACTGGCAAAGCTGCCGCGTCCGCGTTTGGCTGAGGTGGATGTTGAGACGGTGGTGCGGCGTGCGACGGCGATGGAACACAGGATGAGCATCACCGTCCTGCCCGGTCCCGCGGTTGCGATCCGCGCGGATGCCGACCAGATGGAACAGGTGCTCATCAACCTCATCCACAACGCGGTGGACGCCGTGCACAGCGCCGCCGGGACGGTGGAGGCCGGATGGCGGGTGGAGGCGGGCAAGGTGATTCTCACAGTGACGGACTCGGGTCCTGGCTTGGCCAATACCAACAACCTCTTCGTTCCGTTCTTCACCACCAAGCCGGGCGGCTCGGGCATTGGCCTGGTGTTGTCGCGCCAGATCGCGGAAGCGCATGGCGGTTCGCTTCTGCTGGCCAACCGTCCGGACGCAACCGGGTGCCAGGCGGCGCTCGTCCTCCCACTCTGAGTCGCGCAAGTATCCGTTTACGTTTGTTGCTCTTTTCAGGGTATTGGGGATAGGATGTGGATTCCGGATATTTAGAAGTGCTTTTCAGGGATATTCAGGTTGCCATCCGGCTGATGATCCGTCAGCCGGTGTTCACGCTCTCGGCCGTGGCCGTGCTGGCTGTCGGCATTGGGGCCAACGCCGCGATTTTCAGTCTGGTGAACAGCGTCCTCTTTCAGCCCTTGCCCTACCCGGACGCAGCCAGGCTTCACTATGTCTGGAAAAGAAGTCCTGAACGGCAGACGCCACAGGCGAGTTTTTCCGCGCCGGAGTATCAGGATTTTGCCTCCAGATCGAAATCCTTTTCGCACCTCTCCGCGTTCCGCAATTATGGCGCAAGCTGGACCGGCGACGGCCCTCCGCTTCGGGTGATGACGAGGCTGGTGACGGCAAACTACTTGGAGATGCTCGGCAAGCGTCCTTTTCTGGGCCGGGGCTTCGTGAAGGAAGAGGGTGTCTTCGGGAACGGGCAGGTCGTGGTGCTGTCGGAGACGTTCTGGCGAACGCGCATGGGCGCGGTGCGGGATCTGGTGGGAAAGCGCATGGTACTCGACAACGAACCGCACGAGATCGTCGGTGTAGTAGCCGAGGCGCCGGGTGAACCACGCTCGCCAGACATGTACATCCCGGCCGCGTTCTCCCCACAGGAACTGGCCACGCGCGAAGCCAGGTACCTCAGCGTGATGGGACGGCTGTCGCCTTCGACCACGCCTGAGCAGGCCCAGGCCGAACTGGATGCGCTCTGCAAGGCATTGGGGCAGGAGCACCCCGAGACTGATGCGGGCTGGACAGTGTTCCTTAAGCCCGCCCACGAAGAGTTGACCGGACCGTTCACGCAACCGCTGCTGGTCCTGTTCGCCGCGGTTGGCCTGCTGTTTCTGATTGCCTGCTTCAACCTGGTGAACCTGCTCCTGGTCCGGTTAGGCTCCCGCCGCAAGGAGATCGCCGTCCGATCCGCCCTCGGCGCACACCCTGGGCGCGTCTTCCGGCAACTACTGACCGAGAGCGTCCTGCTATCGCTGCTTGGCGGCGCGATCGGCGCGCTAGTGGGCTGGTGGGCCTTCGGGCTGATTAAGGACTGGAGCCTGCTCTCTCTTCCGCGTTTGGAGACGGCCAAATTCGACACTCCAGCTCTGCTCTTCGCCCTGCTGCTGGCCCTCTGCGCAGGCGTGGTCTTCGGATGTCTGCCTGCCTGGCGGACAGTCCGCCTGAATCTTGCCGGCTGCCTGCGCGAGGAGACCCGTGGCGGTACCGCCGGCGCGGGGCGGGCGACCGCGCGGTCGATTCTCGTCATCTCCGAGGTCGCTCTTTCGGCGATTCTTCTGGTGGCGGCGGGGCTGCTCGTCAGGACCATCGCCGGTCTGACGGAGATCAATCCCGGTTTCGACGCGTCTGGCGTCACCACTTGCCGCGCGACCCTGCCCGATGCCAGGTACTCGACGCCCGAACTCCGCGCCACCTATGTCCGCAACGCCATGGCGAGACTTCAAGCTCTACCGGGCGTAACCGCCGCCGGCGTGACCACGGCTCTGCCGTTCATGCAGGTGAACTGGATCGCGCAGTTCGCGATAGAAGGCCGGCCCGACCTGGACAACCAGAAACTCAGCGCAACCTACAACGCCATCTCGCCGGGATACCTCGACGCCCTCGGCATCCCGCTGGTGAAGGGGAGGCATTTCACGGAGAGGGACGACCTAAATGCGCCGCCAGTGATCCTGATCAGCCAGGCGATGGAGCGAACCTGGTTCAATGGCCGCGGCGCGGTAGGGCAGTATGTGCGCATGAAGGTCTCAAACCACGAACTGCGCGCGGAAGTAGTGGGTGTGGCGGCCGACGTTAAGCATCTGCAGTTGGACGAACCGCCGCGCGTGGCCATCTACCAGCCTCACGCCCAACTGCCCTGGCCGTTCCTGGCGGTGGCCGTGCGTTCCACTAACGAATCCGCTGCAATGGCGAATGCCGTCCGGCAGGTCTTCAATGAGGTAGACCACGAGACGCCTGTCGACAAACTCCAGCCACTGTCCGTGCTGCTGGAGACCAACCTGGCGCAGAAACGGCTGGCCATGACCCTGCTCAGCGTTTTCGCCGTGCTTGCGCTGGCGCTGTCGGCGGTCGGCCTTTACGGGGTGGTGTCGATCTCCGTCACCCAAAGGACGCGCGAATTCGGCGTCAGGTCGGCGTTGGGCGCGACTCGCACCGACATCATCCGGCTCGTCTTCCGCGACGGAATGATCCTCACTCTGATCGGAATGGCGATCGGCCTTGCTTGCTCCCCTCTGGCCACGCGCGCGATGGAGACCATGCTCTACGGCGTGAAACCACTGGACGGGAAGACATTCGCCGTCGTGGCCGGGGTGCTGGCGCTGGTTTCGGCGGCCGCCATCCTCGTGCCTGCCCTACGTGCCTCCAAGGTCGAACCTTCAGAGGCCTTGCGCGATTCCTGATCGCCCCCCTTACCCTCTTAGGCTTCCAGAGAGGGAACGTCCACCCAGGACCGCTTCTCCCAGGACTGGATCCCCAACTCGGCCAGTTGCACGCCCTTGGCTCCTTCCAGCAACGACCACTGGAACGGCGTGTCCTTCACGACATGGAGCAGGAACATCTCCCACTGGCGCTTGAATGCGTTGTCGTAGTTCTCCTGATGCGGCATCTTCTGCCAGCCGTCGTTGAAGACCAGCGGGCTGTCGACATCCGGGTTCCAGACGGGCCGCGGCGTGCCGCCATACGGTTGAATCCAGCAATGCCGCAGTCCGGCGACCGCGGAGCCGCGCGTGCCATCCACCTGGACGGTGAGCAGGTCGTCGCGGCGGACTCGCACGCACCAGGATGAATTGAAGTGGGCGATGACGCCGCCTTCAAGCTGAAACGTGGCATAGGCGGAGTCATCCGCGGTGCAGGCATAGGGCTGGCCTGACTCGTCCCAGCGCCGCTTGATGTGAGTCGCGCCAAGGCAGGAGACGGCCTGGACGTTGCCGAACAAGTTGTCGAGAACGTACCGCCAGTGGCAGAGCATGTCGATGATGATGCCGCCGCCGTCCTCCTTGCGGTAATTCCAACTGGGACGTTGCGCCGTCACGGTGTCGCCCTCGAAGACCCAGTAGCCGAACTCTCCCCGGACCGAAATAATCTCGCCGAAAAAGCCCGTATCCTTCAGAAGCTTCAGTTTGAGCATGCCTGGCAGCCAGAGCTTGTCCTGGACCACGCCGTGCTTGACGCCGGCCGCCTCGGCCTGTTTGTAGAGCCCGAGCGCGTCTGCGAGCGAATTCGACGTCGGCTTCTCGCAGTAGACATGCTTGCCCGCCTGGATCGCCTTGGAGACGTCCGGGACGCGGCGATCGGTGGTCTGCGCGTCGAAGTAGATCGAGTACCGTGGATCGGCCAGCGCCTGGTCAAGATCCGTCGTATATGGCACGCCGCCCGCCTGGGCGGAAAGGGCGGACAGTTTTACGGGATTGCGTCCGACCAACAGGGGTTCAGGCAGAATGAACTCGGTCGGACTCACCCGCACGCCACCCTGTTGGCGGATTGCGGCGATCGACCGCATCAGGTGCTGGTTGGTCCCCATGCGTCCAGTGACGCCGTTCATGATGACGCCAACCTTGTGGACAGTCGCTTCGTTCATGCGGCTACTCCTCGGGCTTCTTTGTGCATTGCGGCTGTGCGCCTTCGGGCAATGGCGGCGCCTCGACGCCCGCCTTGGGCAGCGTGCCGTCGAGCTCCTGGCGCCAGTGGGCGACGTCGCCGGCCGGGCCATAGCAGTACATCATCCGCGCCGGCGTCTCGCCGACATTGGTCAACTGATGAAAGACTCCGGGCGTGATGTACGCCGCCTGTCCCGACGTCAGGATCCGCCGCTCTTCGCCCAGGCACATCTCGCACGTGCCTTCGATGATGATGTAGACCTCTTCCTGCTCCTGGTTGTGCCACGGCACCTGGCCGCCGTTCGGCTCCAGGGTGACGTTGCCGATGGCGAAGTTCTTGCACTGGATGGGCGACATGCCCCCCACTAGATTCTGGGTGCGGCGGCGGGCAGGATAGGTCCTGCCCGCGATCTCCTTGAGGTCGGCGACAATCATGGCGCTCCCATTATCCCAACCCTGCGTGTTTCAGGTCTTCGGGATCTTGGCTTTCTTCGGCAGGCCGGCAATGGCCAGTGCGCCGATGAAGGCCGTGACGAAGACGGCGAGCATCGCGGAGTGATAGTCGCCGGCAAAGAACAGGTCACGCAACCGGGCCACGAAGTTCGGGAACCAGAACTGCGCGATGGTGTCGGTCGGCAGAATCGCCGACATGGCGCGGGCGAGCGAATTCAGTCCGAACTGGTCGGCGGCCATCAGCGGAATCAGCATGTAGTCGGCGCCCATGGCGAAACCGAAGACCAGCGCGAAGAGGTAGACATAGCCCTCGCTCTCGGGGCGCACGAGGAACAGAGATGGGATCGCGAAGGCGACGATCAGGTAAGTTGCCAGCATCACGTACTTGCGCGGGAACTTGTCCGCCAGGTACCCGGCCAACAAACGTCCGGCGATGCTCGCCCACAGCACCCAGAACGAGGCTGTGCCCCAAATGGCATTGCGCGCATCCTGGTCGGTGAAGCCCTGGTATTCAAAGACGAATTTCATGTGGAAGTTGACCGCCGCGATCGAGCCGATCGAGGCGGCGCTGCCGGCCAAGAGCAGCCAGAAAGGCATCTGGCGGATGAGTTGGGCGAAGGACTGCCCGCCGGTGGAGACCGCGGAGGCCGCCAGTGAGGGCTTGGCCTCGACCTTCTCCGCCACCGCCTCCACCGCTTCGGGTTCAGGCGCCTTGCCATCCGGGTGCTGGCCCATCTCCGAGGGCTTGTCCTTCAGCAGGAAGAATGCCAGAGGCCACGCAAGCAGCAGCAGGAAGCTCATGTAATGGAGGGCTTCGGTGTAGGGCATCTTCGAACTCAAGTACGGTCCGAGTTTATTGCCAATAGAACCCACGATCGCCACGCCGACATAGGTGATGCCCATCGCCCGGCCACGCTTCACCTTGAACCAGTTCGAAATGATGATCTGGTGCGGGATCGGCCCCGCAAGGAAGTAGCCGCACATGTAGAGACACCATGCCGCGTAGTATTCCCACTGTGCCCCGCTTAGGTGCGCGAACCACTGGAAGCTGAGAAACGTCATGCCCGTGCCGACGATGATCAGCAACCGCGGGCTGACGCGCGGCACGATGAACGGTCCCGCCCAAATGGTCAGCAACACCGCGACCGGCGCGCCCAGCGTCACAAAACTGATGGGCCAGCCGTGGTCGTCGCGGAAGTAGTCGAAGAAGAAGGCGATATTGTAGTACGGGAAGCCGGTCGAGATGCCGAACGTGAGAAAGCACGTGGCAACAATCCACCAGCCATAGAAGCGTTGTTTCATTCCGGGTAGGCTCCTGTGAGGAACGACGAATAAGCGACCGTTATATCACAGCGGGCCACCGCCGGGGTGCGGACCGGTCCCGGCAGGACGGAATCGTCCCCGCGGCAGCGGCCTCGATGTGCTCTGACGCCCGAATGCTCCCGTCCTGCGAGAGGTTCGAATGGATGAAAACCCTTGACCTTCCTCAACCTGGGTGATTAAATACTTGGTAGTCCGGTTCACCGGACATCCACGCTTGGGGAGGTTAGGAAAAATCCGTGAAAAGACTATTCAGTGTGCTA
>CAZLDN010000105.1:0-18066 GCA_964558355.1 uncultured Candidatus Solibacter sp.
ATGTCTGGCGGGGCGAGCGACTTCATGCAGGTTCTGCAGAAGGTCATCCAGCCGGGCAAGGTCGTGTCCAAGGGTGAATTGGTTGCCGAATTCGACACCCAGTATCAGACCATCCGTCTAGACGACCAAAAGTCGGACCTCGAGCAGTCCGAACGCGGGCTGAAGTCGTTGGAGGTCCAACTGGAGGTTTCCAGGTCGCAGAACCAGTTCGCTCTGAAGCAGGCGCGAGCGGTGGTTGACAAGGCGAAGTTGGATCTGAAGACGACACCGGTCCTCTCACAGATCCAGGCCGAGAGGCTGAAGCTTCAGCTTGAAGAAGCCGAAGCTCAGCTCAAGCAGTTGCTTGTCGAGGAACCACTTCGCCGTGCGAGCGAAATGGCCGAGGTACGGCAGGCACAGATCCAGCTTGAGACGACCCGTACCGAGCTCAAACAAGCCGAGGCGAACGTCCAGAAGATGCTTGTCAAGGCGCCGATGGCCGGCATGGTTGTCATGCAGAAGATTATGGCAGGCAGCGAATTCCGGCAGATCCAACAGGGCGACCAGCTCTTTCCAGGCCAGATGTTCATGCAGATCGTCGATCCCAGTTCCATGCTGGTGGCGGCTGCCGTGAACCAGACCGATAGCGAACTGATCCGTGTCGGAGCCAAAGCGCACCTGAGTTTTGACGCCTATCCCGGTTTGCAGTTGTCCGGCCGGGTAGTGTCGATCGGTGCAGTTCCGCGCAGCGGGGGGTCGAGGGATAGCTATTTGAAGGAGATCCCGGTCTATCTAAAGATAGAAAAGATGGATGGGCGCATCATCCCTGATCTAAGCGTGAGCGCTGACGTGGTGATCTCCCGGGAGGACGAAGGCGTGATCGTGCCGTTGGAATCGGTGTTCTACGAGGACGGCGCCAGGGACAAGCCGTTCGTATACGTTCGGACGGCCACTGGGTTTGAACGCCGCCCGGTCGAGTTGGGTCTGAGGAATTTCATAAAAGCGCGCGTATTGAACGGTCTGAAGGCCGGCGAGCCGGTGGCGTTGGAGCCTCCGCGGGTCCAGGTTGCGCCGAAGAAAACAGCAGCGAACCCGTCATCGGGGTCAGGAGTCTGAAGAAGATGTCTAAGGATTTGAAACCGAAGCAGAAATTAGGCCAGAGCGGCTCGGGCAAGGGCCGGGCGATCATGACGGCCGTGATCCTCCTGGCCGTTGCCGGAGGCGGGTTCGCCGCGTACCGGTATAACGCGAACAAGCCGGTCGAGGTCCCCGTGGTGGCGGTTCGAAAGGCAGATTTCGTCATCACTGTGAAAGTCCGCGGCGAGATCCGCAGCACGCGGTCCAAGATTCTGTCGGCTCCGCAGGTTCCCAATCCGAAGATTACGAAGCTGGCCGAGTCCGGCAAGATGATCAGAGCGGGCCAGCCGGTGATCGAATTCGACACGGCGATGCTGGAGAATTACTACCTGGACCGCAACACTCTGATCCGGACCATCGATTCCGAGGTGGTGCAGACCAAGGCCAGCCAGAAGATCGTGGACGAGAGCGATTCGATGAACCTGATGACGTCGCAATACGACGTGCAGCGGGCCGAACTGGAGGCATCGAAGGCCGAGATTCTCTCCGAGATCGAAGGCGCCAAGAACCGCATCGACGTCGGCATCTCCGAGGGCTCTCTCCAGCAGGTGAAGACGACGATCAAGTCGCACGACGTGACTCAGCAGGCGGATCTGGACCGCCTTCAGACCCGCAAGGATAAGGCCGCGCGCGACATGACGCGCGTCAAGTCATACCTGTCCAAGATGGTGGTCACGGCTCCTACCGACGGCATTGTGAACCTCCTTCCCAACTTCCGCGCGCAGGGCTCATGGGGGTCGACTCCGCCGCCGTTCAAGGAGGGTGACAACGCCTGGACGGGTGCGGCGATCGCTGAAATCCCTGACCTTTCAGAGATGCGGATCGAACTGAAGTTGGACGAGGTGGACCGCGGCAAGATCAAGCTAGGACAGCCGGTCAAGATCCGGGTGGATGCTATCCCCGACAAGGAATTCGAAGCTGAGCTGACCTGGGTCAGCCCGATCGCGGCCCTTGAGTTCGGTCGTGGCCGCAGCGCCGAGAAGAGCTTCCCGGCTCAAGCGCTCCTGAAGAATCTCGACCCCCGTCTGCGGCCGGGCATGAGCGCATCGGCCGAGATCATAACCGACCGCCAGCCGGCGAGTCTATTGATCCCGTTGAGGGCGAGCTTCTCGCAGGCCGGCAAGCCGACGGTCTGGGTACAGCGAGGTCAGAACTTCGTGGTTCGGGAGATCGAGGTTGGCCGCCGCAACGAGAACGATATCGTGGTGACCGCGGGCCTGAAGGAAGGCGACCGCGTGGCGCTTGAGAACCCGGCTGAGGTTGCCAAGCGTTCGAAGAAGTTCTGAAACGAGCAGGATCAGAAACAATGAAAAAGGCAGCTTTTCGACTGGTGATGATTCTGGGCCTCGTGGGCCTGGGATACGGTGGCTGGAAGCTCTACAAGAGCCTGCCCAGCAAGCAGGATCAGACCCCGACGACACGCGTCCGCCGAGGCGATGTGGTGGTGCGCAGTTTCGCCCGCGGCGAGTTACGACCGGTCCGCTCCGCGACTCTGACCGCGCCGAACCTGTCCGGCACCGTGCAGGTGACCAGGTTAGCGCCGCTCGGCTCGCTCGCCCGGGATAAGGACCTGGTGGTGGAATTCGACAATGCCGAACTGATCGCACGATTGGAACAGGAGCAGTTGGAACTCGAACAAGTCGACGAGCAGATCAAGAAGGCGCAAGCCGACCTGGCCATCCGCAACAACCAGGACGATGTCGAGTTGCTTCGCGCGCGCTACTCGGTGAGGCGGGCCGAACTCGAAGTCAAACGCAACGAGTTGCTGGCCACAATCGACCGGAAAAAGAACGAGTTGAACCTGGAAGAAGCCAAGCGCAAGTTGCTGCAGCTCGAAAGCGACATCAAGAGCCGCCGTGAGCAGGCCCAGGCCGAACTGGCGGTGTTGCGCGAGAAGCGCAACCGCAATCTACTCGACATCAGGCGCGAGCAGATGCGCCTGCAGCAAACCAAGCTGCTCGCGCCGCTTTCCGGGCTGGTGGCGATCAAGCAGAATCGTAGCGGGTTCAGCGGCATGTTCGGCACCACAATTCCCGACATTCGAGAAGGCGATCAGGTGTCGCCAGGCAACCCCGTGGCCGACGTGATGGATCTTTCCGAGATGGAGATCATCGCCCGCATCGGCGAAATGGACCGCGCCAATCTCACTGAAGGCCAAGACGTCATGCTGCGGCTCGACGCTCTGCCCGACAAGGTGTTCAATGGCAAGATCAAGTCGATGAGCGGAACGGCGAGCGCCAACATTTTCTCGTCCGACCCGGGCAAGAAATTCGATGTCCTGTTCTCGATAGACATGCGGCAATTGCTGAACTCTTTGGGTGCGGACGAAGCCGAGATCGCCCGAATTCTCCACACGGCCGACGAGAACCGCAAGAAGCCGATTGTCACCACGTCCAGCTCGATGTTCGCCGGCATCCCGGGAGGGTTTGCCGGCATGACAGGCGGGGTCGGCGGCGCCGACCCGTCCGCGGCGGGCGGCATGATGGTGGTTCAGCAAATGGAAGGCGGCCAGGAAGGCGCTCAGCGCAGCCAGGGTGGCGGGCAACGCACGAGGGTGGGCGGTGACGACATGACGCCGGAACAGCAGCAGCAGACGCGTGCGGCTTTCCAGAAGGCGCTCAATGGCAGGAACATGCAGGATCTGAGTCAGGAAGAACGCCAGAAGATCTTCGCCGAGTTGCGCAAAACGGCGGGCTCGGGCGCGGCCAAGTCCGGCGACTCGTCCAAGAAGTCCGATTCCAGCACCAAGCAGGCCTCCGCGACCGGCGCTCCCAGCTTTGGAATGCAGCGGCCTGGCGGCGGCGATGCCGCTCAGTCAGGTGAAGGCAGGGGGGCCCGCCGGGGCGGCCCGGATATGGGCATGATGGCAATGGGCGGAGGGTCGCAGTATTCGCAGAAAGATCTGGACAACGCCAAGCTGCCGCCGGCTCCGGAAGAGGATAGTGAACTCAACATCCTGCTCCGGCCGGGCCTGCTGGCCGACGTTGAGATCATTGTCGAGAAGGTGCCGAACGCCCTCTACGTGCCGAACCAGAGCGTGTTTGAGAAGGACGGCAAGCCGGTGGTCTATGTGAGAGAGAAGAACCGCTTTGTGGTCAGGCCGATCAAGATAGCAAAACGGAGCGAATCGGTCACCATCGTCGCCGAGGGCGTCAACGCCGGGGATGTCATCTCCATGTCGGACCCAGAGGCCAAGCCCGGCGACTCGAAGAAGAGCGGGGCAAAGAAGGAAGGCGGCAGCGCCTCCGAGATGATGCCCGTCGGCGGGCCTAAGGGAGGCCGGTAGGTCGTCATGAGCCATATTCTGCAAGCCTATATCCCCGAAATCTACATGGGGCTCTCGAGCCTCCTGGTCCACAAACTGCGGACCATGCTCACCATGCTGGGCATGATCTTCGGCGTGGGCGCCGTCGTGGCCATGCTGGCCATCACGGCCGGCGTAGAGAAGGAGATGCTCTCCTACATTGACCTGCTTGGCGTCAACAACATCATCATAGAGGCCAAGGAGGCTGTTGACCGCAACGAACTCCAGGCCCGCCGCGCGATTTCGCCGGGCATGACGATGCGCGACTACCGGGCGATCAAGGAAAACGTCACCGGCATCGACCAGATGACGCCGCGCAAACGATTCAAGCCCATGAAGGTGCTGCCAAAGGCTGCGACCGAGCCCCCGGTCCTCATCGGCGTACTGCCGAATTATGAGGAGATCCAGAGCCTGAGGACTGTCGAGGGCCGCTTCTTCACGGCCGAGGAAGACGACCGCTCCGCGCCGGTCTGCGTCCTTGGCGAGTCGGCGAAAGTCAACCTGCTCGGCTACGAGCCGGGCGTCGGCAAGTTCGTCAAGGTGAACGATGTCTGGCTTCAGGTCATCGGCGTGATGGCCCAACAGGCTGGCGCCGACACCGATGTCGAAGGCGTCGAGATCATCTCCCGCAATAATCTGATCGTCGCTCCTTACAACACCGTGATGCGGCGCTTCGAGGACAACAACTCGTACCTCAAGGATGAGATCGACGGCATTTACATCCGCGTTCAGAGCGGGACTGATTCGATAGAAACCTCAAACGTCATCAACGCCATTCTGACGGCGACTCACAAGGACGCAGGCGACTATACCGTCACCGTTCCGGCGGGCCTGCTGGAGCAGAAGAAGAAGACGTCCGACATCTTCAAGATCGTCATGATCTGTATCGCCGGTATCTCCTTGCTCGTCGGCGGCATCGGCATCATGAATATCATGTTGGCGACCGTTCTCGAAAGAACGCGCGAAATCGGCATCCGCCGCGCCATCGGCGCCAGGCAGTCCGACATTGTTCGCCAGTTCCTCACCGAGGCGGTCATGATTTCGATCATTGGCGGACTCGCCGGGATCGCCTTCGGATTCACGCTGTCGCGTATCATCGCGGCCGCAGCCGGGTGGTCGACGGTGGTTACCTTCGCCTCCATTGCGGTGGCCTTCGGCGTATCTGTCGGCATCGGCCTGCTGTTCGGGATTTACCCGGCCGTGCAGGCCGCCAAGTTGGATCCGATCGAGGCCATCAGGTATGAATAGGCCCGCGAATCAGCGACAAGTCATTCCAGTTCAAATCGGGTAGAGCCAGAGATTACAAATGCGAGTTCTTGCAGTTCTCATCATTTTTTCCATGACGCTGGCGGCACAGGTCACCAGCAAGATGAACAGCGCGCTGGATGGATATTCAGCGCCTTGGCTGGGTTCGGCGAATTATTGGAAGAAGAACTTCGGCCACATGGACAAGTCGGTCACGCTCCGGCCGCCGATCAAGCTCAAGGATTTCGTCGTCGATGGAAAGCTGAGGCTTTCGCTCCGCGACTACCTTGATCTGGTGGTCAACAACAATACCGACATCGGCATACAGCGCCTCACGCTGGAAACCCCGATGAACGCCATCCAGCGCGCATCGGCGATCTTCGACCCGTCGGTGACGGCCAGTTATGCGGCCACCCGCGCCGAGACGCCAGCCACTAGCCAGTTGCAGGGCGCCAACGTCGTCTCATCCCTGTCACAGCCGTTCTCGATCCGAACCCAGCAGTTGACGCCGTTCAGCACCAGCCTGTTCAGCCAGTTGAACATCAACCGCAACTCGACCAACGATACCTTCCAGACCTTCAACCCCAGCTACACCCCGACCCTGCAAATGGGTTTCATCCAGCCCCTGCTGCGCAACCGCGGCCGCTACATCACGAAGTTGCCCATCACCATCGCCAAGTCTCAACGCGCCTCGCAGGAGCAGGGTTTCTATGACCAGATTCAGCGCCTGCTGGTCACTTCCGAGAACGGCTATTGGGACACCGTCAGCGCGCGCGAGCGACTGCGCGTGCAGCGCGAAGCCCTTAAGCTCGCTGAAGCTTCGCTCGAACGGTCCAGGCGCGAAGTTGAACTCGGCGCCACCAGCCCGCTCGAGATCTTCCAGCCCGAGCAAAACGCCGCCTCGGCCAAATTGAATGTGACCCAGATCGAATATCAGCTGCAGCAGGCCGAAGACGTCCTCCGCCGCCAGACCGGCGCCGATCTCGATCCCGACGTCCGAACGCTGCCCATCGAGCTGACCGAAAACATCAGCCTCAGCATCGACAACGCTTCGTTCGACCGCGAACAGATGGTTGCGCTGGCCTATGAGAAGCGGCCCGACCTGAAGACGGTTCGGACCAACATCGAGGTGAACGATCTGCAAATCGACAGCAATTTGAACTCGCTCAAGCCGCTGCTCTCACTTCAAGGTTCATACAGCACCCAGGGCCGCGGCGGTAACACCCGCGTGGCCGGAACCAACCCAGTCATCATCATTCCGGGCGGCCTCTCCGATGCCTTGGGGCAGTTCTTTAACTACAACACCTTCGCTTTCAGTTTGAACCTCACGCTGCCCATCCGCGACCGGGCGGGTGCGGCCAATCTTGCCGACGCTGTGGTCAACAAGAAGTTGAATGCGATGCGACTGCGCAACACCGAGCAGCAGATCCGGCAGGAGGTGCTCAACGGCGTTTCGCAGGTCGAGTCCGGCCGCGCCAACGTGCAGTTGGCCGAAATTGCCGTCGACTTCGCCCGCAAGCGCGCCGAAGCCGATCAGAAGCGCTACGACCTTGGCGTCATCAACATCTTCTTCCTGTTGTCGGCGCAGAACGACCTCACGGTGGCCGAGTCGCAACTGGTCAACGCCCAGGTCACTTACCGCCGTAACCTTCTTACGCTCCAACAGCGGCTTGGCACGCTGCTCGAATCCAAGAACATCGTCATCCAGCCCTAACCTGGGCCGGAAACGCTAATCTGAAAGGGCGTCCCCGAGCGGGCGCCCTTTTTGCATCCATGGGACGAATCCGCGTACTCTCTGACGTTGTCGCAAACAAGATCGCCGCCGGCGAGGTGGTCGAACGGCCTGCGTCTGTTGTCAAGGAGTTGCTCGAAAACTCTCTCGACGCCGGCGCCACCGACATCCGAGTGGATACTGAGAGCGGCGGCCGCCGCCTGATCCGCATCGCCGATAATGGCTGCGGGCTGATGCGCGACGACGCGCTGCTCGCCTTCGAACGCCATGCCACTTCGAAGTTGACCGACGTCAAGGAACTCGATGCCATCTCGACGCTCGGCTTTCGCGGGGAAGCGCTGCCCTCCATCGCCTCGGTCTCGCGCCTTACTCTGGAGACCGTGGCCGCCGGCGAGAAGACGGGAACGCGCGTCGAGATGGCCGGCGGCAAAATCGTCAACTGCGGCGACCACGCCGTCGCCTCCGGAACGACCATCACGGTTCGCGACCTGTTCTTCAATGTGCCGGCCCGCAAGAAATTCCTACGTACGGATCAGACTGAACTGGCGCACATCGCCTCGCTGGTCACCCACTACTCGCTGGCCCACCCGGATAAATCCTTCTCGCTCTACCACGGGGCGAAAGAACTGCTGCGCGTCGCACCCGTCGCCACTCTGCGCGAGCGTGTCTTCCAGATCTTTGGCGACGCCGCGCTCGAAGAGCTGAACGACCTCGGTGACCGCCGCGCTGAACTGGCCGGCGACGACGGACCCAGAAGCTACAACCTCTCCGGCTTCATATCGAGACCACAAGTTCAAAAGAGCAACCGCAATTCGATCTTCCTCTTCGTCAACCGCCGGCTGATCCGGGACCGGCTGCTGATGCACTCCATCTCGTCGGCCTATCACAACCTCATGCCCGCGGGCTGCTACCCCTTCGCCCTGCTGTTTCTCGACTGCGACGCCGCCGAAGTGGACGTGAACGTCCACCCGTCGAAGACCGAGGTCCGCTTCCGCCATTCCTCGTTTGTCCACGACTTCGTCCGTGACGCCATGCGCGGTTCCCTTATGGAGACGCGTCCGATGGCCTCGGCTCCGCCCCCTCAATCGCCGGCTCAGCCCGCCGCATGGCTACCTTACTCCGAGTTCTCGCAATCGCTCGAAACACATCGTTTCGACGAGCCGCGCAGCGTCCTGCCAGACGCCTCTGAACTGACCGCGTTGCGGCCGCCGCCGGCGCCAGCACCACGCTTTGATTTCCAGCCGGTGAGGGAAACCGCGCCGCTCTCCGAAGCCCCCGCCGGCACACTGCGGCTGCCCGTGCCCGACACCCATATCGGCTTTCCCGTATCGCTCGACCTGGATGTTCCGCAGTCGATGGCGTCGCTCAGCCAGCTTCGTGTTCTCGGTCAGATCCATTCGAGTTTCATCATCGCCGCCGGACCCGACGGCCTTTGGATCATCGACCAGCACGTCGCGCACGAGCGGATCCTGTTCGAACAGGTCCTTCAGGCACAGGCGCGCGGGACCGTCGAAGTGCAGCGATTGCTCATGCCCATCGTCGTCCAGTTGACCCCGGCGCAACAGGTCGAATACGACCGCATCGCCGGCGAACTCGAAGCGGCCGGTTTTGAAACCGAACCCTTCGGCCACCGCACCATCGCCGTCAAGGCCGCGCCGGCCGGATTGCCGCAAGGGGAACTCGAACGAGTCGTACTCGAAGTCATTGAAATGGCCGAATCCGAATTGCGGCGCGTGTCTCTCGACGACCTCCGTCGCGGCATAGCCGCTTCCATCGCCTGCCGCGCGGCCATCAAGATCAATACGCCTCTCGATCCGTCGAAGATGGATTACCTCATCACCGAACTCGCCCGTACCCAATACCCGATGGCCTGCCCTCACGGCCGCCCCGTCGCTCTGCGCTACACCATGCGCGAGATCCTGCGCAGCTTCCACCGTATCTGAGTGCCCGTGCGCGCCCCTTGCGCATCGTGATACGCTCATCAACCGGAGCCGCTATTTATGGATTTAGGCCGGTATGTCGTATCCATTGTCATTTCACTGGTTATCGGTCTGGCGGGCTTCATCGCCGCCTACAAGATCTTTGACTGGTTGACGCCGGGAGTCTCGTTCAACGAACAGTTGAACAACAACAATACTGCTGTAGGTCTCTTCCTTGCCGGTCTGTTCATCGGACTTGGCTTGTTGCTCGGCAGCGCCATCAAATGAAACCGCTGCTCGCGCTCGTGCTGGCCGCCACGGCTCTCACCGCGGCCGAACCGGCGCCGAGCCATCTCGACCGCATCCACGATTCCATCCGGCGCAATCTCGGACGTCCCTACGTTTGGGGATCGAGCGGCTTGAAGTCGTTCGACTGTTCCGGGTTCGTCTATCGCGTCTTCGAGCAGAGCGGCCTTTATATGAAGCGCACGACGGCGAGAAAGTACTACTTCTCCATGGTCCCCGCGTCGAAGCAGGACGAGAGCGCCTTCGCCACCCTCGTCTTCTTCGACAACCTTAAGCACATGGGCATCGTCAACGACGGCAAGTCGTTCTACCACGCCCAGTCGTCGAAGGGAACAAACCTTTCGGAATTCGCGCCATACTGGCGCAAGTACGTCTGCGGCTACCGCAAGACGGCGCCCTGAGGCATCCCTACAGCTTCATTGCCCGGCCGGCCTCGGCCGAGTCGCGTGCGATAATGGCGATCTCCGTCGTCCGGAAGATGTCCTCGTGCGTCAAGGTCTGCTTCTCGCCCTGGTAGAGCGCCCGCAGGAAATCGACAAAGACGCTGCCGGCGGGCGCCAACTCGGAGATGACGCGCGCCTTCTTGCCCTCTTCAATCAGCGTCACGCCCGTCGCTTCCAGGTACTCCGCCACGCCCTTAGTCCCCGCCAGACGCAGCCTGTCGTCGCCATGCGTGGGGGAGGATTGCGGCCGGTAGTAATCCATGTGGAGCGTACCGACGCCCTTGTTGTCCAAACGGAACATGGTCGCCGTCGTGTTCTCCATCGCGCCGATGCCCGCGGGCGCGCCCACCTGAGCCTGCATCGACATCACCTCGGTGAACTCGCGGCCGCTCGACCAGCGCATCAGGTCGATCATATGAATGCCGATCCAGTGAATGGTGCCGCCATAGCTCCTGCGCGCCTTCATCCATGCAGCGCGGTTGCCGGCCTTGTACGATTTCTGCGCGCTGATCTGCGCCACCTCGCCCACCGCGCCACTGTCCACGATCTGCTTCATGGCCAGGTACTGCGGAGAGAACCGCATCGGCAGCAACATGCTGAAGCCGATCTTCTGCTTCGCCACGGCTTCGCGGATCGCCTTCAATTCAGCCAACGTATCGGCGATCGGTTTTTCGGCGATCCAGGGGATGCCGCGCTTCGTCGATTCCAGAATCGCCCGCGCCCGCTCATCTGCCGGGTTTCCGATGGCCGCGATGTCGGGCTTCTCGCGGTCCAGCATCTCAATCCAGTTCTCGTACACCTTTGCTTTCGATGCCGGCCCGCGCCGCAGCGCCGAATTCCGCGCGCCGGCGTCCGGCTCCGAGATGGCGACGATTTCGATATCCGGCAGGGTCGCCGCCGGGCCCAGAATCTCGCCCGGATGGCCCTGCAGTCCGACCATGGCGATGCGGATCTTCTTCGGCAGCTTCACCTGCTGCGTCGCCAACGCGGGCATGAATAGGGATAGGGCGCTCCGGCGGTTCATGCCACCATTATGGGACAGACCGCATGGGTGCGCTGTGACAGTTCGAAGCCGTGGCGATCAGCAGACGCGCGCGAGCAGCGAACCCCAATGGAAACCCGCCCCGAATGCGGCGAACACCACCGGGTCGCCTTTGGCGAGCTTGTGGCTGTTAATCCACTCCGACGCCGCGATCAGCATCGACGCCGATGACGTGTTGCCATACTTGGCGATGTTCGAGAAGAATCGCTCAGCCGGCACGCCGATGGCCTCCGCCACGCGGTCGATCAGATTCTGATTCGCCTGGTGCATCAGGTAGACCGGCACCAACTTCGGATCCACCGAGTTGCGCTCGAGCAAAGACCGGATAATGCCCGGGATCTTGCGCGACGCCTGCAAGATGACCGTCCGGCCGTTCATCTTCAAAGGCTGGTCCCAGTCCAGGCAAAGGTCGGGGGCGAAGCTCCCGTCCGACGCGAGCTGCGAATCCACCACTTCGACGAAGCCTTCATCCGGTGTCACCAAAGCCGCACCCGCCCCGTCACCGAACAGCACGGCGACGCCGCGCTCCATCGGTTCACGAATAGCGATCTGCGACATCTTCTCCGCCGCGATCACCATCACGCGGCCCACCTGCTCGGTCAACCGCGAAGCCAGTGACAGTGCGAACAACGCGCCCGCGCTGGCCAGCGGCAGATCGATCGCCGGAATCCCGGGAATGCCCAACCTCAGCGCAGTCTCTGCGGCCGGGCCAGGGAACTGGCGTTCCGACGAGCCGCTGGAGAGCAACACCATGCTAATGTCCTTCGCTTGCAGGCCGGCGCGCTGCAGACAGTCCTGCGCCGCCGCCACCGCCATGTCGGAAACCGTCTCGTCCTTCCCGGCGAAACGCCTCTCCTCGATGCCCGAGACGTTGAACACCCAACTCGCCAGGGTGTCCACCCATCCGCCTGCTTCTTCGCTCGACACCATTCTCGAAGGCAAATAGCTGCCAAATTCCTTGATGAACGGCATTGTCGTAATCAGCCCTTCGTTTCCAAATACTGGTCGATACACTCGATGGTGTCGAACTTCCTCGGGTTCAGGTCGGCGTCCGGGATGGTGATGGAAAACTCCTTCTCCAGCGCGCCGATGAGATCCGGCAACGCGAATGAGTCCAGCAGTCCCGAATCGAACAACGATTCATCGGGCGCGGGGTTCAAGTCCTGCTTGGTCACCTGTCGAATGAGTTCAACGATTTTGGCTCGACGATCCATGAAGTGCGCTTCCTGCCGCCTGTCGGCGGAATGTGGTGAAGATGGAATAGGTATCCATCATC
The DNA here is from genome assembly GCA_964558355.1 of uncultured Candidatus Solibacter sp. Lineage (GTDB taxonomy): Bacteria > Acidobacteriota > Terriglobia > Bryobacterales > Bryobacteraceae > PNKE01. The sequence continues at coordinate 12,384 of CAZLDN010000105.1, forward strand.
AGCCCGTATAACGATTCTCCCAACAACCTGTAGCCGGGCGAGGTCAGGTGAACGAAGTCTCCCTGCGCCAATCCGGCATACACCCATTGTTTCATGCTTCCCTTGCCGCCCATGCCCGATCTCATGTTCCAAAACGCAGCGCCCGACTCCAATGCCGCGTCGCGCTGCGCCTGGATGATCCGGTCAACCCCCTCGGACGGTACCCATCTGCCCCCCTGCCTCGAACTCTGGTCCGGCGGTCCCACAACGAGCAAAGATGCCGCCGGCGCGGCCGCCCTCAGCCGGGCCAGCAGTCGCGCGAACGCGCTCTTGTACGTCTCGTACGTCCAGTCCTTGCGCCGCGCCTCGTTGGTGCCATAGGCCAGAACGATCAACGCCGGGTCGCGTTGTTCGATATGCGATCTCAGCAGGTCCTCGTTCCAGCCCAGCAACAGATCGGCTTGCGCGCCATTGATCCCAAGCGTCTCCCAAGTCACGCCATTGCCGTTCTCGACCACCCACCCGAACACCCGCACTTCGCCCGGCTCCACCGTCCGCAGCGAGAAGTGATGCAGCCCCGGCGCAACCCGCTTTTCGTAGAACCCCGCGCCCGCCTCGCCGGCGGTCGTAATCGTGTCCACCTCGGCTCCGTCAATCGTGAGCGACATCGCGCCGCCACCCGGCTGCCGGTAAAAGAAGACCTGCAGGAACTCGCCCTCGGCTTCCAGCGTCAACGTCTCGCCCTGCCCCTGTGCGCGCAAGCTCACGCCCGAAAGCCCGTACAACCCGTCGCCCTCGCGCGCCAGCAGGCCCGCCGGTTCCCATCCGCGCGACATCGTCGCCTTGGTGTCCAACCGCCGGAAACACTGGAACGGGCGGCCTGCCTGCACAAAGCCCGGCCCGCCGATGCCAAACTCGCTCTGGAACCTGCCGCGCAAAACGCCCGGCCAATCGTCCGACGCCGTATGCGAATCGCCGAAATGCAGGATCCTTACCGGACCTGGATCGCCCTGCTTGTGGCGGTACAGCACCTCATAGAACGGGATCAACGCCGCCGGGTTCTGGAAACCGAACTCGAGCGCGCTTTCCACATGCGTCCTCACGGCTTCGGCAGACGCCGCCTTCTGCGCCGTCGACACCCTGGGCGCCCGCGGGACTCTCCGCCGATTACGCGAAGAGGTGGTGCGCTTCTTTGCACTCTTTGATGTCGTCTTCTTTGCAGTGGTGGGAGCCTTCGTCTGAGCAGACAAATCTGGCGATCCAGCCAGTCCCGCCAGCAGGCACACAATCAGCACGGCTATGGAAGATCCACGCACTCTAAGTCTACTTTCGCACTTCGGCAAGCGAAGTGCGCAGCCGCCGCAGTTTGTAAAGGTTGTAACCCTTCATCAGGCTGTCATAGAAAAGCGACGCGACGATCTTGCCCCCGGCCGGCATCGGGTGGATGAAGTCCGCGCTCACCAATCGCGGCTCCGCCATATACCACTTGCCCATCGTCCCCGGACCGCCCATCGCCTCGAACGTGTTGTAGAACGCGCAGCCCTCTTCCGTGGCGATTTTGGACTGGATCGCCACCAGCCTTGGCAGTGCCGGCACCGTGCCGATCTGTCCGCCACTCTCCCTCACGCCCCGGTCCATCGGGCTCATCACCATGCAGGACGTGTCCGGCAACGCCCGGCGCACCCGCTTAAGCAGCTTCCGCAGGTCGTCGTCGTAGGTCGAGTCGATGTACTTCGGGAACCCGCTCTCGTTTGTCCCATAGTTCAGGATCACCAGGTTCGGCCGCTCCTGGCGCAATTGCTCGGTCCAGTGCGCCTCGTTGACAAAGTGCGCCAACACCCCGGCCCACACTCCGTTCAACCCCAGAGACTCATAAATGACGCCGCCCGCGCCTGTCTCGAACGCCAGTGAAAACAGCCTGACCTGCCCCGACTCGACGCGCAGTTCGACATCCTTGGCGCCCGGAGCAAGACGGTACGTCTCCCGCGCCGCCCGCCGCTCAGGCATCTCCGTTTCCAGGAGGTCGATTTCCTCGCCGCCCGACGATATCCGCAGCACCCCGCCGCCCGGTTGTCCCATATAGGAGACAATCAGCCGCTGAGCGCCAGGCCGCCTCAGCTTGATCTTGCTGTAAGCTCCTGACTGCCCGTTGAAGCTCACCCCGGCTAACCCATACGCGCCGTCCTTCTCGCCCTTCAACGTGGCAGGGAAGACGCGCCAGCCGTTCGAGTCCGAGTCAAGGTACCGGTGGTTGTACCATGCCCACGGCCGCGCCGGCAGATACGCTCCGTGTCCCGCGTCGCCGAATCGCTGCTGCATGAAGCTCCGCACATCGGCGGTGATCAGATCGGCCGTTGTCGGCGAGTCCCCGTAATGAAGGATCCGCGTCACGGTGGGCGGGTCGCCGCGCTCGGTCCGCGACAGTGCCGCGTAGAACGCGTCGAGCGAACCCTCCGGCCCCTGCAATCTCAGCGCCGCGGTGCCTGCCGCCTCGATGTCGGGCCGCAACCGGGCCTGCTCGTCTTCTTCCGGTGCTGCCTGCCTCCTCGGCTCGAAGTCGAGTACCGTGGGCATAGTGGCCCATTCAAAGACGCGCCAATTATGGATGAACGGGACGAACTGCGGCGCCGCGATAATCGCGCAGAATGCGGCGATCGTGAACAGCGGTTTGTAGGGCCAGAGTCTCATCGTTGCTTAGAATTGCGTGTACAGGAACGGCGCAGCTCCTGTCATGCTCAAGTATTCAATCACCATGACCAGACCGGCGAGCACTGCCGCCTGCGCATAGAACGGAGCCTCCACAAACCGCCCGGCCGTCCAGTTCGACCACTTGCGCGGCATGAAGTGCCCCGCCACCGCCACCGCCATCACCGCAGCCACCCCCGGCGAAATGTTGTCGAACGACACCGTCATCGAACCCAACCGTCCCAGCACTTCCCTCGCGTTTTCAATCGACGATGCCCGGAAGAAGATCCACGCGAACGCCACGAAATGTCCCGTCAGAAGCGATGGACCGAGCCGCCGCAAGAATCCTTCCGGCGGTTTTGGATTCCCGCGCGCCGTCCGCCACCCATGCTGGACCGCCAGCGCCGCCCCATGCAGCGCCCCCCAGATTACGAACGTCCAATTCGCTCCGTGCCACAACCCGCCCAGCAGCATCGTCACGAACAGGTTCATGTAGGTGAAAACTTTCCACTTCGACCTCAACCCGGGCAGCGAGAAGTACAGATAGTCCCGCAGCCAGTTGGAAAGTGAAATGTGCCAGCGCCGCCAGAAGTCGGCGATGTTCAACGCCTGGTATGGCCGGTTGAAGTTCTCGGGCAACTTCAAGCCCAGCAGTAACGCGCTGCCGATGGCGATGTCGGTGTAGCCCGAGAAGTCGTAGTAAAGCTGCAAGGCGTAGCCATAGACGCCAATCAGCGCCTCCGTGCCCGTATACAGCCCCGGGGTGTCGAAGATGCGGTTCACCAGGTTCTCCGAAAGGTAGTCCGCGATCAGGAACTTCTTGAACAGGCCCAACCCGATGCGGAACAGCGCCCGCCCGCCGTCTTCCATCGACAACTGCCGCCCCGGCTTCTCCAACTGCGGCGCCAGCGCCAGTACGCGCGTGATCGGCCCCGCAAGCGTCGTCGGAAAGAAACTCACCGCCGTCATGTGCGCCAGCAAACTGCGGATCGGCTTGCCGTCTTTGCGATACAAGTCGATCGTGTAGGTGAGCGACTGGAAGCAGTAAAACGAAATACCCAGCGGAAACGTCCAGTGCCAGGCCGTCGCCTTGCCGCCGGTCAACTCCCCCCACGCCCCCAGGAAAAACGGCATGTATTTGAACGATGCCAGGATGCCCAGGTTCATCAACACGCTGGCGCTCACCAGCGCCTTCCGCTTCCATTGTTCCTTCGCCTCGCCCAGCCCGAGTCCGATCAGGTAGTCCACGAACGACGCCGACGGAATCAAAACCAGGTAAAACAGCCCCCATTTGGCGTAGAAGAAGTAGTTCGCCAGCAGCAACACCGCGAGCGACGCCGCCCGGAACCGCGCCAGCGGCCAGTACAGCAGAAAAATGGCGATGAGAAAGACGAAGTAAGCCGAACTGGAGAGCAGCATGAAAGGCGGCCGCGAGTAGCCGCCTCTGACATTATATCCGCCGCGCCGGGTCCAAACTTAACGCTTGTAGGTTATTGTATGGCCGTTGCGGTGGTTGGTCACCGTCATCGTTGCGTCCTTCGCCGCCGCCGCGGTGATCCCAAATCCCTGGCATTTTTCTTCCAGGTTGGCGATCCTGTCCGCCGCCACGTTGGCTTCGTTGCCGCCGGCGATCGAATAGTGCAACTGCCACATGTCGTTCAACCCTGGCGAGGTAGAAATTACCTTCCAAGCCGAAGGCGACCCGCCCTTCCTCGCTCCATTGTTCATGATCGCCACCCGTGGCCTCAGCCCATGCACGATCGCCGCCGGGTTCGATTGGTCAAGCCCGTGGTGGGTCGTCAGGAACAGGTCTACCGGCCCGATGAAATGCTCCGGGCAGGCGATCTCCAACTCCTTGTTCCAGGTCAGGTCCGCGAGATCCACGAACTTGAACTTCCCAAAGGTCAAAAGGAAGCCGATCGATCGCGCGTTCTCCGACGGGTCGTCCGCCTTCTTCGGCTCCTGCCCGCACAGCGGATTCTTCTGCCCGCCGCTCTTGAGCGGCTTCGGGATTCGTTCGCCGCGTGCCGTCACGATGTCGATCCTGATGTCCTTTAGTTTCAACACGTCGCCCGGCTTCACCTGCATCCGCTTCACGCCCGTCGCGATCACCCGCAGATAGGCGTCTTCCAGTTCCTTTGGCCGCGTCCCTGCCTCGGTGTTCGACCCATGATCCACCATCGTCACCACCGGGAACGCCTCTGCCAGTTGCGGCACCCCGCCCACGTGATCCAGATGATAATGCGTCATCAATAAGTAGTCGATCCGCTTCAGTCCCGCCTTCTTCGCCGCCGCGACAATTCGTTTGGCATCGCGGCTGTCGGCCGTCGGCCAGCCCGCATCCACTAGAATCGACTCGCCCGACGGCGTCACAATCAACGTCGCCTGCCCGCCCTCGGTGTCGACGAAATGGAAATCAACCGTCTTTTGCGGACCGGCGGCAATTGCCAGCCCGCACAAAGCCGAAATCAGAATCGTTCGCGGCATGACTCTCGACATGGCGGCATCGTATCACAGGGAACAAGTTGATTCCCTCCCTCGTAGTAAACTACGGAACAAGCCAGAAGTGCCTTTCTGTACACAATGCGGCATCCGCGTCCAGCCAACGGACGTCTTCTGCGCCTCCTGCGGCGCGGCCCAGGGCTTGAAACCCTCCACCCCCAGGCCCACGTCCTCGGCGAAATCCAGCCGAGACCCCTTTGCCCGCCTCGACGATCGCCGTGCCGCAACCCTCTGCTACATCCCCCTGGTTGGCTGGATCGTCTCCATCGTCGTGCTGGCCGCTGAACGCTTTCGCCAGAGCCGCGAAACCCGCTTCCACGCCTTCCAGGGTCTCTACCTCTTCGTCGCCTGGCTCTTCGTCGACTGGGTCTTCGACCCGTTCGCCCACTATGCCCAACCCATGCGTGTCGCCGCCTCGGTCATGAAGGTCGCCGTTTTCGGAACCTGGATCTTCATGCTCGTTAAGACAAGCCAGGGCGAAGACTTCCGACTTCCGCTGCTCGGCGAACTGGCCGAC
>CAZLDN010000106.1:0-17637 GCA_964558355.1 uncultured Candidatus Solibacter sp.
TCACCCTCATTTTCTAACCAGTTGAATCTGTGGGACTTATAGCCGGACGCTAGTGTGTCGGTACTGGGTCGTGAAAACGGCTATCCGGCAATCGTGAAGTGGAACGCGCGGGATTGAAGGCACGGGATGTGCCGTTCGGGGCTATCATTCCAAGTAGGGGGTGTCCTTGGTCGAATATCGTTACACGGTCCTGTTCGAACCCGCCGAAGAAGGTGGATTCATCGTGACGTGCCCTGCATTGCCCGGCTTGGTCACCGAGGGCGACACGATGGAAGAGGCGCGTGCGATGGCTGAGGACGCAATCCAGGCATACATCGGCAGCCTACGCAAAGACCACTTGCCGATTCCGCCCGACCGTCCTCCCGTCAAAGAGGAAATCCGCGTCCTCGTGCCCGAACCCGCATGAGTTCAAGACTAGGTGGTTTGAAACCACGCGAAGTCCTTCGCGCATTGCGTAACGCCGGTTTCGAGGTTCACCACATCACCGGCAGTCATTACGTCCTGAAGAATGACCAGAAGCCTGGTCTGCGAGTTACCCTTCCATGGCACGGACGCGACTTGAAGACCGGGACGCTCCAGGCGATTCTCGATCAGGCCGGTCTGACCGTCGACGAGTTCAAGAACTTCCTCTAACTCCAGGCTGCTTCCTCACGGACGCGTGTACAATTGGTTCAAATGCTGACTAGGCTCTACATCGACAACTACCGTTGTTTCGTCAACTTCGAGTACCGGCCTGGACGCAAACAGTTGATTTTCGGCCGGAACGGGTCGGGCAAGTCATCGTTGATGGACGCGCTGAAGGCCGTGCGTCAGTTCGCCGTCGAGGATGGCAAGGCCAGCCTCTCGTTCGTGTCTGGCGATCGGACGCGTTGGCTTGACCAGGACAAGCAGACATTCGAACTAGAGGCGCAGGTTGAGGGCCGAGGATTCACCTATCGCCTGGTTCTTGACCAGTGGGGGGAGCCACTACAGCCCCGGGTGGTTTCCGAAACAGTCCACTGCGACGGCAAGCCAATTTTCGAATTCCTGATGGGCGAAGTTCATCTCTACAATGATCGATTTGAACACAAAGTTACCTATCCGTTCGATTGGTGGCGCTCAGCGTTTGAAACAGTCAACCAGAGGAAAGACAATCAGACGCTGACCTCGTTCAAGCTTTGGCTCAGCGGCTTGCATTGCTTTCGTTTGAACCCGTTTTCAATGCATGAAATAGCGGAGGGGGAGTCTGCCTCTCCCAGCGTAGATCTTTCAGACTTTGCGGCTTGGTACCGCCACCTGTCGCAGACCGAGCCGCGTCCCACGGCGTCTTTGCTGGAAGACCTCAGGGAAGCCCTCGACGGGTTCGGTTACTTCCGGCTTCAACCGGTGGGAGAGAACATCCGCCTGCTCATCGCGGAGTTCAACACGGACGGAGGCACTCACGTCAACTTCGGGTTCATGGATCTCTCCGACGGTCAACGCTGTCTGGTCTGCCTGTACGTCATCCTGCACTTCCTCGTGAAGAGCGGCAAGACGGTCATCCTCGATGAGCCGGACAACTTCGTTTCACTGCGGGAAATCCAGCCATGGCTCACTGCCGTGGATGAGGCGATCGAGGAAGGGCGAGGGCAGGTCTTCATGATCTCCCATCACCCGGAGATCATCAATCAGTGGGCGGTGAACAATGGAGTCCGGTTCGTTCGCGATGGGGTGGGGCCGGTGCGGGTCAAGCCATTCGAGGCCGGGAATTACCCGAGCCTGACCCCTGCCGAGATTGTGGCTCGCGGATGGGACGATGAGTAAGCCGGCCTGGGTGATCGTTCTCGTGGAGGACGAACGCCACAAGCGATTTGTTGTCCAGTATCTGAGGCGGAAAGGGTATGAGAACGACCGCCAGATGTACTTCGCGCCGCTGCCGGGTGGGCGAGGATGTGGCGAACAGTGGGTTCGCGAGAATTATCTGAAGTATGTCCAAGCGTATCGTGCCAGGGCATCCAGATCTGACACAGCGCTGATCGTAGCAATCGATGCCGACACAGAGACCGTCGATGGACGTCTTCGTCAGTTGGAGCAAACTCTCAGAGCTGCATCTGAGCCCATCCGGACCGGCAAGGAACGAATTGTGCTGTTGGTCCCGCGCCGCAACATTGAGACTTGGATCATCTGCCTGAGCGGAGAACAGGTAGATGAGGCCACCGACTACAAACGGCGTCCCGGCGTCGATGATCAGATCAAACCGGCCTCCGAGACGTTCTTCGCCTGGAGCCGGCCGAACGTCCAGACGCCTCCGCACTGTGTCCCGTCGATTGCTGGCGCGATCCCCGAGATCAGAAGAATCGATTAGACAGCGGCATCAGAAATCAATCGCCGCCAGCAGTTCGCTCGGCTTCGCATCAAACGCCCGCGCTATCGCCAGCAGACTCTCCATCGACGGCAGATTCGCCCCTCTCTCGATCGACGATAACTGCGACACCGAAATCTTCGCCGCCTCCGCCAGGTCCTTCAACGACCAGTCGCGCTCGGCCCGCAGCATCCTCACCCTATGTCCCAACCGCTCCCTCAACCGGTCCTGTGGCGACTTGCCCAAAGAAAACGTCTCGATCGCATTGGCCAGCACCTGGCGCAACTGGGCGATCGAGAACGGCTTGGCGACATAGTCGAAGACCTTCATCTTGAACGTCGCCCGCATGTCCTCCAGCGACGGATACCCCGTCACCACGATCACGCACAGTCCCGGCCACCGCGCCAGCAACTGCTCCAGCACCTTGTCGCCCCGCACCTTGCCCATCTTCATGTCCAACAGCACGATGCCCGGCTGGCGCTCCTCGGCCGCGGCAAATAACTGGTCAGGATGCGAGAACGACAGGACTTTGTATGTCCCCTCGTCCAAAAGCAGGTCCTCGACGTATTGCCTGAAATCCGCGTCGTCGTCCAGGATCGCCACCTCGATCAATGGCCCCTGCGTTTCGATCAAACCCTCCGGTTTGCTCATCTTGCATCCTCCTCTGCCGTCGGCAGCGTCACCTCAAGCCGTGCCCCGCCCGGCGCGCAGTTCGACGCCGTAATCGTCCCGCCATGCTGGTGGACGATTCCCTCGGCCACCGTCAATCCCAATCCCGTCCCCCGGTCATCGAGGCGCGTTGACACGAAAGCCTCGAAGATATCCGGCAGCACATCCGGCGGGATCCCCGGCCCGTTATCTTCCACCCGAATCCCGATCGCCTTGCGCTCGCCCAGACTGGAATCCACAGCCGTCACTCTCACCTGCCCGCCAGCCGGGGCCGCGTTCAACGCATTCCTCAACAGGTTGACGAACACCTGAACCAGCCGGTCGGCGTTTGCCACCACGGCGGCGGTCCCATCGACCTCGTTTTCGAACGCGATCTCGCTCGCCTTCTCGTCGATCGCCACCAACTGCCACGCTTCGTCGATCAAGGGCCGCACCGCCACCGCCGCGGTCTCCCGCGTTCTGACCCGCGCGAAATCCAGCAACCCCGCGCTGATCTTCCGCAACCGCTCGGTCACGCGGACCATCCGCTGTAACCTCGCCTGCGCACCCCCATCCCGCACCGTTTCGATCAATTTCTCAATCGACCCGTGCAGCACCGCCAGCGGCGTATTCATCTCATGCGCCACGCCCGCCGACAACAGGCCGAGCGACGCCAACCGGTCCTGTGCCTCCAGATTGCGCTTCGCCGTTTCAAGCTGCTCGTTCTTCGCCCGCAGGTCCTTGGCCGTCGATTCCAGCCGCCGCAACGCCTCTTCGAGCACGTCCTCCTGCATTCGCAACGCCTCGACCGTGTCGTTGCGCGACCTCATGATTTGACCGATCTCATCGCCCGGGATCAGCGCCTCCGGTACGATCTCGGCTTCCCTGTCCCCATGCCGGGTCGCCGCATCCGCTTCCAGGAACAGGCGAATCGGCTGGTACACATGCTTCGGCATGATGACCAGTTCCAGCAACAACACCGCCAGGATGTAGCAGACCCCCAACACGGCGAACATCGCCACCTTGATCGACGCCAGGATGCCGTCATAGAAATCCAGCGGCAAGGTCAGCCGGTAAAACCGCGCTTCTGACCCCTGCACCAGCTTATATATAGTGTCTGACCTCGCATCCCTCTGCCAGATCCGTCCAGGATACTTCACCATCCACATCTGCGCACCGTCCGGCAACCCGAACTCCGCCCCCGTCCCGGATCGCAGTTCATACGCCCGCAACTCCTCCTCGCCCGACTCCGGCGTCAGCGTCGAGAACGTGTTCCAGATCAGCGTCACCTCACGCGTCCGCGTCGCGGCGAGTCTCTCCTCCACCAGCGGGATCAGTGAAAAGTATACGGCCAGGGTCAGGATCAGGAAGAAGAGATTGTGCAGCACCATCAGCTTCGGCCGCAGCCGCAAGTCGCTGAATCGCCGGTCGATCCCGGTCAGCGGCCTGGCCTGCGAGTTCGTTGCGACCTCGCTTCGGCGTGCTGCATCATTACTGCCAGACAAGAAATTTTTCTCCTATTGCGGAATTCTTACGGCTATGGTAGAAATTATCTAATCCTCTCCGCCACCGGGGAGACGCATCCGTATCCATTCTCTACCCATCATGGACCGGATCAGCCCACAGAGGGGCGGCAAGGTTTCACGAGAGAAAGAACATTCGCGAATGAGCGCCATCTTCTCAAAGAAGTTTGACACGACGCTGCGGCTTGCGGTTGCCGGTGTCGTCCTGGTCCTGGCGGGCGCGGGCGGCGTGGCCGCTTACCTGCTTCATCCCCAACAGGTTGATACCGGTTATACCCCTGAGCAGCCGGTCCCCTACAGCCACAAGGTTCATGCGGGCAACCTGGGCATGGACTGCTACTACTGCCATTCCACGGTTGAAACGTCCAGCTTCGCCGCCGTCCCCACCACCGAAATCTGTATGAACTGCCACCACCGGGTGAAGGAGAAGAGTCCCAAGCTGCAACTCGTGCGCGAGAGCTATTCGACCGGCCAGCCCATCCCCTGGGTCAAAGTCCACCGGTTGCCCGATTACGTCTACTTTAACCATCAGGCCCACGTCACCTCCGGCGTCTCCTGCGTGTCGTGTCACGGCCGGGTCGACCAAATGGTTGAAGTGAAACAGGTTCAGCCGCTCTCGATGGCCTGGTGTCTCGATTGCCACCGGAACCCGGCGCGGAACATCCGCCCTGTCGAATTCGTCACCAAACTGGACTGGACGCCCGAGGGCGACCCCGTCGAACTCGGCCTGAAGATCATTCAAGCCAAGGGCATCAAGCCGCCCACCCATTGCTCGGGATGCCACCGCTAGAGCCGGGGCGCAAGGAAACTGACGCGATGAGCCAATTCGTTCAAATCAACCCAACCACCACCGGCAGGAAGTACTGGCGCAGCCTCGATCAGCTTTCGGGTTCGCCCGAGTTTAAGCAGTGGGTCGAACAGGAGTTTCCAGAAAACGCCACTGACGCCGTGTCCGCCGGTTCGCGCCGCAACCTGCTGAAACTCATGGCCGCCAGTTTCGGACTCGCCGGATTGGCCGCATGCCGCCGTCCCGTTGAACACATTCTGCCGTTTTCAAAGGGCGTCGAAGGCCTCATCCCCGGCAAGCCTTTGCACTACGCCACCGTTGCCACGGTCGGCGGCGCGGCGACGGGCCTGATGGTCGAGACCCACGAAGGCCGCCCTACCAAGGTAGAAGGCAACGAAAAGCACCCCGCTTCGCTCGGAGCGACTTCGGCTCACATGCAGGCCCTCGTCCTCAGCCTGTACGATCCTGACCGCTCCAAGGGCGTCAAACGCGATGGTCAACGCTCGTCCTGGGACGAGTTCACGGCCTGGGCCAAGGACGAGTTTTCCGCTGAAAAACAGGGCGGCGGTTCGGGTCTGCGCGTCCTGGCCGAACACTCGTCGTCGCCGTCGCTTCAGTCGCTCCGTGGCGAGCTTTCAAGGAAGTTCCCCAAGTCACAGTGGGTTGAATTCGATTCGGTAAATTTCGACAACCCCCGTCTCGGCGCAGCGCTCGCCTTCGGGCAGCCGCTCGAAGCGCATTATGAATACGACAAGGCCGATGTCGTCCTGGCCCTCGATGCCGACTTCCTCGGGCTCGATTCCCAGACCGTCCTGCCCATCAAGAAGTTCTCCGCCAAGCGCCGAGTCTCCGATCCCAAGTCCGCAATCAACCGTCTCTACGCCGCCGAGTCCAATTACACGCTGACCGGCGCGATGGCCGACCACCGCCTCCGCCTCCGCGCATCTGATGTTGGCGCGCTGGCCCTGGCTCTGGCCAGGGAACTGAACGTCTCTGGCGGCGAGTTGAAGGCTCTCTCGAACGCGACTGACGCCTCGGCCCGATTCATCGCCTCTGTCGCCAAGGATCTTGCCGCCCACAAGGGCCGCTCGATTGTCGTCGCCGGGCCCCGCCAACCCAAAGAGGTTCACGCGCTGGCGGCTCTGATCAATCAGGCGTTGGGCAACACCGGCGAAACCGTACTATATACCGCGCCGATCGTCACAGCGGCCGATTCCGTCGCCGCCGTCAAGCAGCTTACTTCGGATCTCAACTCCGGCCAGGTAAAGACGCTCGTCGTTCTCGGCGGCAATCCCGTCTACACGTTGCCCGCCGACCTCAACTTTGCTCAGGCGATAAAGAAGGCCGCCTCGACAATCGTTCTCACCGCCGAGGAAAACGAAACCTGGGCCGCCGCCCAGTGGCAGTTGCCCGAAGCGCATGTCTTCGAATCCTGGGGCGATGCCCGCGCTCTCGACGGAACCGTCTCGATCCAGCAGCCGATGGTCGCGCCGCTCTACTACGGCAAGCCGGCGCTGGAAGTTGCCGCGATGGTGGCTGGACTTGAAAACACCAAGGCCCACGACATCGTCAAGTCCTATTGGTCCGCCCAGTGGGGCGCGGCGGCTGACAAGACCTGGAAACAATCGCTCTACAACGGTCTCATCGACGGCGGCAAGTTGGAACCCGTCAAGCCAGTGGCCGATGCGGCGAAGCTGTTAGCCTCCATTTCGGCATCACTGAAGCCCGCCCCGGTCGGCCTCGAAGTTGTCTTCTTCCCCGGCCATTCCACATGGGATGGCCGCTTCGCCAACAACGCCTGGATGCAGGAAGCGCCCGACCCGATGACCAAGGTCGTCTGGGACAATGCCGCGCTGCTGTCGCAGGCGACCGCCGACAAACTGGGCGTGAAAAACGGCAGCGTCGTCAATGTGAGTTCGGGCGGCTATGGCAGCGATGTCGCCGTGATGGTCATGCCCGGCCACGCCGACGATTCGATCTCGCTCACCCTCGGCTACGGCCGCTCGGCCTGCGGGCGCGTCGGCCGCGGCGTCGGCCACCGCGTTGAAGGCATCCGCACCACGGCCGGTTTCCACTTCGCCCAGGCCTCGGTTACGCCCAACGGCGCCACCTACCAACTGGTCACGACGCAGGAACACCACACCCTCGAAGAACCCATCACCGGCAAGCTTCGCCCCATCGTCCTCGAAGCAACGATGGAAGAGTACACCCGCCACCCCGATCACTTCGAACACGCCGTCCACGTGCCCGAAGTTGTCAACATGTTCGAGCAGTTCGATTGGTCCAAGGGCCAGCAGTGGGGCATGACCATCGACCTCAATGCCTGCATCGGCTGCAACGCCTGTCTGGTCGCCTGTCAGGCCGAAAACAACATTCCGGTCGTCGGCAAGGATCAGGTACGCCGTGGCCGCGAAATGCACTGGATCCGGTTGGACCGCTACTTCACCGGCAAGATGGACGACCCCCAGGTCGTCAATCAACCCATGGCCTGCGTCCAGTGCGAAAACGCGCCTTGCGAAAGCGTCTGCCCCGTTGCGGCGACCACCCACTCGCCCGAGGGCTTGAACGACATGGCCTACAACCGCTGCGTCGGCACCCGCTACTGCGCCAACAACTGCCCCTACAAGGTCCGCCGCTTCAACTTCTTCAACTGGAACAAGAACCTCGCCGAGTCGCAAAAGATGGCCTTCAATCCCGACGTCACCGTCCGCATGCGCGGCGTCATGGAGAAGTGCAACTACTGCGTCCAGCGCATCCAGGAAAAGAAGATCGAGGCCAAGGCCAACAATCGCGCCGAACTCAAGGACGGCGACGTGAAGTCCGCCTGCCAGCAGGTCTGCCCCGCCGATGCCATCGTCTTCGGCAATATCAACGACCCGCAAAGCCGCGTCGCCCAAATGAAGAAACAGCAGCGCGACTACATCCTGCTCGAAGAGTTAAACGTCAAGCCGCGCACAAGCTACCTCGGCAAGCTGCGCAATCCCAACCCGGAGCTGATTCATGGCTGATCTCGCCCTCGATCCTCGCGCCGAATTGAATCCGGCCCTGATTCAGGGCGATCAGTCCTATGCGAGCCTCACCGACGCCATCAGCGTCATCACCGAATCCAAGCCGCCCAAGCAGTGGTATTACGCAATGGCCGTCGCCATCCCGCTTGCCGGCTTGCTGTTTGTCTGCCTCGCCTACCTCGTCACCACCGGCATCGGCGTCTGGGGCAACAACTCGCCCGTGGGCTGGGGCTGGGACATCACCAACTTCGTCTGGTGGATCGGTATCGGACACGCCGGCACGCTGATCTCGGCAATCCTCTTCCTGTTCCGCCAGAAGTGGCGGACTTCCATCAACCGCGCCGCCGAAGCGATGACTCTATTCGCCGTCGCCTGCGCCGGCATCTACCCGCTCTTCCACACCGGCCGTCCCTGGCGCGCCGCCTACTGGCTTTTCCCGATGCCGAACGAACTGCTCGGCATGTGGCAGAACTTCCGTTCTCCCTTGATGTGGGACGTCTTCGCCGTCTCCACCTACGCCACCGTATCGGCGCTGTTCTGGTATGTCGGTCTCGTGCCCGACCTGGCCACGCTGCGCGACCGCGCCCGCGGCCTGCGCCAGCAGATCTTCGGCATCCTCAGCCTCGGTTGGCGCGGCTCGGCCCGCCAGTGGAGGCATTACGAACTGGCCTACCTCATCCTCGCCGGAATCTCGACACCACTGGTCCTCTCGGTCCACTCCATCGTTTCATTCGACTTCGCCACGTCCGTCATCCCCGGCTGGCACACGACCATCTTCCCGCCTTACTTCGTCGCTGGCGCCATCTTCTCCGGCTTCGCCATGGTCATCACCCTGATGGTGCTCGCCCGCTGGGTCTACAACCTCCACCACCTCATCACCATCAAGCACCTCGAAAACATGTGCAAGGTGATCCTGGCCACCGGCATGATCGTCGGCTTCGCCTACGGAACCGAGTTCTTCATCGCCTGGTACAGCGCCAACCAGTATGAGAAGTTCGCTTTCATAAACCGCGCCTTCGGGCCTTACTGGTGGGCCTACTGGACGATGATCACCTGCAACGTCGTCTCGCCCCAGTTGTTCTGGTTCAAGAAGGTCCGCACCTCGATCCCCGGCATGTTCATCCTGGCGATCTTCATCAACATCGGCATGTGGTTCGAGCGTTTCGTCATCATCGCCACTTCGCTCCACCGCGACTTCCTCCCCTCCTCGTGGGGCTACTTCCAGCCCACCTGGGTTGACATCGGGACGTTCGCCGGAACGATGGGACTCTTCCTGACCCTCTTCCTGCTCTTCCTCCGCTTCCTGCCCGCCATTGCCATCAGCGAAGTGAAGGGCGTCCTCCACAACCAGTTCGTCTCCAACAAAGGAGGCCGCTAACACCATGGCCGATTTCCTCGACAAACTGCCGCTGCCCGCGTTTCTGAAACCCGCTGACGGGCCGAAGCACTATGGCGTCATCGGCGATTTCGATTCGCCTGAGGCCCTGCTGCGCGCCATCCGCACGGCCCGCACGGCCGGCTACACCAAGTTCGAAGCCTATACGCCGTTCCCCATCCATGGCATCGACGACGCCATGGGCGAGCCGCGTTCGCCGCTGGGCAGAATCGTCATCGTCTGCGCACTCGTTGGCCTCTCGCTCGCCGTCCTGTTGCAGTGGTGGACCGGCGCGATCGACTATCCGCTCATCATTGCAGGCAAACCGCTCTTCTCCGTCGAGCCCTCGGTGCCGATCATGTTCGAACTGAGCGTCCTGCTGGCGGCGTTTGGCGCCGTCTTCGGCATGTTGGCGCTGAACAAGCTGCCTACCTACTATCACCCAGCCTTCAATTTCTCCCGTTGGGCCGGCGCAACCAACGACCGTTTCCTTCTGGCCATCGAAGCCATCGACCCGAAATTCAACGCCGGCGAAATCAAGGTGCTCATGGACTCTCTCGGCAGCCGCTGCACCGAACTGGTGGAGGCCTAGTGTCCCGTCTCCAAAGTTCGCTCAACAAGCATCGTAGGGCGGACGCCCTCGTCCGCGCCGGACCCCCCGGTCCGGCTCCGCTGGAGCGCCATATCCTGCGCACATCCCGGCGTGTGAGCGTTCGCACTCAGCAAACTCAGGGTTCGCCGGTCCCGTTCCGGCGGCACTGCCTTTTTCTACGGACTTCCGGGACAGGACACTAGGACGTAAGGATGAGCCTAATGCGATTCAACTCCAACCGCATCGACAAACGCGCCGCCCTGTTGCTCGCCGCCCTGGCGCTCGGTTCGCTCCAATCCGCCTGCTCGAACTTCACCACCCGCCAGCCCCCCGTCTGGGTCTGGGACGACATGAAGAAGCAGGACAAGTACAAAGCCCAGGCCGAAAGCCAGTTCTTCGCCGACGGCCGCGCCTCCCGCATGCCCGTCATGGACAGCGTCTCCCAGGAACTCTACAAGGCCGATACGCCCCGCGCCACCGGCGTCGAAGACAACGGCGCTTACGTCGCCCGCAACCCGCTGCCGCTCACCAAGGACGTTCTCCTCCGCGGCCAGCAGCGCTTCAATATCTACTGCGCCCCCTGTCATGACCGCACAGGTTCGGGCCGCGGCGTGGTCCCGTCCAAGGCTGTTTGGGTCCCCGGAAACCTCCACGACGCCCGCATGGTCAAAATGGTCGACGGCGAACTGTTCCATGTCGCCACTTTCGGCCGCCGCACAATGCCCGGCTACCGCTACCAGGTCAGTGAGCAGGACCGCTGGGCCATCGTCGCCTACGTCCGCGCTCTTCAGCGCGCCTCCCTGGCCTCCATCGCCGACGTCCCCGCGGACATGCAGGAAAAGGTGAAATAACATGGCTCACTCGCAACACGATTCCGCTCTCTCCCGCGATAGCTACATCCTCAAGCCCGAACTCTGGCAACGCGTGCGCAACTCGCTCGCCTTCGCCGCCCTCGCCGGCTGGCTCGCTCTCGGCGCGGGCTTCGCCTTGAACCGCGACCAGTTCCACTTCTCTTATCTCGTCGCCTTTGCCTTCTGCGTCTCCATCACGCTCGGCGCGCTGTTCTACGTTCAGGTCCAGCACCTCACCGGTTCGGCCTGGAGCGTTACCGTCCGGCGCCTCATGGAAACCCTCATGCGCACCATCCCCGTCGGCCTCGTCCTGTTCGTGCCCATCGCCTTCGGCATCCACTCCGTCTATGAGTGGAGCCACGCCTCGGCCGCATCCGACCCCATCCTCTCCCAAAAAGCCGTCTTCCTCAATTCCACCGGCTTCATCGTTCGCGGTTTCGTCGTCATCGCGCTGTGGAGCGTCTGGGCGCTGAAGCTCTACTCGCTCTCCCGCAAGCAGGACGAATCCGGCTCGCTCGCCCTCACCTCGTCTTCCGAGAAGTGGAGCGCCCCAGGCGTCCTGATCCTCTTCCTCTCCGCCTCTTTGGCATCGTTCGACTGGATCATGTCGCTCGACCCCCATTGGTGGTCCACCATGTTCGGCCTCTACTTCCTCGCCGGCGGCGCAGTCGCCTTCATGGCCGTCCTGATCGCCGTCTGCCTTGGCTTGCGCCAGGCCGGCTACCTCACCGAAGCCATCAACGACGAACACTACCACGACCTCGGCAAGTGGCTCTTCGCCCTCACCGTCTTTTGGGCCTACGTCGCCTTCTCGCAATACATGCTCATCTGGTACGGCAACCTGCCCGAAGAGGGCATCTGGTACCACAAGCGCATGGTGGGCTCCTGGTCCGCCTTCATGCCGCTGCTGATTGCGGGCCACTTTATCGTCCCCTTCTTCACCCTCATGCCGCGCTCCAGTAAGCGCAACCTCAAAATGCTCGGCTTCTTCTCCGGCTGGATGCTCATCATGCACTACTGCGATCTCTACTGGCAGATCATGCCGGTCCTGCACAAGACCGGCGTCGTCTTCCACTGGATCGACGTTGCCGCCTTGCTCGCGCTCACCAGCACCTTTGGCCTGGTCTTCTGGTCCGGCCTCCGCGAGCGCCCGCTCGTCCCCATCGGCGACCCCAGGCTCGAACAGTGCCTCGGCTTCCATAACGCCTGATCACGGACAGAAGGAATCTTCAACATGGCGGAAGAAAACAATCAGGTCCACATCCCCAACGCGGCGGAAGGCTACGACCGCCACGAAGCCCGCGCCGGCCTTGTCGCCGTCGTCACCGGAGCTACCGTGCTCGTGCTGGCCGTCTTCGTCGTCGGAATCTACTGGTTCTACCAGGTCTCCTACGAGGCGATCGACCAGCAACAGTACAGCGGCGTCTCGAGTAAGGAACTTATCGCGATTCGTGAGCGCGAGGACGCGCATCTATACAAGTACGCTCCTCTGGATAAACAGAAGGGTACGTACCGCATCCCCATCGACCGCGCCATCGATATCGTGGCCGGCGAATATGCCCATGGTAAAGTCTTTTACAACACGGTGACCTATGCCGTTAAACCCGAGCCTCCCGGCGGCGCAGCCGCCCCGGCAGTAGCGCCCGCGGCAGTACCAAACGACAATGCGCAAACTCCTTCAGCAAAGTAGCCTCGTCACGGCGCTCCTCGTCGTCTTCGCCGCTCTCGCCGCCGCTCAAACCGCCGGCGAGCAGACCCCCCTTGAACTCGAAGGCGTCCAGGTCTCCGAACACCTCGGCTCGCAGCTCGACCTCGACCTCCAGTTCACCGCCGAAGACGGCTACCAGCACTCCCTGCGCGAATACTTCAACTCCGGCCGCCCCGTCATCCTCAACCTCGTCTATTACACCTGCCCGATGCTCTGTAACCTCGTTCTTAATGGACAGGTGGCCGCCCTCCGCAAGATCGACGGAACCCCCGGCAAGGAGTTCGAGATCGTCACCATCTCGATCGACCCCACCGAGAACTACGCCATCGCCCGCTCCAAAAAAGCTTCTTACCTCGCTTCCTACGACCGCCCCGCGCCCGGCTGGCACTTCCTGACCGACTACAACGGCTCGACCGCCCGCCTCGCCTCCCAAATCGGCTTCAACTACAAACTCGACGAAAAGACCGGCCAGTACGCCCACGCCGCCGTCATCTTTGTCATCACGCCCGAAGGCAAAGTCTCCCGCTACCTCTACGGCATCAACTTCAAGCCCTTCGACATCCGTCTTGCCCTGGCCGAAGCCGCCAAGGAACACTTCGGCGCATCGGTCGAATCGTTCCTCCTCTACTGCTTCCACTACGACCCCGTCGCCAGGAGTTACACGCTCTTCGCCCGCAACGTCATGCGCGCCGGCGGCTTCTTCACGCTGCTTATCCTCGGATTGATTCTGTTCAGGCTCTGGAGGTATGACCGCGCGCCCTCCACCCACTTAATGGTGAATGCGAAATGAACTGGTTCCGTGATTTCCTTCTGCCTCGGTCGGCCGGCACGAATACCGGCGATGTCGATGGACTCTTCATGTTCATCACCTGGCTCACCGTCTTCTTCTTCTTCTTCAATGGCGGACTCATCTGGTACGCCGTCCGCAAGTGGCGCCGCCGTTCCACGCGCGACATCACCCCGCACATCACCCATAGCACCAAGCTCGAAATCATCTGGAGCGTCATCCCGTTGATCGTCGTGATGGGGATCTTCTTCTGGGGCTTCCGCGGCTATGTGCGCGCCTGGGTCGTGCCCAACGACGCCCTCGAAATCGTCGTCACCGGCAAGAAGTGGGTCTGGGAATTCGAATACCCCGACGGCACCCGCAGTCTCAACGACCTTCACGTCCCTCTCAACAAACCCGTCAAACTCGTCATGCACTCCGAGGACGTCATCCACTCTTTCTTCGTCCCCGCCTTCCGAATCAAGCGCGACGTCATTCCAGGCCGCTACACCGAACTCTGGTTCACCGCCAACGAACCCGGCATCCACCAGGTCTTCTGTGCCGAATACTGCGGCAAGGGCCACTCCGACATGCTCGCCCGCATCTTCGCCGACACCCCTGAACAATACGAAACCTTCCTCCGCGATGGCGACGAACAGGTCCGCAAGATGCCCCTCAAGGATCTCGGTAAGCTCGTCTACGAAAACAAAGGCTGCGCCACCTGCCACTCCATCGACGGCACGCGCGGCCAGGGCCCCAGCCTTGCGGGCATCTTCGGCCACGAGGTCAAAGCAACCGACGGGAAGGCGTACACGGTTGACGCCAACTACATCCGCGATTCGATCCTCAACCCCCAGGCCGTCGTCGTCCAGGGCTTCGAGCCGATCATGCCGACCTTTCAGGGCCTCTTGCGCGAACGCGAGATCGCCGGCGTGATCGAGTACATCAAGTCGTTGCAGTAATACAGGAGATCCAAGCATGGCAGAAGCAATGACAACCACCGCCGCGCACAGCCACCCGGACTACCTCTCCGAGAACAAGGGCCTCTGGAACTGGCTCACCACCGTCGACCACAAGCGCATCGGCCTCATGTACATGTGGTCGGTCGTCTCCTTCATGATCGTCGGCGGACTACTCGCCCTGCTGATCCGGCTTGAATTGCTCACCCCGAAGACGACCATCATGTCGGCTGAGCAATACAACCACGCCTTCACCCTCCACGGCGCCATCATGGTGTTCCTCGTCATCATCCCCGCCATCCCCGCCTCCCTCGGCAACTTCCTCCTCCCCCTGCTCATCGGGGCCAAGGACGTTGCCTTCCCCCGCCTCAATCTCGCCTCCCTTTACGTCTACTGGTTCGGCGCGGCCATGGCCGTCTCCACCCTGCTGCTCGGCGGCGTCGATACCGGCTGGACCTTCTACACGCCTTACTCGACCACCACCGGCGGCGGCGTCTCGATGATGGTTCTCGCCGCTTTCGTCCTCGGCTTCTCTTCCATCTTCACCGGCGTCAACTTCATCGCCACCACCCACAAGCTACGCGCTCCCGGCATGGGCTGGTTCCAGCTTCCGCTGTTCGTCTGGGGCATGTACTCGACGGCCATCATCCAGATTCTCGCCACCCCCGTTCTCGGCATCACGCTCCTCCTGCTCGTCATGGAGCGTGTCTTCAACATCGGTATCTTCGACCCCCAACTCGGCGGCGACCCCGTCCTGTTCCAGCATTTCTTCTGGTTCTATTCCCACCCCGCCGTCTACATCATGATCCTGCCGGCCATGGCCGTCATCTCCGAAATCATCCCCACCTTTTCGCATAAGACCATCTTCGGCTACAAGGCCATCGCATTCTCCTCGGTCGCCATCGCCCTGCTCGGCTTCCTCGTCTGGGCACACCACATGTTCGTCGCCGGCATGAGCCTGTTCGCGGCATCCATCTTCAGCTTCATCACCTTCTTTATCGCCATCCCCTCGGCCATCAAGGTGTTCAACTGGATCGCCACCATGTGGCGCGGCTCCATCTCGCTCCAGGCGCCGATGATCTACGCCATCAACTTCCTGCTGATCTTCACCATCGGCGGACTCACCGGCCTCTTCCTCGCCAGCCTCTCCACCGACGTCCACCTCCACGACACCTACTTCGTCGTTGCCCACTTCCACTACGTCATGGCCGGCTCGAACCTGCTCGCCCTGCTCGCCGGCATCCACTACTGGTGGCCCAAGATGTTCGGCCGCATGTACAACGACACGCTGGCCACCATCGGCTCCGTTCTGGTCTTCATCGGCTTTAACGCAACCTTCCTTCCCCAGTTCGTCATGGGTAGCCGCGGCATGCCGCGCCGCTACTACAACTACCTCGAACAGTTCCAGACGATGCACGTCGCCTCGACCATCGGCAGTTGGATCCTCGCCGCCGGTCTCTTTCTTGCCCTGGCCACCCTGCTCGCCAGCCTGCGCAAGCCCAAGACCGCCCCGGCCAACCCCTGGAACGGCCGCACCTTTGAATGGCAAGCCGCCTCGCCCCCCATCACCCACAACTTCGAACACGCCCCGGTCTGCATCTACGGCCCGTATGACTACCGCGAGCACCCCGTCCCCATCGCCGAGGAAGAGAATGCCGCACACTAGCGCCCTATCTCCAAAGTTCGCTCAACAGGCATCGGAGGGCGGACGCCCTCGTCCGCGCCGGACCCCCGGTCCGGCTCCGCGGGAGCGCCGCATCCAGCGCGCATTCCGGCGTGTGAACCTTCGCTCCCAACAATCTCCGGATTCGCCGGTCCCGTTCCGGAGCCACAATCTTTTTCTGGGGACTTCAGGGCCGCCAGGGACTTCAGGGCCGCTAGGGACTTCAGGTTCGCTAGCCCGCCTCCGGCAAGCAATTAGGTAAACACCATGAGTGACGTCACCACCACAGTCCACACCGAAGATCACGCCCGCACCCCCGGCCTGCAGCATCATTTCGCCAACATGACGCAGCAGTTCGAGGCCGCCAAACTCGGCATGTGGCTCTTTCTTGTCACCGAAGTTCTGCTATTCGGCGGACTCTTTGTCGGCTACGGCATCATGCACGCCAAGCACCCCGAAGCCTTCGTCGCCGCCCACCATCACCTCGACTGGCGCCTCGGCGCATTGAACACGATCGTGCTCTTCCTCTCGTCATTCACCATGGTCATGGGCGTCTGGTCCGCTCAGTCCGGCCAGAAGAAAAAACTCATCGCCTTCCTGCTGCTCACCGTCGTTCTCGCCCTCGTCTTCATGGGCGTCAAGTACGTCGAGTACTCCCACAAGTTCCACGAAGGCCTGCTGCCCGGCAAATACTACTCCCACCAGGGCGACACCGTCCCTGGCCAGTTCATGTTCTTCAGCTTCTACTTCATGATGACGGGCCTGCACGGCATTCACGTCCTGCTCGGCATCGTCGCCATTCTGTGGATCACCTTCCGCGCCTGGCGCAACCAGTTCTCGGCCCAATACTACGGCCCGGTCGATATCGTCGGCCTCTACTGGCACCTGGTCGATCTCATCTGGATCTACCTGTTCCCCCTCATGTATCTGATTTCGTAGCGATGTACCTGATTTCGTAAGGAGTCCTGATCACCATGTCCAACCACGCCGCCACCCACGAACACGAAATCACCGGGCCTAGGACATACCTCGCCGTCCTCGGCGCTCTGCTGGTGCTGACCATTCTCACCGTCGGCATCTCACGCATCGACTTCGGCGGCATGAACACGGTCGTCGCCATCCTGATCGCATCGGTCAAGGGTTCCCTGGTCGCGCTCTTCTTCATGCATCTGCGCCATGACAAGTTCAATGCCGTGATCTTCATCCTCGGCCTGTTCTTCCTGGCGGTCTTTCTGATCTTCACGCTCTTCGACGTCTCCACCCGAACGACCGTCTTCCCCGCCAACCTCAAACAACCCGTCCAGGCCTTCCCCGGAGCCCCTCTGAACAAGCCGATCCGTCCCTCGACCGGCCAGCCCGTAGGCGCTTTCCCGGCCCGCTAGCCGGTGGGGCAGGCTTCACAGGTTGCTGAAAAACTCGCAGATGATCAGGCCTGAA
>CAZLDN010000107.1:0-17409 GCA_964558355.1 uncultured Candidatus Solibacter sp.
GCCCGGAGGTGGGCGCGGGCTTGGGCCTGCTCGTGGCGACCAGCATTGCGCTTGGTGTGATCTGCCGTGGCGTCGTCTTTCAGGCGGCCGTCCTGCTGGTAAGTTGTGTTTCGGCTTTGGTACCGCTTCAGCGGGAGTTGGCGCGATGGATTCACGTGCCGCTAGGCGTGATCGCGGCCGTACTTCTGGTCGTCCTTGGACTGTCGATGTGGCGGCTCAAGGGGCGGTTCTACCTGGCCGTGGCGGTGTTCACCGCGACGCTTTTGGTGAGCAGTCTGCTCCGCATCGGCGCGCCGGCGCATCTGGTGACCGCTGGGCCAGGCGATCACAGGTCCGGCGTTCCGGCTCATTTTCTCTATCTCGTTCTCGACGAGCACATGGGACCCGGAGGATTGCCCGACGATATCGAGCAGTGCCGAGTGGCCAGGGCGCGCATCGAGCGCATGGCCGCACGTTGGGCTTTCACGCTATATCCGAACGCTTACAGCAACTACGCGACGACGTTCGACTCGCTCACCAGCGCACTCAACGGCCGTCTGCTGCAGCATCGGCGGGCATTGGTGTTGCCGCCATCGCCCGATGCCCACGGCGTTTATCATCTCGATACCGGCGCCTTCCGTGCCGCCGTTGCCCGGCAAGGGTATGCGCTGCGCTTCATTCAACTGCGCAGTATTGATTTCACCGGCGGTGACGACAAACTTGCCTTCAACTACGAGGACTCGATTGCAGATGCGGGGCGACTGCCGGGCGATTGGACCGACCGTTTCCGTTTGCTTGTCGGGCGCTACCAGGCGGCCGATCTGGTCTTTGCCCGTTTCAAGGGCTTCTTTCCTTTCCGCTTCGGCCTGCGCATGACCTTCCCAATGTCGGCGGGCCGGCATTGGCCCGATTGGCTGCTGGACGAGATCGGGTCGGCCCGCCGTCCAACTCTGTTCTTCGCTCATGTGCTGAGTCCGCATGGCCCATATATGTATAGGCCGGACGGGACCTTGCGTCCCCAGTCGGAGTGGCATCACGACCAGGACTACGAGAGGTTGAGCCCCAGCGTTTACCGCGACCGCTATGCGCGCTACGCCGGACAGGTGACGTTCATCCAGAGCCAGCTCCATTACCTGTTCGCCGGGCTGAATGCCCGCGGCCTGCTCGAGCCGATGACGGTTGTCATCCACGGCGATCACGGCAGCCGGATTCTCTCTCAACGTGACGGGATCGCCAGGTTGAATGTCAGCGGACCGGCCAGCATCGACCGGTTCGACTACGCCGGCCGGCCCGACAAGCAGGATCTGCGCGACAGGTTTTCCGTGTTGCTTGCCGCCAAGAGAGCCGGGCGCGGAACGGGTTCGATCGACATCAACCCCATCAGCCTGGCCCGCGTCCTACCGTCGTATACCGGAGTTCCTCCCCTGCCCGAGGATCCCGCCGCCGATGCGGCCTATCTGTTCGACGGCGCAGGCAAGCCCGTGCAAATTTCACTTCTGGACTATTGGAGACCCTGATGTTTTGCTTCCTCTACCTCGATCCGTCCTCCGGCAGCCTGATCTATCAGATGGCGCTGGCCGGCCTGCTTTCGATCTCGGCCATATGGCGCAAGCCGTGGATTTGGTTGGCGGCCAGGTTGCACCCAAAACGGAAAGGCGGCGGATCGGGAAGCTGATTACGCCCCCCCCACCGCCGCCACTTTGCGGACTGCACGGAGATCGCCTGCGAGACCTGACTACTTCCTGCGGAAGTTTACCTCCACATTGGCCTTGACGCTGACGGGTTGGCCGTCCTTCATGCCGGGTTTGAACTTCCACTGACGGACCGCTTCGAGCGCCGCTTCGAAAAATGCCGGATCGCCGCTGACCGGCTCCGCCGTGGCCACGTTGCCATCGCCGTTGATCACAATGCCCAGCAGGACTCTGCCGTCCTTGCTATCTGCAGGCAACCCTGGCGGGTACGCCGGCTCGACTTTGTAAATCGGAACCGGCGCGCTGACGCCTCCCCCGATCATGTGAACCTCACCCGTCGCCCCGGTCATTGTCGAATCCTCAGCCAAAGTGAAATTGACGTCGATTTGGGTGACCACTTCGACCGGCTCGCCATTGAGCAGCGTCGGATTATAGACCCACTGCTGCACCGCATCCCTTGCCGCCTGTACCAGTAGCGGGTGCCCGCCGAGCAGGGTCAAGTTCTTGATCGTGCCATCGGACCCGATGACCACCGAGAACCGGACCGTCCCCTGGATCCGCGCCTGCTTCGCCAGCGGAGGATACTCCGGCTGCACCGTCTTCAGTACCTTCGCGCGCTGCACGGCACCTCCGACAGTGATGCGTTTGACGCCCGGGGTCGGATCGGGGACGCGCGTCACCTGGGGTTCCTCAGTGGCGCGTTTCAGAGACGCCTGCCAGCGCGGGATTTCAGGCTCGATGGACTGAGCGCGCGCCAGATAATGGGCGGCCATCTGGTTGATCTTGCGCAGGCGATCTCTCAACGCAGCCTCCGCCTGCGCGTCCTGGCTGGCGGAGATGGTTGCGTGTCCGGCGATCAACATCTCGCCGACCAAGCCGACCAGTTGCGCGTCCGTGGTGGTTTCGAGTTCATTCATGGCCTTGGCTTGGAACGAAGCCGCCTCGGGCGAAGAACTGACGGTTCTTCCTGGCAAGGGGATCGCGGAGATATAGAGTGATGCGAGGTGCGTGAGGCCGATACTGTTGCCCGGTTCCAGCACTTTGCGCGCACGAATGATGAGATCCTCGGCCTCGAACCGGGAGTCGAAGCGAGTCGCGATCCTGGCAGCGTTCAAAAGAACCGCCCCATTCTGGCCGTTCTTGGCCGCCTGTTTCTTCCATGCCTCGCGAACGCTTTGCCGTTCTGCTTCGTCACCTCCGCCCGGTCCAGGAAAGACCATCAGCATGGAGGCCGTGACGGCTTCGCCGCGGTCCGGGCAGTTTTCAATGAGCCACCAAGCCTGCTCACGCGCTTTCTGGAGATCTCCGGCGCTTCGGGATTCGTTCATCAGCTTGAATCGCTGCGCCGCCTCCGACTCCCGATCCTGGCCAACGGCTTCCTGCCTCGCCTGCGGTTGCACAGCCGGAGTTTCAGCCGGTCTGACCGCAGCTAACTGTTGCGTCACAGTTGGTCCCGCCGGGGCCTGGATCGCTGCCGTGAGCGATTCCAACGCACCCACCCGGCGCACCTCCGGCAGCGCCGATGCCGCCACCAGGATCAGCGGCGCCGCCCATGCCGCCACCGTCAGGAATACGCCGCGTTTGAGGCCGGCCGCGCCGGCGCCCCGACTGGCGAGGATGCGTTCCACCCTGCGCCCGACTTTCGTTGAACGTGCCATCGCTGTCGCCTCCATCGAACCAAGTCTCTGTCCCTGCATGGCGATGGCGAAGTCCACCACCGCGCTCGCATAGTGCTTCACGTCGCCCACCGCGGCCAGCGCCGCCTCATCCACCGCCTCTTCGGCCAGCGCCGCCAGGTGTCTTTCAAGCCACCACGCCGCCGGGTTCCACCAGTTCATCGCCCGGTTGACCGCCGCGATCCTGCCGATGAGCCAGTCGCGGCGGGCCACGTGCGCCGTCTCGTGAGCCAGCACGGCGAGCCGCTTCGGAGCGCTCCATTCGCGCCAGTCGTTCGGAAGCACGATCACCGGCGCACTCACGCCGTAAGTAAACGGCACCCGGACTTCGTCACTCTCCCGCACCTCGGGCAGTCTTCCAGTGAATCCGACCGCCTCGGCTGCGGAAGCCAAGCCATCGAGATCCACGGCTCGCGATCTCTTCAGCAACCGGCGGAGTGTCACGGAGGACCACGCCTGGCGAATCAGCAGGGCGGACGCGCCCGCCAGATAAATGGCCAGCATAATTACGTGCGCATTCACCGGCCTGGATGGCGCGTTCCTTGGCCCCGATGGGACCGTGGCGGTTACGTTCACCACCTGCGGGTCCGTGACATCCAGGCTCTGGGGGACGTTCGCGGCGCGCTCGATCCACACCGGAAACGTCCATCCGGGGGTCCCGGTCTGCAACAACGGCAGCAGGAGCATCCCGGCCACGGCGGCGGTCCAGACCGCGTGCCGCACAGCCGGTTGCGCCTTCCTCAACGCCAGCGCCGCCACTCCGGCCACGACCAGAAGCGCCAGGCCGCGCAGGGTCAATTCAATGAAAAAACGGGGTAGGGTTTCCACGGAAGTTACCTCCGGTTCAGACGTTCCAGCTTGCGCGCGAGTTCCCGCAGTTCGGCCGGGCCGATCACTTCGTGTTCGACCATGCCCATCACCAGTTCCTCCACCGACCCGCCGCAAAAACGGTCGAGAATCTGCCGCAGCGCCCGTACAGCCGCGTTGCGGGGCTTTTCCATCGCCGTGTAGACGTACGCCCGGCCCTCCTCGACGTGGGACACATGCCCCTTGTCTTCGAGCCGGCGCAGCAGCGTTCGGACGGTCGAGTCCGTCAACGCCTTGCCGGTGGCGATTCCCTCGCGTACCGCTTCGGCCGTGGCCGACCCGCGGGTCCAGAGAAAATCAAGGACAAGATTCTCCAGATTGCTTGGGTCTTTCGATGGTGCGGTGCGTCGGTTACTAGTTGTCACGCTACAATATGTAACAGACAACTGAACCGCAGTCAAGCCCCTTTTTGAGACTTTTCTTCGCGTCCGGTCCGGCGCCGCCCGCACCGCCGTTTGAGCGGACTGCTAGTCTGTACATATGCTGTTCACCGGTCTGGAACACACCGCCATCGCCTCGCGCTCACCGAAGGACCTGGCCGAGTGGTATGTCGATAACCTGGGTTTCGTTATCAACCACGAATACGACGGCAACTACTTCGTGAAGGCGCCCAACGGAGCGATGCTCGAGATCATCCCCTCGATTGGGGATGCGCCCGAGACGGGCGCAAAGACTCCTGGACTCCGGCACTTGGCCGTGATGGTGTCCGACTTCGATCAGGCTCATGCGGAACTGAAATCGAAGGGCGTGAACCTGACGGGCGAGCCATTCGAGGTCAAGGGCAACCGCCTGGTCTTCTTCACCGATCTCGAAGGCAACCTGCTCCATCTCATCGCCCGCCCGCAGCCGCTTCCTTAGCAGAGGTCGTATTTGCTCCGCCGCACCTTCACAGCGTTCGAATATCGCGACTTCCGGTTGATGTGGGCCGGCGCCTGCACGTCGAGCATCGGCACGTGGATGCAGAAGCTCGCCCAGAGCTGGCTGGTGCTGCAACTATCAGGCTCGGCCTTCATGCTGGGCCTGGATGTCTTTCTTGGAGAGATCCCGATCTTCCTTCTGGCGCTGGTCGCTGGAGTGGCGGCCGACCGCTTCGACCGCCGGCGACTGCTGATCTATTCGCAACTGCTCCAGATGACCTGCGCGTTCACGCTGGCAGGGCTGTTCGCCCTGGGCGCGGTTCAGGTGTGGCACATCCTGTCGCTGTCGTTCGTCGTCGGCATCGCCCAGGCTTTCGGCGCGCCCGCCTACCAATCGCTGCTGCCATCGCTGGTGCCGCGCGAGCACCTTCCGAACGCCATCGCGATGAACTCGATCCAGTTCAACCTGGCCCGCGTCGTCGGTCCGGCGCTGGGCGGGCTGGCATTGGCCAAACTCGGCGCTGCGTGGTGTTTCGGATTGAACGGGTTGAGCTACATCGCGGTCATCGTCTCGCTGCTGATGATCACGACGATGTTCGTCCCGTCTCCAACCAAGCAGAGTGTCGGCGAGAGCATGAAGCAGGGTTTACGTTTCATCCATAAGCAGGCCGGCATCAAGACTCTCATCGCCGTTTCGTTCGCCTGCACGTCGCTCGGCATCTCGATTGTCACCTTTCTGCCCGTCTTCGCCAAGGACGTTTACGGCGGCAACGAGGCGACCTACACGATCCTGCTCACCACCGAAGCCGCCGGCGCTATCGTGGGCGCGCTGCTGGTGGCGTTTCGCGGCAGGACGGTTAGCCTGTGGCGCGAGGCGATGATCAGCCTGGTCGGGTTGGGCGGCTGCATGACGGCTTTCGCGCTGGCGCCGTCGATGACGCTGGCCCTGGTTTTTCTGTTCTTCGGCGGCATGGCGCTGATCTCGTGCTTCGCCATGATGAGTTCGCTGATTCAGTTTGTCGCAACCGACGAGATGCGCGGGCGCGTCATGAGTATTTACAACATCGCCTTCCGCGGCGGCATGCCGATCGGCAGCCTGATTACGGGTAAACTCGTCGAAGACTACGCGGCCCGGCCTGTGATTGCCGCCGAGGGGGTGATACTGGTATTCATCGGCCTGGCGCTGCTTGCGTTCAACCGGCGGCTGCTGGCCGAGTAAACGGTTATGAAAGTGAACTCAAAGCTGTACGCGATCGTTCTTCTAGGCGCACTCGCCTGTCTGGCCGCGCCGCCCCCTGACGCCTGGCTGAAGGCTCGCGACTCGCAAGACCGTCCGGCGCTGGACGCGATCGCCGCCGGGGCGCGGAAGGCGGCCGGCGCCAACCCTAAGTCCGCCGGCGCGCTTTACCAGGCGGCGCTGGCCCAGTCGATGCGTAGCGAAGTGGCGATGGAAGCGCGCGACAAGCGGGCCGCAGGCGCAGCCGCCGAGGAGGGCATCGAACTCGCCCGCGGGGCCGTCGCCATCGATGGCGCGAACTTCGAATACCACCGCATGCTCGGCACGCTTTGCGGGCAGGTGATCCCGGCCAACGTCCTGCTGGGCCTCCGCTATGGCCAATGCGCGCTGGACGAAGTGTCGAAGGCGATCGAGTTGAATCCGAAGTCATCGGCCGCCTGGTTGAGCCGGGGCGTGGGGAACTACTATCTGCCCGAGAGCTTCGGCGGCGGCCCCGTCAAGGCCGTCGAGGACTTCAAGAAAGCCATACAACTCGATTCGCGCAACGCCGAAGCCCACATGTGGCAGGGCATCGCGTTGCGGAAGCTGAACCGCAACGCCGAAGCGCGCAAGGCGCTTGAGACATCGGTGAAGCTGAACCCCAGGCGCGTGTGGGCGAAGCAACAACTGGAGAAGACGCCCGAGAAGTGAACTACAGTGAACGAATCCTGGTCTTCGCCGCACTCGTGGCGCTCACGCTGACGGGCTTTCTGTTCTTTCCCGGCCACACCTGGCTTCAGGCCGACACGCAGATCTACATCCCGATCTTCGAACACCTTGACGATCCATCGGCCCTCACCATGGATCCCGTCGCCATCCGCCCGCACGTTTCCTGGACCATCTTCGACGAAATCGCGCGCGGCCTCCACGCCCTGACCGGCGCCAGCTACCGCGACATCCTCGCCTCGGAACAGATCCTGTTCCGCTTCTTCGGATTGCTGGGCGTCTTCCTGGTGGCCCACTCCTGCGGCATCGGCACGGCGGGAGCGCTGTTTGTCTCCGCCATGTTCGGCCTCGGCGCCGTGGTGAATGGGCCTTCTGTGCTGACGTTTGAATACGAGCCTATCCCGCGCGGCTTCGCCCTCATGCTCATCATGGCCGCGATCGGCTTCGGCGCGAAGGAGCGCTGGAACCTGGCCGAACTTTTCGCCGCCCTCGCCACGCTCTACCATCCGCCTACGGTTGCTCCCTTTTGGGCCTGCGCCTTGCTGTGGTGGCTGGTGCGGCGCGACGCCTTCGAGCGGTTGCGCCTGCTCGTCTGGGCGCTGGTCGCGGCGGTGATCCTCCTCATCTTCGCCATGATCCAGCCTGGGTTGACCGAGACGCAACCGCTGTTCGGCCGCATCGATCCGGAACTGGAACGGCTGCAACGCCTGCGCGGCTCGTATAACTGGATCGCGCTGTGGCCATCAGCCTGGTTCTGGCAGTACCCGCTGTTGTTCGGCGTTGTGGTCGCCGCATGGGTTCGTCTGAAACACACGCTGTCACCCAAGGTGAAGTGGTTTGCGATCTCGCTGCCCGTCTTCGGACTGTTGATGGTCCCGCTCACCTGGCTGCTGCTCGACAAGCTGAAATGGATTCTGATGCCGCAGTATCAGCCTGCGCGCGCCGTGCTGTTCATCACGGTCTTCGCCGTCATCCTCAGCGCTATCGCCGGTTGGCGCGCGGCTGGGGAGAGCCGCTGGGCGGAGGCCGCCGGCTGGTTCTTCATCGTTGTGGCAATTCCGCTCAACGGGCTTGTCCTCCAACTCATCACCGGTTTCCATGCCTCTCCGCCGGCCTTGAAGCGATTCTGCCTGGCGGTTGTCCTGGCCGTGTCAATGGCCTTCATCGCCTCTCTGGCTCAGCGCCGCCAAGCACTGGCCGTCACGCTGGCCATCGCCTTGCCGCTCGTCGCCATCCCGACCATCGGCGGCACTCGCAATTACCCGGATCTGCACGCCAACGCCGAACTGACTCAACTCGCCGGCTGGGCCGCCTCGAATACCTCCAAGGACGCCGTCTTTCTTTTCGCCGACGGTGGCCGCGACCTCTCCGCCGGCATCTTCCGCGCGCACGCCAAGCGCGCCCTCTACGCCGATTGGAAGGGCGGCGGCCAGGTGAACCTGCTGCGCCAGTTCGCCGCCGAGTGGTGGCAACGCTGGTCCGCGGTGAATGAATGCAAACCGCCACTCAAACCCATCGAGCACTACCGTTCGCTGGGGATCGACTATCTGGTCGTGAAACCGTCGCGCGTCCCGCAAGGCGTGGCGGCTGCGTATGGTAATTCGCGCTACGCCGTGATCGCATTGCGATGAAGCCTCAGCCACCTTGCGCGGCTACAATGGAGACTCACTCCCGGAGACTATGCTTTGAAGGTTCGCGACATCCTTGGACGAGGTGACTTCGCCCTCATCTCGGAACTGATCGACTCGGGTTCGAAGGTGCTCGACCTCGGCTGCGGCGATGGCGCGCTGCTCGCCTGGTTGCGCGAGAACAAGCAGGTGGAGGCGCGTGGAGTCGAGCTGAGACGCGAAATGGTTCAGAAGGCGATCGCGCGCGGCGTCACGGTCTATCAGGGCGACATCGAAAAGTCGGTGCGCGAGTATCCCGAGCAGGCCTTCGATTACGTCATCCTGTCGCAGACGCTGCAGGAGACGCGCCAGCCCTTGCGCGTGCTCGACGAGATGCTGCGCATCGGCCGCCACGCCGTCGTCGCGTTTCCGAATTTCGGCCACTGGCGCGTGCGGTTGAACCACTTGACCTCAGGCCGTTCGCCGCGCACGCCGACCTTTCCCTACGAGTGGTACAACTCGCCGAACATCCATTTTCTGACCGTTCTCGACTTCGAGGAACTCGCCGTCAGCCAGAAATGGATGGTCGAGAAACGGCGGTTCCTTGCCGGGCATTCGAAGATCGCTTTCATGCCCAACCTGTTCGCCGAAATCGCCGTCTACATGGTCCGCCGCTAACGCAGCTGCCACGTCGTCTTGAAGGAAGCCGATTGGCCTGTGGTCTCGAAATATAGACTCTCGCGGGTCGCAGGCGGCGCGTCCGGCGTCGTCGCGTGCGTGACACGCAGCGGATCGGCGGACTCGACCGTGATTGCGAACTGCCGTCCCCCGGCAGTGAAGGTGAGTTCAACCTTCCTGCCCGCGTCCCACGACCGCGCCTGTTTCCAGTATGGCAGTTGGACATCCGGCGACGGCGTGGCGGCCGCGGGCAGGGCCACCTTGCCTTGGATCTGAAGCACCAGCCCGATGCGGTGAGCAGCGTCGCCCGAGGACTTGGCTTCGGTCGTTTCGATCAACTTGTCGCCTTCGATCTCCAACTTCCGTTCGACCGCGGCGCCGGGGCGGAACTCATCCTGCCGCGCCGCGACCATGCCTTGCGTTCCATCGAAACCGACCAGTGTGCCCGCGTTCCACTTCGCCTGGCCTTCGCCGTCGATCAGGACAGTGTTGTGGGCCGCGCCCGTCTGGAAAAAGCCCTTGTGCAGCGGCGAGCCGTAGCCGACCGTGCCCGCGTCGTGCGTCACGTCAATAGATTCGAAATAGGCTTCGTAGTTCAACGCCTCGGCCTGAGCGTGCGAGGAATCGAGCTGGCCGTAGTGGAAGTAAACCTGCCACGGACCTTCCTTCAGCAATGCCATGCGGCTGGACTCGAAATTGCGGCTGACGATCTCCGGCAACGGCTGCGCGCTCACTGGAGAAGGAGGGTCGAGCAGCGTGTCCCAGTTCTTCTGACTCGCGGCGGCGGCTATTCCGATCGACGTCGGGAAGACGCGCCTGGCGCGCGCCAGGATGCCGGTCTCCGGCGCGTGGCGGCTCCCCCCGGTCGAGTCGGCGGGCGTCGGCAGTTTGCCATCGGGGAACCGTAGATAGATGGGCGCGAGCATCAGATTCTCGATCGAGGCGGCCTCCTGTCTTAGCTCGTCGAGACGGCCCGCCAGCCCGGCTTGCTCGAAGAACGTGAGAAACGCCGAGACGACGTAGCTGTTGTAAGCAAGCGATTGCTCCACCCAGAGGTAGTCTCCGGTGATGCCGTCGCGGATCTGCCGCCGGATGCCATACTCGCCATCGACGGCCAGCTTCCAGAGATCCTGGTCGGATGTGTACAACGCCACCAGCGCCATCGCGGCCCGCTGCCAGCAGGCGATGTTGTGGACGCGCTGCAACGACTTGCCGAGCAGCATCGCCATCGGACGGAACAGCTTGTCCACCCAGACTTGGCGGCGCGCCGGGTCCACGTCACCGCCGAGCGTCTGCGCCGCCTG
Organism: uncultured Candidatus Solibacter sp.; assembly: GCA_964558355.1. GTDB lineage: Bacteria > Acidobacteriota > Terriglobia > Bryobacterales > Bryobacteraceae > PNKE01. Next base: position 10,602 of record CAZLDN010000107.1, read on the forward strand.
CACGAAGCGCACCAGCATGTTGGCGTCGTCCAGACTCTGGTACATCACGCGGGCGTTGCCGTTGCCCTGCACGGGCCACTTCTCATAGTTGGCGGCGTAGAAGTCAAGTTGCGACGCGGCCCAGTCGAAGTACTTCTTCTCGTCCGTCAGCCGCCACAACCGCGCCGCCTCCGCCATCTGCGCCCCGTTGCGTGAACGAAGGCCAAAAACCCAGCCGCCGCGGACCTTGGCCGTGACGCCCGTGGGCGGCAACTCGGTCCACTGAAGGAATCCGCCGTCGCGTTCACTGACGAAGTCGTGCCAGTAACCGGCGACGTATTCCACTTTGTCACGGGGCTCGGAAATCCAGTGATCGCTGCCGGCGCGGGTCGTCGTGAGCCACTTCGCCCATTCCGGATCCGACTGGACGCGGGTCCTCGCGCCCTGCCAGTCCTCGCGCGCGGCGCGCACCGGGGACCCGCCTTCGAAGATCTTCATGGCGGCGAAGGAGCGCTCAGGTTCAGGCTTCGGGAATCGCTGCGCCGTGGCGAGACAGGCGATGGAGAGGAACAGGATTACGGGTCGCATCTGACGACACTCTATCCCATCGCGGGATGATCCGCGTTGGCGGCTATTGCTTCGACGCAGCCTCGCGGGCCAGTTCGTCGCAGCGGTTGTTGTCTTCGTTGTTGGCGTGGCCCTTAGTCCAAACCCACTTGGTCTGATGCCGCGTAACCTGTGCATCGAGCCGTTCCCACAGGTCCTGGTTCAAGACTGGCTTTTTCGCCGCCGTCTTCCAGCCGTTGCGTTTCCAGTTCTTCATCCACTGCTCAACGCCGTTCTTGACGTACTCCGAGTCGGTCACCACCTCGACTTCGCATGTCTCCTGCAACGCAGCCAAGGCTTCGATTGCGGCAGTGAGTTCCATGCGGTTGTTGGTCGTGTGAGGCTCGCCGCCGGCGAGTTCCTTCTTGCGCGCGCCATAACGCAGGATGGCTGCCCATCCGCCGCGCCCTGGGTTGCCGAGGCACGACCCGTCAGTGATCACCTGGACGCGCTTCACGCGGCGGTCTCCGCCTGGCGCAGTTCGGCATCGAAATGCGCATCGACAAGCGACCGGATTTCGTCTGGGGTGCGTGCGTGATAGACGGCGACGCGCAGTTTCGATCCGTTGCGGACGCCGTGGGTGAAGTAAGTGGCAAACTGTTTCATCTTGCCTGCGATGTCGAGACCGCCCTGTTCGACCAGCATCCGGTAATAGGTCCGCATCATCTCGTAGCGGTCATGCTCGACGGGCATGAAGTACCTGCCAGTCGCCAAGTATTCGCTGATCTGGCGGAAGATCCACGGATTCGACGATGCCGCGCGGCCCACCATCACGGCGTCGCAACCGGTTTCGGCGATCATGCGGACGGCGTCCTCGGGCGTGTTCACATCGCCATTGCCGATGACAGGGATCTTTACGGCCGCTTTCACCTCGGCGATATGCGACCAGTTGGACCGGCCCGCATAGCCCTGTTCCCGGGTGCGCGGATGCAGCGCGATCGCCTGCAATCCATTGTCCTCGGCCATGCGCGCCATCCGCATGTAGACATGCTCCCGCTCGTTCCAGCCCGAGCGGAACTTCATCGTCAACGGAATCCGGATCGCTTCGCGGCAACGCTTCAGCAGCGTGTCGACAAGAGGCATGTCGCGCAGCAGGCCCGAGCCGCCGTTGCAGCGGACCACCTTCTTCACCGGGCAGCCGAAGTTGATATCGACGGCATCGAAACCCAGGTCCTCGCAGACACGCGCGGCGCCGGCCATGACATCCGGATCGGAGCCGAACAGTTGCGCCGAGATCGGATGCTCCTCAGGCTCGAAGTGCAGATAGTGGGCCGTGACGGACTTGCGCTTTCTCGGCTTGGCGGCCGCGAGCACTCCATGCGACGACGTGAACTCGGTCATGATGAGACCGCAGCCGCCCTGGTTGCGGATCAGGCGGCGAAAGACCGTGTCTGTGACGCCGGCCATGGGCGCAAGGACGGTGGCGGGCTCGATGCGCACACCCCCCATGCTGTAGCCGGTCGGGAAAGGGATCATTCACTTCCATTGTAACGGGCGAGGGCCGGTTGGAAACACAGCACCCCAGCCGCGTATGAAGGTAACGCGGCGCGGGCGCGCCGCGTATCAATGGATGGAGAGAAGTTGGTTATGAAACCGTCGCAATACTTAGCCGCCGCGGCCCTGGTGCTCGCCGGGGCATTCGGGATGTGGCTCATCATGCCGGGCCAGCCGAGCGCGGCTCCGAAGGCCGTGAACATGCCCGCGCCTGTCGAGCCGGGTCCCGTGCGGACCGCGGTCGCCGAACCGGTCCAACCGGAGACGCCCGCGCCCCCGGTCGAGATTGAAAGGCCCGCCAAGCCAGTGCGCCGGAGCGCGCCAGTCGTGGCCGCGCGGAGAGCCACCACGGCGCGTCAAGTGGAGCCCGTGCCGCCCGCGCCGCCGCGCCCGCTGCGGTTGAAAAGCCCGAACCGAAGCCCGAGGCACGACCGATAACCGCGGAGATCGCCCGCCCGTCCGTACCGGCGCCATCGGCGATTGAGCGGATCGAGCCGCCGAAACCCCCGGAGCCGAGGTCGGTGATCATCCCGGCGGGAACTCTAATCCCCGTCCGATTGAATGAAAAGGTAAGCACGGCAACCCATTACCAGAACGACACGGTCCAGGTGACTCTGGACGCTCCGCTGATCGTCAACGGTATGGTGCTGGCCGAGCGCGGATCAAGGCAGTTGGCCAAGGTGGTCAACGTCGAACCGCCCGGCCGCGTGAAGGGCCGCGCGACGATCTCCCTTGAACTGTCGCAGTTGAGGACCACCGACGGGCAAACTGTGGATGTAAACTCCGAAACGTTCGTGCACACCGCCGCTTCGTCGCGAAACAAGGAAGCGGCCAAGGTGGGCGCGATGGCCGGGATCGGCGCGGCGATCGGCGCGATCGCCGGAGGCGGCAAGGGAGCGGCCATTGGCGCTGGTGTGGGCGGAGCGGCAGGGGCCGGGACCGTCCTGGGAACTAAAGGCGAACAGGCCGAAATTGAAAACGAAACGCGCCTGACGTTCAAGCTGAAACAACCGGTGACGCTGACCGAAAAGCTGAAGTGACGAACCACTCGTCGATCGCCACCCGCTTTGCCGCCAGATTTACTTCGCGTATGGTTTGAATTTCATCTCCTCCTTCCAGGCTTCCATGGTGTTGTAGACGATTGGGCAGTACGTGGCGCGGTCGACGAACTGCCACATGCGGCTGACCAGCGAGCCTTCGCCTTTCACCACGTGCGGGAAGAGTTCGCAGGACGACGGGCGGGCGTCGTAAACGGTGCAGGTGTTGCCGGAGAGGAAGACGCAGCCGGCCGCGTCATCGCGTTTGAGGACCTTGCCATCCTCGGCATCTTCCTGCGTGTAGTCGCGCTTGAACTTCGTCACGTTCATGCCGATGAACTTGGCGAGTTTGACGATATCGCGCTCGGAGACCTTGGCCGTGGCGACGCGGCAACAGTTGCCGCACTCGGTGCAGTCGATCGCATTCTCGACATCCTTTGCGATCGCCTTGAACTTACGTTCGACGAAGCTGTGGGCTTTCAGCCAGCGGCGGAACTTCTGGTTTTCTTCCCGCTTCTGCTCGCCGAGGCGGCCGATTTGTATAAGGTCAGTAATCATAAAAAAAGGGCGGAACCGGCGCGTCCGGCCCCGCCCATTTCATTATCAGGCTTACCAGGCGACTTTGACGCGCTTGAAGTCGCCGGCGCGGATGAAGGTCATCTTCGCGGTATCGAAATGCTTCTTCATCGCGGCCTGGATCTGGGCCGGGGTGACGGCCATCACCTTGGCTTCGAGTTCGGAATCGAAGGCCATGGTGCGGCCGAAGAACCGCTGCAATTGGAGGCGGGCGGCGAGTTCGCGGTCCTGGGCGCGAGAGACCTGGCGCGATTGTATCCAGCTCTTTTTCGCGGCATCCACCTCCTCAGCCGTGTAGCCCTTGGCGATGATCTGAGCCAGTTCGTCCTTGAACGAGGCCTCGACCTTGGGGGCGTTCTCGGGCGCGCAGATGGCGTAACCGAACAGCACATGCAGATCCTCGGTGGGCGTACCGGAGAAGCCGGTACCGACGCCGTAGCTCAAGCCTTCCGTGTTACGGATGCGCTTGAAGAGGCGTGAACCCATGCCCGAAGAACCGAGAATGTAGTTGCCGAGCATCAGGGCAGGGTAGTCGGCGTCGGTGTCCTTCATCTGGACCGGCAGGCCGGCGACCCACATGGCGTTGGCCTTGTCGGGCGTCTCGATCACCTTGCCTTCGGCCGGGATCGGCTTGAAGCTTTTGGCGGCGCGGGTGTAGGGTTTGGGGCTCTTCCAATCGTTGAACAGCGATGAAAGCTGCTGCTGTGTGGACTCGGGGTCGAAGTCGCCGATGATGACGACTTCGCCGTTCGATGCGCCATGGAAGTCCTTGTGGAAGGCCTTCAGGTCGTCGATCTTTGCCGCCTTGATGTCGGCGATCGAGTCGTCAATCGTGTCGACATAGCGGACGTCGCCCTTGGGGTAGGGAGCGAGTTTGCGCTGGACTTCGATCATGGCCAGGGCCTGCGGTTCGCTCTTCTGGCCTTCGAGTCCAGCAAGTTGCTCCTGGCGGAGACTCTCGAACTCGTTCTCGGGGAAGACGGGCTCCTTCAGGACTTCGGCCACGAGGGCGAGTACCTTGGGGAGGTTCTCTTTCGTGGTCTGAATCGAAGCGCTGACACCGGCGGCCGTGGCGCTGATGCTGACCTGGGCCTTCAGCTTGTCGAACTCATCCTTGAGTTGCTGGCGCGTGTGCTTGGCCGTGCCGCGCATGAGCATTGCCCCGGCGAGTTCACCGGCGGCGCTGCGGTTCATGAGCGACTTCTCGTCGCCGAAGTGGAGCGCGATGGTGGCGTTTACGAGTTCGCCGCGGGTCTTCTTGTTGATGAAGGAGAGTTTCAAGCCGCCCTTCAGGTCGCCGCGGATGGTGCGCTTGTCGATGTTGGAGGGAGTGGCGTCAAAGGCTTCGCCCATTGAAACCGCGGCGTCGCCCTTGTAGTCCTTCACCAGTGCCGCCACGTCGGGCGCTTCGGGGATTTCGGCGCGGACGGGCGCCTTATCGGGCGTGAACTCACCGAGGGTGCGGTTCGACGCGACAAGATACTTGCCGGCGACCCTATTGACGTCATCGACCGTGACCTTGCGGACGCGATCGCGGTGCAGGAACAGAAGACGCCAATCGCCCATCGACTGCCACTCGCTGAGCGAGAGCGCAACCTGTTCGCTGTTGTTCATCATCAGGTCGATGCCCTTCAGAATCTGGGTCTTGGCGCGTTCAACCTCTTCGGATGTGAAGGGCGTTTTGGGTAGCGTGTCCATTGTGGAAGTCAGCGCGGACTTGGCGGTGTTCAGGTCGCTTTCAGTCCGGACCTCGGCGGCGACGAGCAACATGCCGGGATCCTTCAACTGGAAGGGCATCGCCATGACGCTGGCGGCCTTCTTGCTTTCGACCAGGGCCTTGTAGAGACGGCCGGAGGGCGCGTCCGAAAGGATGCGCGAGGCGATCTGCATGGGGGCGAAATCGCCATGCGAGCCGGCGGCGATGTGGTAGACAGCGATCAGGGCCTGCGTGTCGCCGGCACGGCGGAGAGTGACGCTACGTTCGCCGTCCTGCGTGGGTTCGACTGTGTAGGTTTGCGGGACGGGTTCGGCGGGGTTCTTCAGGCCGCCGAAATACTGGTGAACCATGGCGAGCGTTTGGGCTTCGTCGATCTTGCCGGCGACGACGAGGATGGAGTTGTCAGGGCGGTAGTAACGGCGGTAGAAGGCCTGGAGGCGGTCGATGGGAACGCGTTCGATGTCGGCGCGCGCGCCGATGGTGGACTTGCCGTAGTTGTGCCAGAGATAGGCGGTCGAAATGACGCGCTCCATGAGGACGCCGCTGGGATCGTTCTCGCCCATTTCGAACTCATTGCGGACGACGGTCATTTCGCTGTCGAGGTACTTCTTTTCGACCCGCGAATTCAACATGCGGTCGGCTTCCATGTCGAGGGCCCAGCGGAGGTTCTCCTCGGTGGCCTGGAAGGTCTCGAAGTAGTTCGTTCGGTCGTACCAGGTGGAGCCGTTGGGGCGTGCGCCGTGGTCGGAGAGTTCCTTCTTGATGTCGGGGTGGCGATCGGTGCCCATGAACAGCAGGTGTTCGAGCAGGTGGGCCATGCCGGTTTCACCGTAGCCCTCGTGGCGGGAGCCGACCATATAGGTGGCGTTGACGGTGATGTTGGACTTCGTCGGATCAGGGAACAGGATGACGCGCAGTCCGTTGGCGAGGCGGTATTCCGAGATGCCTTCGACGTTGGTTACTTTGGTGGCGCCGGCTGGAAGGGCCTGGGCGGAGGCGGGAATTGCGATGGCGGCCAGGATCAGGGCTGCCGTGACCAAACGAACCCATGGGGCGGTGAAGTGTTTGTTTATCAGTCGCATAAGGCTTGACTCTATTGATGCTAGCACTGCTTGTTGGACGGACAAATCGGACGAAGGGTTGATTTTACATGGCGGGATGACAGGGGGAGGTCGCGTAATTCGCAATTTGTTCGCCTTGTGATGCAGGCTAGCGGCGGGGGTTTTGGGGAGAGCCGTTAGTTTGGTGGCGGGCGAAGAGACATGGTGAAGCGGTGGACGGGATGATCGTGCGGCGACAGGCCGGGAGGCCTGTCCTACAGCGGCGGCTGGAGCCGGCGCCCCTGAACATCTCAGTTCCATTGGGGTTTGCCTCCGAAGAGGGGTTTGATGGTGGGGTC
>CAZLDN010000108.1:0-17320 GCA_964558355.1 uncultured Candidatus Solibacter sp.
CGTTCATGGATGAGATGGTTTTGCCTTGCGGGGTGATGGGGCCTCGGGACTTGGCGCCGTTGATGCGGGCCTGCTCGGATCTGGATCGTCGTGACATTGCGATTGGGTACTCCTGCCCGAGCCTGAGTATGGGTGGGGGGAAGTTGGCGGCTGGAGGGGATGACGGGGGAGGTTGTTTGGAATGAGGGAGTTAGGTGGTAGAGATTTATTTGCTGAGAGCGTGACCGACGATTTCGGCCGCCGTCAGGAGGGCGCGGATCCGGAGGCTTCGGCGAAGGTGGCAGAGCCGTCTGACGGTTTGGCTGAAATCGCCAATCGGTCGTATAAGTCTGACCCCTTGGCGACCCCTTGGCCCTGCTGATACGATGGAGGGCCTGGGGGCGCACAATGTACGAGCACCGCGGACAACGGCCAATCCCGCACAAGGCATTTCTGTGGCGGCTGGCGAAACACATGGCGGCCGCGTTGCTGTTCGCGGCCGGATCGCTTGCCGCGGGCATGGCGGGGTACGTCTACTTTGAACGGATGGGCTGGTTGGATGGTTTTCTCAACGCCGCCATGCTGCTGGGCGGGATGGGTCCGGTGGCGACTCTGACAACCTCAGGCGGCAAACTCTTTGCGGGCCTCTATGCGCTCTATGCCGGTATCTGCTTTCTCGTGGTCGCCGGGATCATCCTCGCGCCGGCCGTCCACCGGCTCCTGCACCGGTTCCATTGGGACGAAAAGGGCTGATGGTCTTAACCGGCTGACCCTTTGGCCAAATCGCCAACCGGTCTGTCCCCCTGGCCAACGAGAATCACAACATGTGGACGAGACCCTGGTTAGGATGCAGGGCGCGCCAACCGGGAGTAGGGTATAGGTCCTTGCTGAATCGCGTCCATTTTCCCATCTGCTTACTTCCCGCTTGACAGAGTAAGCACTACTGCTTACGCTTGAGGTGTGACGTACAGCGAGGCGAAGCGGTGGCTGAGGAAGCAGGGATGCCGCTTCGAGGAGGGCGCGAAGCACACCTTCGTCTATCTCGGCTCCAGGCGCAGCACGCTTCCCCGCCACCCGTCGAAAGAGTTGAACCCCAAGACCTGGCAGTCGATTCCGCGGGATCTGGGGCTGAAGGGATGAGCCCATGGCGACCTACAACGCACGATTCGAGCGCGAGCCGGCGAGCGGCGGCTACACTGTGACGTTTCCCGACTTCGGTTGGGGCGTCACCCAAGGCGATAACCTGGCCGATGCGGAGAAGTGGGCCGGCCGCCTGCTGCATGACATGATCGCCCACCTGATCGCAAAGAGTGAGGAGATCCCCGAGGCGAAAGCGAAAGGACGCCGCCTGCGCCCGGTGGCTCTGGCTCCGCTCGACCAGGCGAAGGTGGAATGCTACCTGGCTTTTCGCGCGTCGGGCATCCGGAAGTCGGAACTCGCGCGCCGCATGAGGATTCCGAAAACCAGCATTGACCGGCTGTTCGATCTGGACCACGCATCGCGCCTGGACCAACTCGATGCGGCGCTTCGCGCCCTCGGTAAACGGCTCGTGGTCGCAGTGGAGAATGCGGCGTAGGTTCGCGAGGTTAGCGAAGCTGGTGCGGGTTCCCGGCGAGCCGCTCCCGAGCCGCTCCTGTAAGGGAGCGGTATGTTAAGTCGTACCTCCCGCTGACGCGGGAGGCTCGCCGGCAGCGTGCCGGGGCCTTTTAGCTGGTGCGGGGCCGGTTTTGAACGAAGCGCGTTTTTCCACAGCCGCCGTTGGCACGACTGCCCTGGACGGAGAGCTTCTTTGCCGCGCAGTCTAGCGCCCGGCTCCCGTAGCTCCCCCCCGCCGCCCCGCGATAGACTATTGGTTAGACTGGGGGCGGGCCAAGCCTGCCTGACGACACTATCACCATGCCTACGGAATCCGATCAGCGAATCAGCATCAATAGTTGGCTCGAAGAAGAGCTCTATCAGCAGTATGTGAACAACCGCGCCGGCGTCGACGAGAGCTGGAAGCAGGTCTTTGATTCCGAGGCTGAAGCCGCCTCGAAAGCGGCCCAGTCCGCCGCCGGGACCCAGGCCGCCGAGTCTCAGGCAGTCGAAACTGCCGTCGTCCCGCCGCCTCTCGCGCCTTCCGCCAAGTCGCCCGCAGCGCCCATCGCTCTCAGCCCCGCCGAACAACTCGTCCCCTTGAAAGGCGCACCGCTGCGCATCGCCGAGAACATGAACCTCTCGCTCTCGATGCCCACGGCGACTTCGCAGCGCACCATCCCCGTCAAGGTGATCGACGAAAACCGCCGTCTGCTCAACCAGTGGCGCGAACTCCACGGCAAGGGCAAGATCAGCTATACGCACCTCATCTCGTGGGCCATCGTGCGCGCCGTGGCCGCCATGCCCGGCATGAACGACGCTTACGCCGAAGTCGACGGCCTGGCCCACCGCATTGTCCGTCCTGAGATCAATATCGGCATCGCCGTCGATGTCGCCGGCCGCGACGGCCGCCGTTCGCTGCTGGTGCCTTGTGTCAAGAACGCCGGCAAGATGAACTTCTTCGAATTCCTCACAGCCTTCGAAGACCTCGTCCAACGCGCCCGCACCGCCAAACTCACCGTGGACGATTTCCACGGAACCACCATTTCGCTGACCAACCCAGGCACGGTCGGCACCAAAGCCTCGGTCCCGCGGCTGATGCCCGGCCAGGGCGCGATCGTCGCCACCGGCTCGATTGACTTCCCCGCCGAATACCAGGGTGTCAGTGAAGAGACCCGCGCGTTGCTGGGCATCTGCAAGGTCATGACGATGACCTGCACCTATGACCACCGCATCATCCAGGGCGCGGAATCCGGCCTGTTCCTCGGCAAGATCCAGTCGCTGCTCGAAGGCGCCGACGATTTCCATGACGAGATTTTCACGGCTACCGGTATGCCCTACCAACCCGTGCGCTGGCAGACCGACCGCCGCTCGTCGCTCCCCGGTTTCCGCGATGAGAAGCGCATGGAGGAGATCGCCAAGCAGGCCGCCGTCCTACAATTGATCAACGCCTATCGCGTCCGCGGCCACCTGATCGCCGACCTGAACCCGCTTGGCGTCGCCCCCGGCTACCATCCCGAACTCGATCCCTCAACTTACGGGCTCACCATCTGGGATCTCGAACGCGACTTCATCACGGGCAACCTCGCCCAGTCGGGCGCAGCCCGCGCCGTAACGACTCTCCGCGAAACCCTCGAAACCCTCCGTAATACATACTGCGGCCGCCTCGGCTGCGAGTACATGCACATCCAGCATCCCGAGGAAAAGCGCTGGCTCCAGGAACGCATGGAACCCGAAGCCAACGCCTGGACGCTTGAACCCGAACTCCGCCGCCGCGTCCTGCTCCGTCTCATCGAAGCCGAGGGCTTCGAACACTTCCTCCATACCCGTTTCGTCGGCCAGAAGCGATTCTCGCTCGAAGGCGGCGAATCAGCCATGGTCATCCTCGACGAACTCCTCGAACGCGCCGCCGATGCGGGCGTCCAGGAAGCCGTCATCGGCATGGCCCACCGCGGACGTCTCACTGTCCTCGCCAATCTCCTCTCGAAGTCGATGGCGCAGATCTTCGGAGAGTTCGAAGGCAACGTCGATCCCGAGATGGCCCAGGGTTCGGGCGACGTCAAATACCACCTCGGCGCGTCCGGCATCCAACGGACAACCTCCGGCCGCGAAATCAAGGTCTCGCTCTCGCCGAATCCGTCACATCTGGAAGCGGTCGACCCTGTGGTCGAAGGCATCGTCCGCGCCAAACAAACCCACATGGGCGACACCAAACGTCAAAAGGTCCTGCCCATCCTCGTCCATGGCGACGCCGCATTCGCCGGTCAGGGCGTGGTCGCCGAAACCCTTCAGCTCTCCCAACTCAAGGGCTACACCACCGGCGGCACCATCCACCTCATCATCAACAACCAGCTCGGCTTCACCTCGACCCCTGAAGAGGCTCGTTCGTCCACCTATTGCACCGACGTCGCCCGGACCGTCCAGGCGCCCATCTTCCATGTCAACGGCGACGACCCCGACGCCTGCGTCCGCGCCATCCAAATCGCCTTCGACTACCGCATGAGGTTCAGCAAGGATGTCGTCATCGACATGTTCTGCTACCGCAAGTACGGCCATAACGAGGGCGACGACCCCTCCTACACCCAGCCGCTCATGTATAAGAAGATCAAAAACCACCCCTCCGTGGCCACGATCTACACCGGCCGCCTCACTCGCGAGGGTGTCGCTGACAAGAGCCTCATCGAACGCGTCAAAAAGTCCATCCAGGAGCGCATGAACACGGCCCACGAAGAGGCCGTCGCCCGCGGCGAAAAGTGGGAACTCCAGGAAGTCACCGAGATCGTCGAAAACGACCTCCCGCAATCCTGCCCCCGCACCGCCATCGACGAGCCAACGATCGAGCAGATCATTGAAGGACTCACCACGTTCCCCGACGAATTTAATCTCCACCCCAAGCTCAAGTCCATCGTCGGCAAGCGCAAGGAATTCCTCAAGGGCGGCGTCGCCGATTGGGCACTGGGCGAGGCCCTCGCCTTCGGGTCGCTCGTCCTAGAAGGAACCCCTGCACGCCTCTCCGGCCAGGACAGCGGACGCGGAACTTTTTCCCACCGCCACCTCGAATACTTCGACTACGAGACCGGCATCCCGTACGTCCCCGTCATGCACCTCGCCCCCAAACAGGCCGGCTTCGAGGTCTATGACAGTTCCTTAAGCGAATACGGTGTCATGGGCTTCGAATTCGGTTACTCCCTCGGCGACCCTCTCACCCTGACCCTCTGGGAAGCCCAGTTCGGCGACTTCGTCAACGGCGCCCAGATCATGATCGACCAGTTCATCTCCTGCTGCGAATCCAAATGGGGCCAGCCCTCGGGCCTCGTCCTCCTCCTGCCGCACGGCTTCGAAGGCCAGGGTCCCGAACACTCCTCCGCCCGCATCGAACGCTTCCTGCAACTTTGCGCCGAGGACAACATGCAGGTCGCCAATGTCACCTCGCCTGCCCAGTACTTCCACCTCCTCCGCCGCCAGATGTACGGCGGACGCGACCGCCGCGGCATGCGCAAGCCGCTTGTCATCTTTACCCCAAAGAGCCTGCTGCGCCACCCCAAAGCTGTCTCCCCCTCGCGGGACTTCACCCACGGTGGCTTCTCCCCCGTCCTCAATGACACAGCCGACTCCGCGCCCGACCGGGTGTCCCGCGTCCTCCTCTGCTCCGGCAAGGTCTATTACGACCTCATCGCCGCCCGAGAGGCCCGCAAGGCGGACACAACCGCCATCGTCCGCCTCGAACAGTTCTACCCCTGGCCTGTCGGCGATATCGAAACCATGCTCTTGCGCTACCCCTCCACCGCCGAGGTTGTCTGGGTCCAGGAAGAGCCCCGCAACCAGGGCGCATGGTCCTTCGTCCGCGACAAGCTCCAGCCCATGTTGGATTCCACCCGCCGCACGCTGCTCTATGCCGGACGCCCTGAATCCGCCAGCCCCGCCGCCGGCTCCCATAAGCGCCACAGCCAGGAAGTCGCCGCCTTCATCGACGACTCCTTTACCACCGGCACGATCCGCCACCGCCGCTATCGTGTCGTCGCGCGCGATCAGGCCCCACAAAACTGATATAGCCTGGCCGAATTTCTTCGTCTCCCGCTAGAATTCAAGTGCGAGTAATTCAAGCCGGCGTGCAAACCGCGGCGGGAACACAATGCCCCGTTGCCGGAAGCGCCAAAGCCACATCCTGTAGGCGAATGTGCCCATCCGAACTCGTTGCCGGCCCGGACGACCGCCAAATCTTGTGGTCTGTTAAGGCAGCAAACGGAGAGCTTTGTCCGTGCGCCCGTTGGCGCCGCGCCGCCGGAGTTCACCCCCCGGCGGCGCAACCCACCGTCCTACTTCCCGGGGGGCAGAATGTTCTCCGCCACCCAGATTTCATCTTTCGACTGCCCTGCCTGGAAGACGATCTTGCGCCCGGAGGGATGGATCCCGGGCCACCGAATCTCTGGCATCGTTAGGCCGAGCGGACTGACGCTGCCCGAGGTCAGGTCGATGCGCAAGAGGTCGCTCGACTGGAGCGGCATTGCCGCGGTAGCGGCGCGGACAATTACGGATTTTCCGTCAGGGGTGAATCCCATTGTCCCGCCGAAATCACCGGTGTGACTCTGAAAGGTGGCAACCACGCGAGGCTCGCCGCCCTCGACGGGTAAGCTTAGAAGCGAGCGACCTGGATTGCCATCATTGCGGAGGATGGCGAGGTTCCGGCCATCCGGACCGAGGCGCATGGCATACAGCCTCGCCGACGTTGTGAAGAGAGACCGCTTGTGGCGGCTCTCCAGATCAAATGCGATCACCTGGAAGTCGGGCTTGGGCCACTCGCGGAAGACGTAAAAGAGGGTCTTGCCGTCGGCGCTGAAGCAGGGGCTCAGCGTGTTGCGGTTGGGCTGCACCTTGAGAAGCGTGGAGGATCTCGAGGATCTGAGATCGTATTCAACGACGTCCCAAGTATTCGGCTCATCCGATCTTACCTGGTAGATGATACGGCGGCTGTCAGGAGACCAGATGATTCCAGCAAACGCATTCGCATTGTTCGCGTCAAACGACTGTTCATCGCCTGAGGCGAGATCGCGCAGGACGAGCGTTGCCCGTCTATTGGGACCCTCAGTCCGGGCCCAGGCAAGGTAACGGCCGTCAGGCGAATAGGCGGGGCCTTGGTTCCTGCCGGGGATTCGGTCAGAGAGAAGGCGGGGCTTCGAGGTGACCTTGCCCGCGGACGGATCGTAGTCCACCTCGTACACATCGATGCCGCCGATGTTTGAGCTGTAAACATAAGAACCGGACCGGGTGAAGCCGATCGGCCAGACGTTTGAGCCCAGATCCCCTTTCACAAGCCTGACAGGACCGGAGGCGTTTCCGCCGGAGACCGGAAGCTCCCAAATGCCGTAAGCGCCGCTGCGGTTGCTGAGGAAGTGGAGAGATCTGCCGTCGGCCGACCAGACAGGCGCAACGTCGTTCGAGGGGTTTTCGATCAGACTGGCAGGCGTCCCACCACTCGTGGGAAGGAAGTAGATATCTGAGTCCGCCGCGCGGGAGCGGCGCATGTCAAAGGCCAGCAGCCGGCCATCAGGGGAGAAAGACATTTTCCAGGGCCTGTCCGCTGTCTTGGGAAGCAGTTCACGCGCCTCGCCGGAGGGGACCGAAACAACGTAAATCGCGTTCATGCCGTCAGGTCCGTAGTGAAGGACAGCGAGGGACTTGCCATCCCCCGACCAGGCTTGGGGAACGACCCAGCCGGGTTTCTTGAACAGCACGCGCACGCCGGAACCGTCGGCGTTCATGAGCCGGACCTCGTGATCCTTGCTGTTATCCTTCGATTCAACGAACCAGTTGTATGCGATCAACTTCCCGTCAGGAGAGTAAATTGAATCTTCGGCGAAGTCCCCGGACTTCTCCCAGCCTCCGGTATTGGTCAGAAGTTTGTGGGCGCCGGCCTGCAGGTCGCGAACACCGAGGTCGCCGGTCTCCCAGTGGGCGTAGGTAAGCCATCGGCCATCAGGGGAAACGCCACCTTCCATATCCACATCGGGGCCGGCCCAGAGCTGGCGGATACGCGGTCCGGCGGGCGCGGCGGCAGCGGAAAGGGCGGCGATGCGGGCGCGGGCATCGGCGATTGCTTGGGGCTGGTCGGAGTACTCCTTGAGGAGGCGCTCGTAGGTGCGGCGGGCGGTCTCATTGCCCTGGCGCTCCTGGCAGTGGGCGATCTGGAGGAGAGACTGTGAGGCGAGCTTGCGGTCGGAGGCGTGCTGCTTGAGGACGCGCTCGTAGATCTGAATGGCGCCTGCTAGGTCGCCCTGGCTGCGCTCCTTGAGCAGGGCCTGCTGGAATAGATCGTTTCCGGACTGCGCCGCCAGGGTGGCGGCGGCCAGGAGAGTGATGACGGTGAGTTTGATTCTCATGATTCATTCCTTTGAACCCGGGGCTTCAAGTTCCAACTCCAGGTTCCGATCCCAGTAACGTCTGCATTCAACTGTACGAGGATGCACTTCGGCGATTGTCACGGGAGCACGCATTGTCTGTCAGGTTTCTGTCAGGGGACCCATTTGTAGCCGACGCCGCGCACGGTGATGAGGTGGCGGGGCGAGGAGGGGCCGGTTTCGAGCTTCGCGCGCAGCGAAACGATGTGGTTGTCGATGGTGCGATTGGTCACATAGACGTCCTCGCCAAGGACCAGTTCCAGCAGTTCGTCACGCGATAGGACGTGGTTGGGGCGCGCAACGAGAGCGCGCAATACCTGGAACTCCCTGCGGGTCATCTCCAATGGCCTGCCGCCCTTCGTCGCGGTGTAGCCTTCGAAGTCGATTTCGACATCGCCGGCCCGCAAGCCCGGCGGCGCCGGCTGCGCCTGCGCACGGCGCAGCAACGCCCGCACGCGAGCCAGCAATTCCCGCAGCGAAAACGGTTTGGTGACGTAATCGTCGGCTCCCATGTCCAACCCGATGACGCGGTCGGCCTCTTCGCCGCGCGCGGTCAGCATCAGAACCGGCGTTTGATTCCCGGCCGCCCTCATCCGGCGGCAGATGTCGTAACCCGAAAGTCCCGGCAGCATCAGGTCGAGGATCACCAGATCGGGACGATTCTCTTTCACGAGGCGGTCGCCGGTGTCGCCGTCGGCCGCGATCAGGACTTCGTAGCCCTCGCGTTTGAAAGCGTCGGCGAGGCCGCGCAGAATGGCCGGTTCGTCTTCAACGATCAAAAGCAGGCTCATGGCGCTTGCTCCCCGGCCGGAATGGGCAGCATCAGCGTGAATGTCGAACCACGCCCGGGCTGGCTCTCTACCGCTACATCCCCATGATGGCCGCGCATCACGTGGCGCACCAGCGTCAGACCCAGCCCGGCGCCCTGAATCGAATTGTTCTCCGGGACCCGCGCGCGGTAGAAGCTATCGAAAATGCGCTGCTGTTCCCGCGGCGGGATCCCGATGCCCTTGTCCACGACGCGGATCAGCACATTCGCGCCTTCCCGCCGGGCCTCGACGCGAATCTCGCGCACCTTGCCGGAGAACTTCATCGCGTTGCCCAACAGGTTGGCCAGCGCCTGGCCGAGCGCATCAGGGTCCGCCTGCACGGACGGCAAGTCGGCTGCGATTGCCGACTCCAACTGAACCCCGCTCTGCTCGAACAGAGGCTGCATCGAAGAGAGGACCGATTGGATCACCGATGGCAGCGAGACCGGCCGCAGCTGATAAGTCTGCCGGTTTCGTTCGATGCGCGAAAACTCGAGCACGTTCTCGACCAGCCGGCTCAAGCGCTCGCTCTCCCGCAACATGGTCGTGAGATACTCCTGGCGGGTTGCGACGTCGAGCTCCGGATTGTCGTGTAGCGCCTCGATGAACATCCGGATGGCAGTCAGAGGAGTCCGCAGTTCATGCGAAACTCCGGCGACAAACTGCGTTCTCAACGAGGAGAGTTGGGCCTCCCTCCTGAAGTCGCGCCGCCAGAGCAGGCTGCCGAGAAACGCCATCGAAAAGGCGATTGCCAGGACCCCCAGAACGAAGGGGCGTTGCCGCGGCGTCGCGTCCTGATTCAGTTCGGGCAGGACCGCCCGAAGGCCAGGGAACGGCTCGCCCAGCGATTGGCCCTCAGCCAGTGAGAATAGCGGGCGGATGGGGGAACTGCTTGCGATGTCAGTCGCGCGGACAGCGCGGAACGTGAACTCGCCAGGGGCCGGCGTAGAGGCGAAACCAACGATAAAGGGCGGGTCCCCGAAGCTCTGCCACCTCAGCGAAGATGCGCCCCCAGCCGACGCGTAGGCCGCCTGAAATTGCTCGGCCGCCTTCGCGTTTTCGAGTGGAATTTTCAGCCGGGCCACTGCGCTGCCTCCGCCATGCTCTTGAGCCAGCGAAACCGCCATCCTGAGTCCGGTCGGCGACAGCACATGCGGTGTCGCCAGAATCGACTCGATCGCCCCGGCCAACGCCGGCCCCAGCCTGCCGGCAGGCAGCCTCGGGATCGCGTAGAGGGCCAGCGGAACTCCATAGTCGTCGGTCACGGCCGCCGGCTTTGCCGCTACCCGCGCAAAGAACGCCGCGGCTGCCTCCGTCTGTCCGGCCCGCTCCAGGGAGACCGCCCGCTGCAATGCCAGAAAGTCGCCCGCGGCTCCAGAAGGCGGAACGGTGATTTCCGCGGAGACACCTCGCAACAGTGCCTGAAAGATTGAGTCCGACAGCGCCCGGCGTACCTGCTCAACAGCGGGCTGGACCTCCCAGGCCAAAGAGACCTTGCCGTCACGGACCTTACCATGGAACGCCACCCCGTCCGGGACACCCGGCGCGAGCCGCACGGGCTCCAGGGACGCTTGCATGTCCCTCCTCAGGTTCTCGACACGGCTCTGGAGAACCTCTCTGGCTCGCTGGCGGGTGATTTCCCCCTCTTGCCCCAGCAGCCGCACGCCCAGATACAGCAGTGCCGTGCACGGGACGAGAATCGCCGCTGCAAACCACACAAGCCTCTGGGAAGGTAGAATCATCCGGTCGCCCCGCAGATCGGATTGTAACGCCCTTCCGATCCGCCGTTGTCACGGCACTGTCAGGTTCAAGCCAGTCCCGCCAGTTCGCGAGCGTGCGGCGTAGGCCGGCAAAAGGACCGGCATTCAGCACATGGCAAACTCGTCGCAGTGGACGGGAGCGCTCCGTCCCCCTCCATTCCTGCAACCCCATCCCGATTTCGACCCATGGACCGCTTCCCCTCGAACCCCCATGGCCGTCAGCTCCGCCTCGGGTTTACCTCCACCCACTGACGAATTCCTCTTCCCCATGCGGCATCCCTTACTTCGGCACCCATAATCACATCTCAACCCGGCGACCATGCGCAACACGCCTCGCGCAACCTCCGCCTCAGGCCGCCTGGCAGGCTTTTTTCTTTCTTCACGAAACTGATGTGCGAACATTCCTCGCCTCTCCACACTATTTAGGTTGAAGGTGGTGGCGCCCACCATTGGACATTCTCCAGTGGTTGGCTTTACCATGGTTCCCAACTGGCTTACCCCGCTCGCGGTTGGGGATAAGTGATCGGGCCTGTCATGTGACAGCCATAGCGGCAGCGTTGTCTTCAACGGTCAACTTGATGTCTACTCCAGCACCTGAATGGTTCGCCCTCCGCGTCAAACCTCACGCCGAAAAGGCCGTCAGCGGCATTTTGCGCTCTCACGGCGTCGAATCGCTCCTCCCCCTCTACACCGACCATCGACGCTGGTCCGACCGCATCAAATCCATCGACCGCCCGCTGTTTCCCGGCTACCTCTTCTGCCGCCTTGCCCCGTCCACCCCACTCAAAATCGTAACCATCCCCGGCGCAGTCGGCTTCGTCGGCTTCGGCCACGGCCCCGAGCCCATTCCCGCTCCCGAGATCCAAGCTCTCGAACGCATCCTCGATTCCGGCCGCCGTCTCCGTCCCCTCGCTCTGTTATGCGAGGGCCAATCCGTCCGCGTCCACACCGGCCCGCTTGCCGGCTTGAGCGGCCGTGTCCTCCGTATCAAGGACGACAACTGTCTCGTCGTCTCGGTCGAACTCCTCCAACGTTCCGTCGCCGTCACCCTTGACGGCGATTCCGTCGCAGCATGTTCCTGACATTCCAGGCCGGCCCCGCCGCCTCAACCATCCCAACCCGAACCAAATGAACCTCGACAGACCCGATCCGCAGGACCTCATCCCTCAACCCAACCGGCTTTCGCCATTGGCTGCCTATCAGCAGTCTCCCCTCGCCCCTGCCACGGTCATCCTCTCCGAGACCGACGCCGATCAAGTCTCCCTCCCTCTCTCCCACTACCTCTGGATCCTTCGGCGCAACATGTGGGCCATCATCGCCTTCGTCCTCGTCGTCTGTTTCGCCACCGCCGTCGTCAGCCTCCGCCTCACCCCTATCTACGAATCCACCGCCACCCTCTATGTCGACCGCCAGGAGGCCCGCGGCATCGTCGGCCAGGAATCCCAAAGCCAGACCTACTCCAACCTCGACGCCGAATCCTTCCTCGCCTCCCAGATCCGACTCCTCCAATCCGACTCCGTCGTCCGCCCCATCGCCCAGCGCTACGGCCTCCTCGAGAAGGAGCAGCAGTTCGACCGCACCTCCGACTCCGCCGACCGCGTCTCCCGCGCCAAGGACGCCCCCATCGTCCTCAAACAGCTCCGCGTCACCCGTCCGCCCAATACCTATCTCCTCCAGGTCGGCTACCGCTCCACCGACCCCCAACTCGCCGCCGATGTCGCCAACCAGATCGCCCAGTCCTACATCGAACACACCTACAACATCCGCATCCGCAGCTCCCAATCCCTCTCCAAATTCATGGAAAAGCAGATCGAGGAACTGCGCGCCAAAATGGAATCCTCCAGCGGCCGCCTCGCCTCACTCGAACGCGAACTCAACGTCATCAACCCCGAGGAAAAGACCAACATCCTCTCGTCCCGCCTCCTCCAACTCAATACCGAATACACCCGCGCTCAGGCCGAACGCGTCACCTCCGAGGCCCAGATGAAACAGGCCGCCACGGGAGCGCTCGAAGTCGCCCAGGTCTCCAACCAGGGCGATGCCATCAAGCGCCTAATCGAGCGCCGCGACGAAGTCTCCGAACGCTTCGCCGAGGTCAAATCCCACTACGGCGTCAACCACCCCGAATACCGCAAGATCCAGGCCCAGTTCCGCGAACTCGAACGACAGGTCGACGCCACCCGCATCAATGCCCTCAAGCGCGTCGAAGTCCAGTACAACGAAGCCCGCTCCCGCGAGCAAATGCTCGCCGGCTCCGTCGCCGAAACCAAGTCCGAATACGACACCCTCAACCTCCGCAGCTTCGAATACCAGCGCGCCAAACGCGAAGCCGACGCCGACAAAAACCTCTACGACGAACTCAACCGCAAGATCCGCGAAGCCGGCATCAACGCCGGTTTCCAGAACAACATGGTCCGCGTCGCCGACCTCGCCCGTCCCGCCTGGAAACCCGTCTTCCCCAAGATCCCGCTCAACCTCGCCCTGGCGTTTCTCTTCTCAACCCTGCTCGCCTTCGGTATCGCCATCTTGACCGACACGATGGACAATACCATCCGCGACCCCGAACAGGTCGCCCGCACCCTCCGCACCCACATCGTCGGCACCCTGCCCGCCGTCAAGAACCCCAAGGAGCTCACCCTCTCCACCTCCGTCGCCCTACCCGCCGCCCCCGGCTCCGACTCCAACGCCCTCCTCGTCCCGCGCCGTCTCGAGCGCCAGCTTTCCACCTATGACGAAGCCATCCGCACCATCCGCAACTCCATCCTCCTCACCGACTTCGACCGCCGCCTCCGCACTCTCCTCTTTACATCCGCCACCGCCAGCGAAGGCAAATCCACCACCGCCGGCCACCTCGCCTCCGCCCACGCCGAGCAAAAAAAGAAGACCCTGCTGATCGACTGTGACCTCCGCCGCCCCTCCCAGCACAAACTCTTCGGACTCCAACTCTCCGTCGGCCTCTCCAACGTCCTCAACGGCGAGACCCACTGGCGCGCCGCCGTCATCGAATCCGAAAGCAATCCCAACCTCCACATCATCACCGCCGGACCCCCTTCCCGCCGAGCCGCCGACCTCATCGGGACTCTCCTCGGACCCATCATGGAAGAGATGGCCAGGGACTATGACCTGGTCATCCTCGACGCCCCGCCCCTCCTAGGCTTCGCCGAATCCCTCCAAATGGCCAGCGCCGCCGACGGAGTCATAGTGGTCACAAAAGCCGGCGAAACATCGAGAAAAGCAGTAGCCGCAGCCATCTCGACTCTCAGCCACCTCCGAGCCAACGTCCTGGGTCTCGTCCTAAACCAGGTCAAGAAAAGCCATTCGGATCACTACTATTACTACGGCTACTACGGCAAATACTACAAACGGTACCAAAATCTCACCGACAACGATCCTCCCGTCTGACCCGATCCGATTCCTCACTATGTGGACAGCTCGATCTGAGATTACTCGGCTCTTCTGGGGTTCGCAGCTCAGACGGAACATGGTTGTTTCCGCATTCAGCACGGCGGCGGCGGCCGTCCTCGCTTTCCTGGCGTTTCGGGTCTGTGTCGGCGAGTTGGGTTATGAGAGATATGGGCTCTGGGTGCTTCTGGCAACAGTGATCAACTTTTCGCAGGTGGGCTCCCTGGGTATGACAGCAGGGATCTCGCGAGGGGTGGCCGACTCCATCGCTCGAGGCCGTGCGGACGAGGTTGGCCAATACCTTCTGACCGGCATATCCATTCTGCTGTTGAGTGGATCTGCCATTGGTGGCGTCGTGGTGTTTCTTAGCCGCTCCTTCGCGTCTCTTCTCCGCCTCCCCGACAATCTCCGCGGCGATTTCGTCAACCTGGTACCGTGGGTCGCGGTTCTTTCGGTCTATGTCGTCGTTGTGGAACTCCACTGCTCGGCTCTTGAGGGAACGGGGCGTCTTGATCAGGTCCGGCTCTGGCAACTGGCGAGTCAGGCCCTCGGCCTGGCTGCTGCGGTTGCATTGCTGCGACTGAATTACGGGATCTTCTCTCTCCTCTTTGGCGCGCTTCTTGCGTGCGGAGTGCTCCATTTCGGCGCTTGGCGTTGCCTCACCCAGGCAGTGCCTCTGCGTTTGCTGGTTGGAAGGAACATCAGTGCCCGGCATGGACGCGACCTGCTGAGTTTCGGAGGGTGGGTTCTCGCCGCCACTGCGGTCAACCTCCTCCTCCTGCCGTTCAACCGGCTCATGCTCGCCCGATATGGCCAGGTCGCGCATGTGACGCTCCTCGAACTTGCATGGGGGGCTTCCATGCGGATCCGCAGCGTCTTTGAGGCGTCCCAACGAAGCCTTGTCCCTGAGACAAGCGCTATCATTGCACGCGTGGACGACTCTCCCAAGTTGAGAGTCAGGATGCTCAACCGCAAGTCCATCCAGGTAGTGCTCTTGGCCTCCTCTCCGATTTTCATCGTCGCGTTCCTCTTTGCGCCGTTGCTGCTCCGGTTCTGGCTGGGCAACTCGTTCCACCCGCAGCTCCCCGGTGTTTTCAGGTTCCTGCTTGTTGCCACGGCGATAAGCCTCGTCGGAGTTCCGGGCTACTATGCCCTCCTTGGTGCTGGCCGCACGCGCGGCCTCTTCCTCTGCAACGCGGCCCAAGGGCTCGCCAATGCCTTGGCTGTTTGTGGATTTGTGCTCTGGCACGGTTCCCTAAGCCCGGTTTGGGTGGCAGTTGCCATGCTCGCGGGCATGTCGGCCAGTAC
This sequence comes from uncultured Candidatus Solibacter sp., assembly GCA_964558355.1. Taxonomy (GTDB): domain Bacteria; phylum Acidobacteriota; class Terriglobia; order Bryobacterales; family Bryobacteraceae; genus PNKE01. The sequence continues at coordinate 15,229 of CAZLDN010000108.1, forward strand.
TGCCGTCACCCTATTCGCTGTTTTTCGAAGGTAGCCCTCCGTGCACTGGAAAGAGACCCTCAATAGTATTCCTGGATGCTTCGGCTACGAGATAAGGCGCCTCCGCACCCCTTTTATCGCCCTTCGGCATGCGGGCATTCGCACAGTAATCGATGTCGGAGCCAACAAAGGCCAGTTCTATCGGTCAGCCCGAAAGGCATTCCCAGGGGCGGCGATCCACAGCTTCGAACCATTGCCCGCCGCCGCTGGCATCCTGGCCGAGATCAGCAAGGGCGACAGCCTCCTTCATGTGCATAACTTTGCCCTTGGCAGCACCGACGGCGAAGCCAGTTTCGTGGTCAACTCCTTCTCTCCATCATCCTCGCTTCTGCCCCTCGCCCAGGACCACAAGGCCGCGTTCCCCTTCGCTCAGGAACAAGAGACCATCCAGGTCCGCGTCCGGTCCCTCGATAGCTGGGCAGTTGATCGCCCTCTCCAGCAGAGTGCGTTTCTCAAGGTTGACGTTCAGGGCTTCGATGCCGAGGTTCTCCGAGGTGCCCAAACGGTCTTGCCTCGCTGCGCAGCGGTACTCATTGAAGCCAATTTCGTCGATCTTTATCAGGGTCAGTCGAGCCTTATCGAGATCTCTGAACTCCTCGGCCGGCACGGCCTGGCGTTCGCCGACCTCTATCACGGCCCTCTTGACGCGAACCGCCTACCTCTGTTCGCAGATGTCCTGTTCTTGGCCCCGAGACTCGCCCCCGCCGCTCCAATTCTGAAGTCTGAGCCGCGCGCAGTCTCCTCCGGCGACTCGGGTGCATAAGCTTTTGGGATCCTCCCAATAAGATGAGCACGATGGTTTCCTACGACCCTAGGCACGCACCCCGGCAGACGGTCCCGTCGTCGCTGCCCGCCTCGCAGTCAATGCGCGGAAAGCTGACAGACGCTTTCCTGCTCGTTGTCGTTCTGGCCTATGCTCTCCCCGAAGCCTGGACTTCCGGCCTCTCGATCGGGCCGCTCAAACTGCTGCACCTCATCTCAGCCCTCGCGCTGACGGCCATGGCCCTGGAGTCCCTCCAATACCTAAGCCGGTTGCTTGTGAGTCCGATCTTCCATATCCTAACGGCGTTGTTCTGTCTCATGTGCCTTGTTGGCGGGCTCACGAGCAGCCAACTCCCATTCGAGTGGAGGGTCTTCGGGTATGATGCGATTACATTCGGCGGAATGCTTGCCGCCTTCTGCGTTGCGCTAGGCCGCCCTGCCGAGTACACTCTGGCCCTCATCAGAAGGCTGGCTATCGCCTGGACCGTGCTTCTCTGCATGCTTGTTCTCGGCCTCGTCGCGGGAGCCATCAACCCGGTGTGGCGGAACTTCGGACGAATACACACCTGGTCCATGTTTCATTGCCTGAACGGTATCCTGCTCTGTCTGCCAATTCTCGCTGTACATGGCAGGCCTCTGAGCAGATTCCGCAATTTGGGTCAGCGGGCAAGACATGGCCTTACCGTCTTCCTGTGGTCAGTTGCTCCTCTTGTGGCCAATTTTTTCGCCGGTTCAAGGAGTATTTTTGTTCTCCATGTAGCCGGGGCGTTGGTCTGCCTACCGATCGCCTATCGAGGCAGGGGCGTGAAGGGTTATGCGTTGTTGACGACCTGCTTCGTGGGCTCACTGACCTTCGCCTTGCTCGCATTCGATCAGTTGAGTCCGCAAAGCGCGGTGATCCGCCTCCAATCAACGAATCTCGGGGATGAGCAGCGTTCACTCGAAATCAAGTGGTTGCTCTACAGTCTGGAGGATCATTGGACGGAGGGCCTCGGCTTTGGCTCAATGTTCCCATCCCCGGTCCGATTTAACCGGGAAGAAAACGCCGCGTTCCCACATGTGGCAATACTTACCACCTTGCAGAAGGGCGGGGTCATTGCGTTTTCTCTCTTCCTGGCTACGCTCCTTGTGGCGGTCCTTCGCGGACTTCTAAAGTTTGCATCCAGTCCTTCCGCCTATTCATTCTCAGCTTCCATATTTCTCTACGTCATCCTGAGTTCGATGTCGGGCGGCTGGGCTGCGTATTCCGAGCGATGCCGATCAGCGTTCCGAACTGATGCCGATCGCGATT
>CAZLDN010000109.1:0-17172 GCA_964558355.1 uncultured Candidatus Solibacter sp.
CCTCGCCCCCGCCCGTTTCCCTCAGAGCCAGGAATCCCACCACCTGTCCATCCACCTCCGCCACCCAGGTCTCAAATCCCAGATAGTCCGCCGCCTTCCACTGCGCCGCCTCCGGACTCCCCTCCTGAATCGCCCCCACCCGCTCGACATCGGACTCCGTCATCCGCCGGATTTCAACCACCTTTCCTCCTCAACGCCACCTGCAACACCGCCCACGACCCCAGCGGCAGCACCGCCACGGCCACGCATACCGGTCCGAACCCATACCCGTCGACAACCCGGCCCACAGCCGCCGAAAACACGCCTTGCAGCAGTCCATACGCCGAAGTCAAGCCCGACACTGCGAACGCCGCCCGTCCTGGTCCGAACAGGTCCAGCGGTAAAGCATAGATATTGACGCTCGCCGCCACACAGGCGAAGAAGCTCAGACAGATCACCGCCGTCGCCGCCGCAGGCGACCCCATCAACGGAACCGCCGCGTTCGCCAGCAGCATCAGGCAACCCAATCCAATCACCCGCATCCGCACCGCCGTCACGTCGGCCACGCCCTTGCCCAACCGGAACACCAGCCATCCCCCAAACAGCCCGCCCGCCGTGGCGAAGATCGGCGGGATCCAGGCCAACTGGTAATTCGCCGCCTGCTGCGTCAACCCGTGCTCCCGCACCAGGTACACCGTCGTCCAGTTCACCCACAGGCTGTAGACCGACATCAGGAGCACGTTCGATGCCAGCAGCGCCCAGTACCGCGGATCTTTCACCACATCCATTGCCGCGGCCGACTTCGGCGCCGCCTCTTCGCCTGTCTTCGGCGCCCGCCGCTCAATCCGAAACCACAGCGGGATCCACAGGAACCCAAGCACGCCCGCCACCATGAACGCCGCCCGCCACCCATACATCCTGGCGACAAACTGCGCCATCACCGGCGCCGTCATCGCTCCCACCGTCAGCCCCATCTGATACACCGCGCTGCCCAACGCCCGCTCCCTCGGCACCAGATACACCGCCGAGGCCTTGCCCGTCGCCGGAATCCCGCCCGCCTCGCCCACGCCCAACGCCACCCGGCACAGAATCAAACCTTTCAACGACGTAACGAATCCCGTCATCAGCGCCGCCGTCGACCAGAACGCCACGACTACCGCCGACCCCAGCCGCAGCCCCACCTTGTCGATAAACAACCCGGCCAGCGGCGCAGCCAGCGCGTAGCTGAGCGAAAACGCCAGAATCACATCCCCATATCCCGTCGCCGACATCCCGAACTCGCCCATCAACTGTGGCGCCAGCGCCGCCAGAATCTGCCGGTCCAGGAAGTTCAGCGAATTCGCCAGCGCGAACACGCCTACCGCCACCCACCTCATTGGGACCTTGTTCATCGCTTAACGGAACTCCACCGCCACGGCCTCGCCCACGGTCCCGGCCTTGGCATCCCGCTTCGGCTGGTATTCGATCTTCACTTGACGCGGCGTCTTCAGCACGCCACACGCCAGCGTCGCATCGCCGCTTCCGAAGACGACCACCTTGCCCACATCCGACACCAGCAGCCGCAACGTCTTCCCGCCTCCCACATCCACGACCAGCCTCGCTGACTTGCCCACACACTCCACCCGTATCAGCCGCCCTTCGGCTTTCTCCAGCGCCGGCCCCTCCCACCAGTCGAGCGGCTTCTCCTTTGACTTCAACCCGCCCGCCGCGTCGTTCGCTTTCTTCTCCGCCGCCTTGATCCGTTCCTCGGCCTCCCGTTTCAGTTTTCCCACTTCGTCCCGGTCTTCCTGTTCCTGCTTGCGCCTGGCCGCTTCGACGGCATCCAGTCGCGCCGACTCGGCTGCCCGCTGCCTCTCCAGCAACTGCGCCCGCGACTCCTCCGAACCAGCCACCCGCATCGCCGCCCGCCACGACTTCGACGCCTCGTCATACTGCTTCGCATCCGTCTGCGCCGCGGCCAACTGCTCCCACAACTCCACCCGCCTGGGCGCCAACTCGACAGCCTTCTTCAGCAGGTAGGCTCTTCGCACAGGACCCGCCTCCTGCCCCGCGGCGACGATGTACGGCTCGGCCCACTCGGGCTTCTTCACCGACGCCCTCTCCGCCGCCATCCGCGCCTCATCCTTGCCTGGCTCCAGTCTCGCCAGTTCCAGCAATCCCCGAGCGCCGGCCGTCTCGTCCGCCGCCACCGCCCGCAGCGCCTTTAATGCTTCGTCTCTCCTGCCCAACCCGGCTAGCGCCAAACCGAGTCCCTCATCGCCCGCCGTCGCCGACCGTTCCAATTGCGCCTTCTGGTAGGCCGCCACGGCCTCGGCATACTTCCCCCGCCCCAACGCCAGGTCACCCGGGAGCAGCCTGACTCGCGACGGCAACGACGGCATCATCCGGAACCGCTCCGGGTTGATTCCGAATCCCGACCATGCGGCCGTTTCGAACTGGCTCCGCTCCGCCCACGCCCGCGCCTCTTTCTCGATCTCATCCCGTGTCTTCTGGAACGCATTCCTCAGCGACGGATCGAACTCGCCGCCATTGGCCAGGTTGGCCATCAACACCCGGATCCTGCCCCGGTATTCTTCGCTTACCGTCAACTGGTGAATCAGCGCCCACTGCCACGTCCGCGCCTCTTTCGGCGGCGGCTCGCCGAAAGTCAGCCGCGCGCCGTCGATCCGCAGGGTCGAATACGCATCGGCGAGCGCTTCTTCAAAACCCAGCGTCATCTGCCCCGGCAGATTGTCTTCAAGCAGCAGCAGCGCCAGTTGTCTGAACCACTTCGCCGGCGGCCGCCCTTTGTCGGGCCAGAACGCAATCCACCCATCGCGCCCCATCCCCAGAAACGCATCCGCCGCCGTCCCCTTGTCCACAACCACGGTCACCGGCCAAACCGTCTTCAATTCCGTCTTGCCCACCGCCTGGCCCAGCGCGCCCCTGAACTGTTCGAGTTGCGCCAGCGTCTCCCTGGCCTGACGGTCGCCGCGCTCCGAGATCACCACGAACGGGCCTGACTTCGCCTCTTCCCACGCTCCCGACGCGGGCGCTGCCGCCGCCAGGACCGCCAATGGGAGCCACGCCCATCTCATCGCCTTACCCTCCAAACGGCCCTTCACCCTTCGACAACGCGGCGATCGTCGCCTCCCGCTCTCGCCCGGCATACTCCACAGCCGATTCCATCGCCACGAAGTATGTGATCGCGCCAACAACGTAGCCGCCCGCCAGCGCCAGGTAAAACGCCGTCTGCGTCCCGAACGCATACCGCGCCAGGTAAGCCAACCCAACCGGAATCCCCAACAGCGGATACACAACGAGCAGCAGAAACTGCCCCTTCGCGTTGGTCGCATGCCGCCACGAACTCGACGGATCGCTCGGCCGCGGATACCGCACCGACATCAGATTCCCCACCGCCACCAGCAACAAACTCACCAGCAACGTCACCGCGAACGCCTCCACCACCTTCTCCACCGTCACCCGCACCCGGAGCAATGCACAAACCACCGCCACCAGCGTCACTTCCAGGAACAGGAAAAACACCGCCGCCACGTTCTTGCCCAGCAGGACCGTCGAGAACTTCACCGGGACGACAAAATACGCCTGCACCGCCTGACGGTCAAACCCAAAGCAGTTCCAGAACAACACATCACCTAGCATCAAGGTCGCATACAGGCTCACCCAGACCAGGAAGTTGTCCGCCATCATCCCGCCTTCGCGCCCCTGCCTGAACGCCAGCGGGAACCAGATGATCAGCCCGAACGAAAACCCCATCAGAAACACCAGCCTGAACCGCGACGCCCGCGAAAGGAACCGGAACTCCTTCTCCACCAGCATCCCTAACGGGTCCGGCAGCACCCGCGACGGCAAACTGTAGGCCCACTCCTTCAATCCGTCCGCCCGCCCCGGCTTTTCTTCTACTGCCGGCTTCTCCTTCTTCACTTCCGCCTTGTCCCAGTTCAGGCCTACGATGAACTGTCTGTAGCCAAACCACAGCCCGGCTGCCAGCCACGCCAGGACCACCGGCGCCGCCCACCATGCCCCATCGCCCACCGCCGTCTTCGCGCTCATCGTCCAAGGCAGCGGCAGCGTCGGAATGCTGTCCAGGAAGCCGAAAACCTGCTGGCTCTTCCACCGCTCCGGCGGAAACATCATCACCAGCAACTGCGGCAGCGCGCTCACCAGCACGATTCCGAATACGACCAGTTCCCTGATGCCCCGCTTCGCCATCAGCCGCGCCAGCAGGTCCCGGATGCCCGCCGAGAGGAACATGTTGAACGCCATGTAGGGCGCAAAGATCAACGGCCCCCACCACGGTGCATCCGGATGCCGCCACAGACCCACGGCCACCCCGCTCAAGATGATCGCCACTTCCATCCCCGTGGACAACCGCAGGATCACTTCAATCAGAAACAGCTTCGACGGCTCGACCGGATACACCAGCAGCCGCTTCAGATCCAGCGCCATCCCCGAACTCGCCAGCAGAATTGGAATCAACTGCCAGTACAGCAATCCACCGAACAGCGCCAGTTCCACCGCCTGCGTCAATCGCGCCGGGTCTTTCACCGCCGGCAGCATCGTTGCGGCCAGCCATGCCAGCAACGCCGCCGCCCCGTACCAGATCAGGTAGACCAGCCACATCGCCGAAGCCGACTTCGGGCCTTTGTTCAGCCAACCGCGCCACTGCGCCGCGACGATGGCCCAAACCTGGTTATCGGTCAGCTTCATGAGCGGGTCCTTAAAGCCAGTCCAGCGTCTCGGCCGTGCGCGCCGCGCCCCCGACAACCCGGACAAAGATGTCTTCGAGAGTCTCCTCGCCTGTCCTCAACTCCGCCATCGTGGCATCCACTACCAACCGCCCCTCGCTGATGATCGCCACCCGGTCGCAGAGCCGCTCGACCACTTCCAGGACGTGCGACGTCAGAAAGATCGTCGCCCCTCTTTTCACCTGCTCGTTCAAAATGTCCTTCATCAGCCGCGCGCCAACGGCATCCACGCCTTCGAATGGCTCGTCCAGAAGAAACAGATCGGGCCGGTGGATCAGCGCCGAAGCCATCGCCACCCGCTTCCGCATCCCCTTCGAATACTCCCCGATGATCTTCTTCCTCGCCCCATCGAGTTCGAACAGCCCGATCAACTCAGCGGACCGCGCCTTGGCCACTTCCCTGGGCAGCCGGTACATCCGCCCGACAAATTCGACGAACTCCAGCCCCGTCAAATGATCGAAAAGCAGCGACTCGTCCGGCACCAGCCCAATCCGCGACCGGATCTCCAGCGCCCGCTCGGGCATCTTCATGCCAAGGATTTCGACCTCGCCCGAAGTCGGCGCGGCCAGTCCCATCAACATCCGGATGGTCGTCGTTTTTCCGGCCCCATTTGGCCCCAGGAAACCGAAGAACGACCCTCTGCCCACCCTCAACGTCAGTCCATCCACCGCCGCCTTGCCGCCGTAGACCTTCCGCAGGTCCCGGATCTCGATTGCCGCTGATGTTTCGCCGTTCACCGTACCATCTATGTTATCCGCCACAAAATTTCCGCGCTGTAAGTCTCAACCTCGAAGCCGTTTCAGCCGATGTAACAGACGTGAGTCAAGACATACTCGCACGGGTGTCTTATCGCGACAAGGCCCTCCGGGAGCTTGACGCTCTGCCTCCCTTCTCGCCTGTTTTGAATCACCTGATGGCTTCTCTGGCCAACGAAGACGTCTCTTTCGCCGAGCTCGCCTCGGTGATCGAGCGCGACACCGTGCTGTCGGGCAACGTTTTGCGATTGGTCAACTCGGCTCTCTACGGCCGCCGCGGCACGGTCTCCAGCGTGCGTGGGGCGATTTCGATTCTGGGCATCGTGAAGCTGAGAAAGTACGTTCTCGGCATGTCGGTCTCACGGCTCTGGGCCAAGGTCGCCGTCCCTCAAAGCTGGAACATGGAACGGTTCAACGACCATTCGGTTGCCGTCGCCATCCTCTCGGACGCCATCGTTCAGAAGGGCCGTTTCGACTATCCTGAAGGCGCATTCGCCGCCGGCCTGCTGCACGACCTCGGCCGCCTGATGATCGCCACCGCCTGTCCCGCGGAGTATCTCCAGATCACCACCCTGGCCCGTTCGACAAACCGCCGGCTCGAAGAGATCGAAACCGAAGTGCTCGACATCAATCACGCCGAGTTGTCAGCCGCCGCGCTCCAGCGCTGGGGCCTGCCCCCGCCCGTTCAGAAAGCGGTCCTGTACCACCACCGCAGCGCGACCGACCCATCCACTTCTTCCGGTTCGGTCTTGCCGCTCAGCCGCGCCGTTGAACTGGCCGACCATTTGGCCGTCGATTCGGGCCACCGAATCGAGGATTTCGACGTTGGCACGGCCATGGCCCCGGAAGCCGCTCTGCGCGCCATCAACATGGAAGCCCACGCCGGCGCCATCCGCCAGGAACTCGAAAACGAATTCCAGGCCATGCGCTCCAGCTTCTGATTCCCTTTGAGAACCCGCTCTCTGCGTTCGCGGCCCCATGCTTCAGGACATCGGAACCGCCATCCGACGGCGACAACCTTGAGCGCATACTGGGAGCGGTTTCCCGCAAAGGACCGCCGGCGCCCGCATCCGAAGCAGACCCCTAAGATGTGATATCGTGCAAGCGATGTCACACGAACTTTCACGTCGAACATTTTTCTCCGCGGCCACCGCGGCGGCCGCGCTGCCTGCGTTTGGAGCCAAGAAGATCCCCGTCGGACTTGAGCTTTACTCGGTCCGCACCGAGATGGCGAAAGACGTCATCGCCTCCGTCAAGAAGTGTGCGGAGATGGGCTACCCGGGCTTCGAGTTCTACGGACCCTACTACACCTGGACCACCGACTACGCCAAGGAAGTCCGCAAGGTGCTCGACGACCTGAACGTGAAGTGCTACTCGACCCACAACGGCGGCGACGTCTTCACGCCCACCGGCATCGGCAAGGCGATCGAACTGAACACGATCCTCGGTTCGAAGTACATCGTCCAGGCCAGCGCCGGCCGCGTGACGGGCCTCGACGGCTGGAAGGGCGTCGCCGAGAAACTGACCCAGGCCTACGACAAGGCCAAGGCGGCCAAACTGTCGGTGGGCTATCACAACCACGCGACCGAGTTCAAAGCCATCGACGGCGTCCGCCCCATCGAACTGATCGCCAAGGGCACGCCGAAGGAAGTCATGATGCAGCTCGACGTCGGCACGTGCGTCGAAGTCGGCGAGGATCCGGTCAAGTGGATCAACGACAACCCGGGCCGCATCAAGTGCATCCACTGCAAGGATTACTCGAAGGAGAAAAAGTACCGCGTTCTGTTCGGCGACGGCGAGTCTCCGTGGAAGGAGATCTTCAAGGCGGCCGAGAGCAAGGGCGGCGTCGAGTTCTACCTGATCGAGCAGGAGGGCTACGATCTGCCTCCTTTCGAGACGGTCGAGAAGTGCCTGGCGAACTTCAAGAAGATCCACGGCTAAGGCGGCGATCTTCCACTAGAATCGGAACGCCGGGTGAGAGCGCAATGCTCCGCCCGGCGTTTCGCATTGGTTTCGTGGACGGCGTCCCAATGACTCTGTGATCTGCCTATGGCGATGAATGCCACGGCACGGCGCCCCAAAGCATGAGGCCGCGAACGCAGAGAGCGGGTTCAGTATCGCGCTCTCGACCGGGATGGATTCCCGGCGCGACTGCCAACCGAGTAGTAGGATGGACACGGAGTAAATCATGGCAACCGGCATCGACCTGGAGATTTCGAGACGCCGCTTTGCGGCTATCATGGGCGGCATGGCCGCTGGAGCCGGCGCGCTTGCCGGCGCCGAAGGCGACTGGGTCAACCTCTTTGACGGGCGCAGTCTCAAGGGCTGGCGCGACAGCGAGAACAAAGGCTCATGGAAGGTGGCCGAAGGCTGCCTGATCGCCGATGGACCGCGCTCGCACCTGTTCTATGCCGGCCCGGTGATGTCGGCCAACTTCCGCAACTTCGAACTCGAAGCGGAAGTCATGAGCCAGCCGCTGGCGAATTCCGGCATCTACTTCCACACGGCTTACCAGGAAAAGGGCTGGCCCGACAAAGGCTTCGAGGTCCAGGTCAACAACACCGCCAAGGGCGAGGGCAGCTATAGCGAGAACAAGAAGACCGGGTCGCTTTATGGCGTGAGGAACCTCTACAAGGCCATGGTAAAAGACGGCGAGTGGTTCAAGCTCCACATCGCGGTAAGGCAGAAGAACATCCAGGTGCGGCTCAATGGTTCTCTGGTCGTGGACTATACCGAACCCACGCCCGCGCCTGCCTATCCAGAGGGACGCGGGCGCTCGCTTGGCACAGGAACCTTCGCCCTCCAGTGTCACGATCCAGGCTCGAAGGCGCGCTACCGCAACATCCGCGTCCGCCCCTTGCCCAATGACGTCGCACAGCCCGCGACGCCCGCGGCATCCACCGATGCCATCGCCATGCAGATCCTCGACCTCGGCGCGCGCAACTTCCCGATGGTCGATTACCACGTCCATCTGAAAGGCGATCTCACCCTTGAATCCGCTCTGGCGATGTCCCGCCAGACTGGCATCTTTTATGGCATCGCGGTCAACTGCGGCAAGGGCTTCCCCGTCGAAAACGAAACCGGCGCAAGGGCGTTTCTCAAGTCGCTTGGAGGCGCCCCGGTCTTTGCCGCCATGCAGGCCGAAGGCCGCGAATGGGTGGATATGTTCGACCGCCGCACGGCCGGTCTGTTCGACTACGTTTTCACCGATTCGATGACATGGACCGACAACCGCGGCCGCCGCATGAGGACCTGGATTCCGGCCGAAGTCGGCACGATCGCCGACCCCCAGGAGTTCATGGAAACGCTGGTCAGCCGCGCCGTAGGCATCCTCGAACGCGAGCCGATCGACATCTATGTGAACCCCACCTTCATCCCCGGCGTCATCGCCAAGGACTACGACAAGCTCTGGACCGACGAGCGGATCATGAAAGTCGTCAAAGCCGCCAAGACCGGCGGCGTCGCCATCGAGATCAACAACCGCTACAAACTCCCTGGTCTGCGCTTCCTTCAGGCCGCCAAGGCCGAAGGGCTCAAATTCTCCTTCGGGACAAACAACACGGACGCCAATCTCGGCCGCTGCGAATACGGCCTGGAGGCGGTGAAGCAGTGCAACCTGAAATGGACTGACTTCTTCGTACCCGCGCCCGTTGGCGAACGCGGCATCGACAGGAAAGGGTCGATCCTGAAGTCATGAAACCCGCGGCGGCGCTTCTCATAGCGGCCCTGGCCGCATCGGGACAGGTCGAAACCACCACGATCGCTACCGGTCTGAAGGGCGGCTACCAGGTCCTCGCCGTCGACATGAACCGCGATGGCCGCAAGGATCTGATCGCGCTCGCGTCCTCCATCCCCGAGTTGGTCTGGTACGAGAACCCGTCCTGGACCCGCCACGTCGTCGCCACCGGCTTCAAGCAGATGATCAACGTCGCGGCGATGGACACCGACGGCGACAGGATCCCAGAACTCGTCCTCGCGCACGAGTTCTCGAACATCGCAGCCAAGAGCGCCGGCATCATCTCGCTGCTCCGTTCGCAGGGCGACCCGCGCCAGCCGTGGTCGGTCACCGAGATCGACCGCGTCCCCACTTCGCACCGCATCCGCGTCTGCGGCGGCGCCTTCGTCAATGCGCCTTTGACCGGCACCAAAGCCGAACCGCCCGACTTCCTCGGCAGCGTCCCGCTTGTCCTATACCGTCCGGACCGCTGGCAACCCGAGCGTGTCGCGGGCGCCGGCGAAGGCGTCATGCACGGCGTTTTCATCGAACGCGCACAGCCCTGTTCCATGCTCACAGCCAGCTTCGCCGGCATCCACCGCATCGAACGAAAAGGGAAGTCATGGCAAAGAACGAAACTCGCCGCCGGCAGTCCCCTGCCCTGGCCCAGGAGCGGGTCGAGCGACATCGCCATCGGCCGCCTCAAGAAGGAGCCGTTCATCGCCTCGATCGAACCGTGGCACGGCAACGAGCTGGCCGTATACACGAAGCGCGGGGCAGTCTGGCAACGGGAGGTCCTCGACTCGTCGCTGGTGGATGGGCACACCGTCCTGGCCGCGGATTTCGACAACGACGGCCTCGATGAGATCGTCTCCGGCGCGCGCGGCGGCGGAGGCGTGGTCAATTTGCACAAACGAACCCAAACTGGATGGGTGAAGTCGCCGATCGACCAGTCGCTCACCGCCGCATCCTGCGAAGCCGTCGATCTCGATGGCGACGCAAAACTCGAACTCGTCTGCATCGGCTCGGCCACGGCCGAGATGCGGCTCTATCGTTTTAAGCGTTAGTCTCCATCTGCAACGCGTCCCGCTTCACGAAGAACGTGATCGCGGTCAGCAGGATCAAGCCGGCCAGGACGTAGACCGCCGAGGCCAGCGCAATCGCGAACCCCAGCGACGAGCGCTGCGCAACAATGCCAATCAGCAGCGGCGCCGTCCCGCCGCCCAGCCAGCCAACCGTATTCATCAACCCGGCCGCACTGCCGCGAGCGTTCGGCGGGATCACGTCATACAGCGACGCGAAAATGTTGGCGTCATATAATCCCTTGAAAAAGCCCCAGCCCGTCAGCGCAACCAGCAGCCAGACAATGTCGCCCGTGAGTCCGCAAAGCGCCACCATCGGCGCACCCAGCAGGACGCCAGCGGCCTGCACCATCAGCCTCCCGCCGGCCGTCTTGGCGCGCAAACGGTCGGCCAGCCAACCGCCGATCGGCGCGGCGGTCATGCTGGCAACCTGAGCGAAGACGGTCGCGGCCAGCCCCGCCATCGCCAGGTTCAATTCGAACTTGTCATGCAGGAACTTCGGCATCCAGGACAGCAAGACCACGGCCACGAAGTTGGCGCAAAGGAACGCCAGCATCAATGCCACCGCCGTGGGCTTCTTCAATATGAGAGCGAAGGTCTGTCCGGCGCTCAACTTCGCCGGCACAACCGGCTGCTCCGGCACATTTGAGCCAGCAATGGCCGCCGGGTGCTCCTCGGCTGCGCCCCGGACCGGCTCGTGCAGGAATTTGTGCAACGCGAATCCCAACAAGACGCCTAGTCCGCCAAAGACGATGAACGACCAGCGCCACCCATACACCTGTCCAATCCAACCCGCGAAAAAGCCGCCGGCGATCGTGCCGACATAGACGCTGGTCTGGTGCGTCCCCATCGCCCGCGAGCGGGTCTTTTTGCCATGGTAGTCGCTGATGAGCGACATCGAGGCCGGGTAATAAAACGTCTCGCCCAACCCCTCGGCCGCGCGGAAAAACAGCAGGTGGCCGAAGTTGCGGGATAGCGCCGTGGCCATGCAGATAATGCTCCAGGCATGCAATCCGCCGATAATCGCCTTGGTGCGCTTCACTCGGTCGACGATCATCCCGGCCAGTGGAGCCGACAGCCCATACACCCAGGCGAAGCTGCTGCCAAGCAGTCCCAGTTGGATGGGATCGAGGTCCATCTCCTTCTCAAGCAAAGGAAAAACGGAGAAGATCGCCTGCCGGTCGGCGTAATTGAAGAACGAGATGCACCACAGCATCCCGACCACCCACCATTTGTAGTTCGGCGAAAGTGCAGACGTGCCTTGCTTTGTCATCAATGTGTCCAAGGATAGCGTACCGAAGCAGCCGCACGTAAATGCAGGGCTGCGCGGCCCCAACCCCAAACGTCGGCCAGTTGCAGCATCCCCTGCTCACCAAACTCTTCGAGGAGACCTCGGGGACGACGCCATGGATACGATGCCCGTACACCTCCCTCAGGTGGGCGCACCCGGCGTGGTCGCGGTTCGCGCCGGCTGTGGCGAGGTTATGCGGGGCCTTAAAAAATATTTATTCATGTCGTCGCCGCCGTCATCGATCCCGAAACTGCGCCCTTCCGCTGAGTTTTGGGAGCCAACTTGCAAAATAATGAAACGCTGGTCAGTATCTGACCAACTCCGCTCCTCGCAAGAATTGGCCTGCTTTGCCTGCCTGTCGCAGGTTCCAGCAGTCCCCGAACGACGGCATCCATGCCGGATTCATCGATGAGTTTCATTTACATACTACGTTATTGTTAAAATTCGGAATCTTGGTTCAAAATCGATACCTACCGGAGAATACTTGACTTCCGCGTACCGTTGTATCAATTACAATCCATGGGTTCAACTTATGGTAGGCTCAGGCGAAGTGAGCAGGCGGCCCGGAAGCCACCCAGCTAACTTGCGATGAGGCGCTATGAACAGATTTGTTCGTCTACTCGCACTCGCCGCCATGGTCGCGGCGATCGCCGTGGATGCTCAGGAGGTCCGCGCTGGTCTCGCTGGCTCCGTTTCAGACTCCACGTTAGCCCCGGTTCCCGCGGTGTCCATCGTTCTCAAGAGCAAAGTGATTGCCAGCGGTCGTCCATGGGAGAACATCTGCCGGAAAGGCGGAAACTGCGCGGTGGTCTTGGATCAAGAGCCGGCAAGATCGCCGGTCTCGGAAAGGAAAAGGAGTTAGCAATGAACACGTGGAAGAGTTTGCTTATCGTGATCTTCATTTTGGCGGTCTGCACAGCGCCGCTGCCGGCGCAGGAAGTGCGGGCCAGCGTCACGGGGATCGTAACCGACTCCAGCGGGGCGGCGATTGCCAACGCCAATGTGCGGGTTGTCAATGTCGCCAGCAAGGTCGCCGTCAGCACGGTCACGAACATGACCGGCAACTACGTGACGCCATTCCTCTCGCCGGGCGCGTATGAACTGAGCGTGGAGGCTACCGGGTTCAAGAGGTTTCTACGCCAGAACATCGTGCTTCAATTACAGGACCGGGCGCGCGTCGACGTCCGGCTGGAACTGGGCGAGATAACGCAAAGCGTCACGGTCACCGGCGCCATCTCCAATCTGGAGACCGAGACGGCGAGCCGCGGCGCGACGCTCTCCAACGAGATGCTGGCGAACCTGCCCACGCAGGGACGCAATCCGTTCCAGCTCGCCTGGGCGGCGCCGGGCGTCTTCAAGGCCGGCGGCTGGCGTTATCTCCGCAGTTTCGACACTGGCGGCACGACAGGCTTCTCGGCCAACGGCGGCCGTTCGTCGGAAAACGAAATCCTGCTCGATGGCATCAGCAACGTACGATCGAACCGCTCTGTCATTCACGTGCCGACGATGGACTCGATCCAGGAGTTCAAGATCCTGCTGAACACGTACGACGCGCAGTACGGCAGGACTGGCGGCGGCATTGTGACGATGGTGACCAAGGGCGGCGCCAACGATCTGCACGGGACGGCGTTCGAATACTTCCAGAACGACAATCTGAACGCCAATCAGTTCGAGTTGAATGCAGCGGGCACAAAACGGCCGCCGAACAGCATCAACGCCTACGGCTTCCAGGCCTCCGGTCCGGTGTTCCTCCCCAAGATGTATGACGGCCGGAATAGGCTGTTCTGGATGCTGGCCTACGAAGGAATGAGGCAGCGTTCCGCGGATCCAGCCATTGCGACCGTGCCGGAGATGGCGTGGCGGTCAGGTAACTTCTCGACCCTGTACAACGCGGCAGGCGCACAGGTCTTGATCTACGATCCGCTGACGACGATCAGCGACGGCACTCGCACACCATTTGCCGGGAATGTACTGCCACCGAGCCGCCTTGCCAAAATGGCAACCGAGTCTCTCAAATACTATCCGGCGCCCACATCAGCCGGCGTCGGGGCGGCCAAGATTCAGAATTATCCGTTCCCGTCACGCTGGGTAGGAAACATGGACCAGTGGATCGGGCGCATGGATATTAACATCAACTCGCGCAACAACGTCTTCTTCCGGTACGGGCAGAATCCGTTCAGCGAGTACCGCGGTTTGAAGTTCATCCAGAATGTATCCGATGTGAATCCCGCCGAACCCACGGGCAACGCCCCGCTGATTCGTAACGGGCGCAACTGGACGTTCGACTGGACATCCACGTTGACGCCGCAAATGACATTCGACCTGCGCGCCGGCCTGAACCGGTGGGAAGAAACGACCGGAAGTAGCTATGGCACGGGCTATGACCAGACCCAGATGGGTGTCGCTTCGTCGTTGCTGGCGCAGTACACGCGGCAAGGATTCCCCAACATCAACCTCGGCACCTACCAGTACATGGGGACGGACCGGCTGATCAACTACAGCGCGAACGACACCTACACCGTGCAGCCGAACCTGAACATGGTCATGGGACGCCATGTCTTGAAGATGGGCGCTGAAGTGCGGCGGTACAACGACAACAGCCTGAATCCGGGCCTGGCGGCGGGCGCGTATACCTTCGGCAAGAACTGGACGCAGGCGGTCTCCAATCGCGCCGACGCGGTATCCGGAAACGAGCTGGCAACCTTCCTGCTCGGCTATCCGACCTCCGCTTACGTCGACCGGAACATCGATCCGGCCTATAAGATGTACTACTATGCCGGCTTCTTCCAGGACGACTGGAAGGTGTCGTCGCGCCTGACCGTGAACCTTGGCCTGAGGTGGGATTATGAGGCGCCCGCGGTTGAGCGTTATGACCGGATGATGAGTGGATTGGACTTCAACGCTCCCAGCCCCATCGCGTCGCAGGTTCAGGGCCTCGGCCTCAAGGGCGCGGTGTTGTTCGCCGGCCTCAATGGGCAGCCGCGAGGCGTGGTCCTGCCCGACAAGAACAACTTCGCGCCCCGCGTTGGCCTGGCTTACCGCATCCGGGACAAATGGGTCATCCGCGGCGGCTACGGACTCTTCTACCTTGGCCAAAGCGCCATGGGGACCAACATGGGCTACAGTCAGCGAACAAACGCCGTCGTTACGGTGGACAACGGCTTGACGCCGGCCGTCACAACAGCAAACGCGTTTGCCTTGCAACCCAACGGCCAACTGTTAGCCGCGGTGGGCAACTCGAAGGGAGCGGCCAGCTTCCTTGGCGAGGCCGTGATGCCGACCCAACAGAACAGGCCGCTGCCCTACTCGCACCAGTACTCGTTCGATATCCAGCGCGAACTGCCGGCCGGTATCATCGTCGAGGCGGGCTACGTGGGCAATTTGACGCGCAAGCTGCCGCTGAACCTCGGCGCGAACTTCGTTCCCATTTCGGAACTCGGCAAGCGCACATCCGCCGGGGTGATCGACACTGCGTACTATACGGCGAGAATCGCCAACCCGATGGCTGGCCTCATCCCGAACAACGCGGCATTGAACGGCGCTACGATCCCGCGCGTTAATCTGATGTACGCCTTCCCGCAGTTCTCCGGACTGACGGTGATGCAAGTCCCCATCGGAAGTCAGCGCTACGACAGCTTCCAACTGAAGTTCAGCAAACGCTTCGCCCACGGCTTCACGTTCCTCGGAAGCTACACAATCGCCAAGACGCTGGAGAAGGTGGCGGTGCAAAACGCCCAATCCTACAATCTGGCCGACCCGGCGTCGACACAGCTCATCAAACAGTCATCGGACCAGATCGACATCCCACAGAAGTTCAACCTGACAGCCGTTGTCGATCTGCCGTTCGGCAGGGGGCGGCACTTCGCCAACCAGGCGCCCAAGGCGCTGGACTACCTGATCGGCGGCTGGGGTCTCAATGTCGACGTCACCTACATGAGTGGCTGGGCCGTCGGTTACCCGAACGCCGCGCAAGTGACGGCGGGCAGCGCGAAGCTCGATAATCCGGCCATTCCCCAGTGGTTCAACACATCTCTGTGGAACGATTCAACGGGTACTCGCGTCAAGGCGCAGGAACCCTACACCCTCAGGACCTTTCCGCTGCGCTTCAGCGACGTGAGGCTCCCCGGCTACCAGAACTGGGACGCCTCATTGACGAAGAAGTTCCAGATCTACGAACGGATGAACCTCCAGTTCAAGTTCGAAGCCGTGAACGCCATGAATCATCCCTGGTTCACCTCGATTGCCAGCGTGGATGTAACCAACGCGCAGTTCGGCCGAATCAACCCGTCGCAGAACAATCTGCCTCGGTTCTTGAAGCTGGCTCTGGTCTTGAACTGGTAACCAGCGTCTGAACCTGAAGGGCGGCGGTCATCCCCTGACGCCGCCCTTTCTTTTTTCAGCCCGCCAGCCCGCTTACTTCCGCCGCACCGGCGCCCCTCCCGCCAACCCGTTCAGATACACCTCGACATTGCTGTAGCCGCCCTGTTTCGCCGCCAGCCCCGCATCCCGCGCGTCTTTGGAATCCAGCCCGTGCGCCCGCTCCCATTCGTCCGGCATGCCATCACTGTCAGCATCGGCCGGCGGAGCCGCGGACTGGTATTCAGGCCAGCCGCCCACCTCCCACTGCGAATCGATGATCCGGCCCGTCCCGTTCCTTACCCCCGCCACCACCCTCGCATCCACCGCGTCCCGCACCTGTAGCGTCGCCCCGGCCCCGGCCAGAATCCTCGCATAGTCGCTCCGCGCATCGCCAACCGTAATCCTTGGCGCAGCCGCCGCCTTCGCCAGCATCTCGACCGGCTTTGAAAACCACTTGTCGAATCCCGGCCGCCCTTCCACCACGTTGCCTTCGACAAAGGCCCGGATCGAATACTTCTCCGTCGGACCGAACATCGCATCCAGCACCGTATCCGGCCCCGGCTTGATGTAGTTCCCCGCGTAGTTGATCGTCACGTTCTCGCCGATCACGTTCCCCCCGCCGGGATTGTAAATAATGTTGCCGCGCACGTCGATCACCGGATACGGTGGCCGCCCGTAGTTGTCGCCCGGACGCGGATTCCGGCTCGAATTCGACGCCCAGAGGTTGTGATGCAGACTAACCCCGCCCGACGCCCGCACCAGCGATCCATACCCATGCGCCCCCTTCCCATGCACGCTCCGGTTCAACGCCTCGCTGATGATCGACCATTGGACCGTCACATCGGCGATGTTCCCCGAAGGCGACAGGTTCTCATCCACCGCCCAGGAGACCGAGCAGTGGTCGATTACCACCCTCCGGCTGCTGCCCCCGATCGCCAATCCGTCCACTTCCTTGCCCGAGATGTCGCCCGGCCGCGACCGGATATGACGCACGACAACATCGTGCGTGTCGATCGACAGGCCATTGCGTTTGAGACAGATGCCCGCGCCCGGCGCCGATTGCCCGGCGATCGTGATGAACGGCTCCGTGACCCGAATCGGACTCTGCAACTCGACCAGCCCCGATACGCGGAATACGACAATCCGAGGACCCTGTGCCTCGCACGCCGCCCTCAACGAGCCCGCGCCCGAATCGTTCAGATTCGAGACGATCAAAACCTTGCCGCCCCGCCCGCCCGGAGTC
>CAZLDN010000110.1:0-16693 GCA_964558355.1 uncultured Candidatus Solibacter sp.
TGTCGGCCAGTCGCTCCTGCGCGCGAGGATGCAGGTGGATTTCGGGTTCCTCTATGTAGACAACATCACCCTTCTCCGCTGCGAGTAGGCCGGCCGTTATCGGCAAGGCCTGCGAAACTCCAAAGCCAACATCCGCAATGGACACCAAATCCCTCGCGCTGCCGGATCGAAACTTAGGCAAGCGGGCCACTCGAAGCTCGATCTGCGTCTCCTTGATCGGTCGTGCCTCAACTTTCCAGGTGAGCCCAAGCAGCTTCAACCACTTATTCAATTGAGCTAACTTGCTGCTCTTCTCGTCTTGCCACTGCTTGATCAGAGTGGCCAGATAGTCCTGGAACAAGCCAGGAAATGTCTTTCCAACTGCCGCGGTCTTGTACGTGCGCTCAGGATTGCCTCGCCAACCAGGGAGGTGGAGCAGTCGCCGCGATAGCTGTGCAACAGCTTGGCTGTAAACCAAAGTGGAATCACCCAGCCCTGGCGGTAGGTAGTATCGTTCCCCACCCTTGTCCTGCATTGAGAGCAAGACCTCGAAAAAACACCTCTCCCGCCTAATCTCGTATTGAACCTCCATCGATGAGGATCGTCGACCGAAGACCTTCGTCACAAGGTTCTTGTAAGTATCGTCAAGTTTCGCGTTCGGCTTCAAAAGTCAAAGACCCCTTCGGGTCCCTAGTAGTCATGGACTCCAACTGGATGCCCAGCGCACGAGAGTGCGAAAACACGAGGTCAATCTCATCGTTTCCAGAGAAGCCGAACTTGAAGCCGAACTCCGAACGGTTCGCGCCGGGCGCCTTCGAAACGATATCCTCTCCGGAGGCGATGCTCACATTGGGGCCCGCGAGTTTCAGCGGTCCTGGATCAAAAGGACTCTCGATGGTTTGCTTTATCAACAGCAGGGGTTGCAGTAGTGTGGACTTGCCTGAACTGTTGGCGCCGGCGATGATCGTGAGCGGCCCAATTTCCAGGCGCTGCTCCTCTGCGACGGACTTGAAATTCCTGACAGCAAGCCACTTGACCTCCATCGGTCTGCGCGGCCAAGGGGGGGAACATCTCGCCGGTCATGCCCGTTAACTCCAGATCCAGCTTACTCGAAGTCTGAACTGCTGCTCTGGCTGACCTTGAGGACAGCCAGGAACGCCTCTTGCGGGATATCGACCTTGCCGACTCGCTTCATCCGGCGCTTGCCCTCTTTCTGCTTTTCGAGCAGTTTGCGCTTGCGCGAGATGTCCCCGCCATAGCACTTGGCGATGACGTTCTTCCGGATGGCCGGGATGTTCTCCCGCGAGATGATCTTGGCTCCAATGGCCGCTTGCAGCGCGACTTCGAACATCTGACGCGGGATCAGTTTGCGCAGCCGATGGATGAGTTCCTTGCCGCGATTCTGGGCGAACTCGCGGTGGACGATGATCGAGAGCGCATCGACGGGCTCGCCCGCCACAAGCACGTCCAACTTCACCATCGACGAGGCGCGGTAGCCGGACAGGTGATAGTCGAGCGACGCGTAGCCGCGCGAGGCGGATTTCAGCCGGTCGTAAAAGTCGAGAACGATCTCGTTCAGCGGCAGTTCATAGAGCAGCATGACGCGGCCGCCGCCGATGTGTTCGAACTTCTTCTGGTTGCCGCGCTTCTCTTCAAGCAGCTTGAGGATCTCGCCGATGTATTCCTCGTGGGTGATCACCGTCGCATCGATGATCGGCTCCTCGATCTTGACGATCTCGCTCGGGTCGGGCCACCTCGTGGGGCTGTCGACCTCGATCACACTGCCATTGCCGATCGTCACCCGGTACCGGACGCCCGGAGCCGTGGTGATTAGATCGATCTGAAACTCGCGCTCAAGGCGTTCCTGGACGATCTCCAGGTGCAGGAGGCCAAGGAATCCGGCACGGAATCCAAAGCCCAGCGCGACGGAGCTTTCGGGTTCGAAGTTGAACGCGCTGTCGTTGAGACGAAGCTTTTCGAGCGCATCGCGCAACAGGCCGTGTTCGTGGCTTTCGACAGGGTAGAGCCCGGCGAAGACCATCGGCTTCATCTCCTCGAAACCGGGAAGGGGTTCGGCCGCGCCTGGTCCGGCATCGAGAATCGTGTCGCCGATCTGGGCGTCGGAGACGGTCTTGATGTTGGCGAACAGGAACCCAACCTCGCCTGCACTCAACGTGTCGCAGGGGACCGGCTTTGGCGACTGGTAGCCGACGCCATCGACTTCGTGAACTGAATCGGTCGCCCAGAGGCGGATCTTCTGGCCCTTGCGGACGGTGCCGTCGATGATGCGCGCCAGGATGATGACGCCTCGATAGGGGTCGAACCAGGAGTCGAAGATGAGGGCGCGGAGGGGCGCATTCGGGTCGCCCTTGGGCGCGGGGACCTTAGCGACAACGGCTTCGAGGATCTCGTGAATCCCAATGCCCTGTTTTGCGCTGGTAAGAACCGCTTCCGAGGCGTCGAGGCCGATGATCTGTTCCACCTGTTCCCTGATGCGCTCCGGTTCGGCCGAGGGCAGGTCGATTTTGTTGATGACCAGGATCAGTTCAAGGTTGTGGTGGATCGCGAGATAGGTGTTGGCGAGGGTCTGCGCCTCGACGCCCTGGCTTGCATCGACGACGAGTAGCGCGCCCTCGCAAGCCTGGAGGCTGCGGGAGACTTCGTAAGTGAAATCGACGTGGCCGGGCGTGTCGATGAGGTTGAGCTGGTAATCCTGCCCGTCATCGGCCCTGTAGTCGAGGCGGACGGCGTGGGCTTTGATCGTGATGCCACGCTCACGTTCGAGGTCCATCGTGTCGAGCACCTGCTCCATCATTTCGCGCTGGGAGAGGGCGCCGGTGTATTCAAGGAGCCGATCGGCCAGGGTGCTTTTGCCGTGGTCGATGTGGGCGATGATCGAGAAATTGCGGATGAACGCGGGATCCATGCTGTAGAATGAAGGACGTAGAGCCGCGCTTGGTGCGCGATAGGTTGGCTCTGCCCATTATCTCATATGTCCCACAAAGTCATTGAAGGACGCCTCGATGCAAAGGGGCTTAAGTTCGCCATCCTTGTCAGCCGCTTCAACAGCTTTGTGACCGAGCGGCTGTTGTCGGGCGCGCTGGATGCGCTGGAGCGCTCGGGTGCAGGCGCCGAGAGCATTGAGATCGTACGCGTGCCTGGCTCCTGGGAGATGCCGGTTGTGGCCGTTGAACTGGCTCGCCAGAAGCGTCACGACGCCATCATCTGCCTGGGCGCGGTGATTCGCGGCGATACGCCGCATTTCGATTACGTCGCCAGCGAAGCCGCCAAGGGCATAGCCCAGGCTGGCATGGAGTATGGCATCCCGGTCGCCTTTGGCATCCTCACCACCAACACCTTGGAGCAGGCCATCGACCGCGCCGGCGCCAAGAGCGGCAACAAGGGCTTCGAATCGGCCATGTCGGCCATCGAGACGGCGAACCTGATGCGGCAACTGCGCAGCAGTTAGATAGCTGTCATCAGATAGCCATGCCGGCACGACGCAAATCCCGCCAGCGCGCCCTGCAAGTCCTGTTCTTCGCCGATGTTCGCAAGGAAGACATCGCCGAGGCGATCGACGCCTTCTACCCCAACTTGTACAACGCCGAAGCCGACGAAGTCAGCGGTGATGAGTTGCCGGCTCCGGCCCGCGACGTCTTCATGGAAACCCTCGCCCGGGGGACGTTGGCCCAGCGCGACATCCTCGACGAATTGATCGCCAAGAAAGCCGAGCATTGGCGGCTGGACCGGATGCCGACAGTGGATCGCAACATACTCCGAATGGCAATTTACGAGATGAAGGACGAGGGGACGCCCCCGGCCGTCGTCATCGACGAGGCGCTTGAACTGGCGCGGCGCTACTCGGAAGAGGAAGCGATCCCGTTCATCAACGGCGTCCTGGATTCGATCCGCAAGTTGCTCGATATCCCGCTGCAAGCGCCGCCGGCTTCCAGTTGAAGCCATTCATTTCCCAATGCAAAACGTCGAGAAGATGCGGTTCAGGATGTCGTCCGCCGTGGTCGCGCCGGTCAGGGCGTCGATGGGCCGCAGGGCGGCGTAACAGTCCAGCAGGAGAAGTTCGTGAGGCAGGCCGGATTGGACTGCCAGTGTGGCGTGGTCCAGCGCTTCGAGACACTCGCGGAGCAGGCGTTCGTGGCGCAGGCTGGTGATCAGACCCGATTCCGGCGCGATAAAGCCTTTTGGGGAAATGGCTTGAAGAATCCGGCGGCGAAGAAGTTCGATGCCTTCACCGGAGAGGGCCGAGACAGACAAGAAGCTGCCGAGCGGGGCGCCGGCGGCAACGCCCAAATCGGCCTTATTCGCCACTGGCAGGCAGGCCCCCTGGGCGCGGGCCTTTTCGAGCAGGGCGAGATCCTCCGCTTGAAGTGGCGCTGAGCCGTCAACGACGACAAGCGTAAGATCGGCGTCCACCATCGCTTGGAGACTTCGTTCGGCACCAAGTCTTTCGACAACTTCGTCGGACTCCCGGACACCGGCCGTGTCCACCAGTTTGACCGGGATACCGCCGATGGAGGTGCGTTCGGAGATGGTGTCGCGCGTCGTACCGGGGATGTCGGTCACGATCGCCCGGTCCTGCTCGAGGAGGCGGTTGAACAGGCTGCTCTTGCCGACGTTTGGCCGCCCGACGATGGCCAGAGTCAGCCCGTCGTGGACCAGCTTTCCATAGGCGAAGCTGTCAATCAGGCGGGTGACGCCGATTCGTACGGGCCGGATGCGGTCGAAAATCTCATTCGAATCAGCGACGGAGACGTCGTCCTCGGCGAAGTCGATGCCGGCTTCGAGCAAGGCGATGAGTTCCAGAAGTTGGTTCTTGAGCGGGGCGATGGCGCGTGAAACCGACCCGCCGAGTTGTTGGGCGGCGATCCTGGCCTGATGCAGCGTGGTGGCGTTGATCAGGTCGTGGACAGCCTCGGCCTCGGGCAGCGAGATGCGGCCGTTGATGAAGGCACGCAGGGTGAACTCTCCGGGTTCGGCGAGACGTGCGCCGGCATTGAGGGCGCGGTCGACGGTGTGACGGAGGACGACGGGCGAGCCGTGGCAGGAGATCTCGACAACATCCTCGGCGGTATAGGAGCGCGGGGCGGCGAAGTAGGTGGTTACGACCTGGTCCACCAGCGCTCCGCCTTCATCAAGAAGATCGGCGAGCGCGGCGGTCCAGGGACGCCACTCATGGTTCTCGGCAAAGCGCAGGAACGCGGAGGCGATTGATCGGGCCTGCGGTCCGGAAAGGCGCGCCACTCCCAGGCCGCCCGGTCCAAGGGGGGTGGAGATGGCGACAATGGTATCGCCGGTCGTCATAGAAAGGACTGAAGATCCGGGGACGTTTCCAACTAGTGGTCGCGACGTGGCCTGCGGTCACGACCGCCGCCGCCACCAGGACCACGACGGTTGCCGCCGCCACCGCCGCCGCGCCGGTCGTCACGCCGCCCGCCGCCGCCACCGGGACCACGGCGGTCGCCGCCACGGTCGCCGAAATCGCGCCGCGCGCCCATGGGCGGCTGAGGCGGATCGGGCAGAGACGCCATGCCGGCCGGATAGACGACGACATGCCGGAACGGGCCAGAACCGGCGCTTTCCGTGCGTAGGTCGGTATGGTCGCGCAACGCCAAGTGGATGATGCGGCGTTCGCGGCTATTCATTGGGTTGAAGCGGAACGGCTCGCCGGATCCGCGGACCTGCTCGGCCACGGTAAGCGAACTCAACCGTAGTTCTTCCTGGCGGAGAAGGCGAAAATCGTTGGCGTCGAAGCAGATCTTGGCATGCTCGTCTGGCGCCATTCGGAGCGCTTCCTGCGTCAACTGTTCAAGCGCCAGCAGAGCTTCGCCCTTATTGGCGAGAAGGTGCTCGATTTCGGCGCCCTCGAACTTGACGACAAGCGACGGCCCCTCGAAGTAGGCCTTGGTGTCCGCGCCGTCGAAGAATTCGTAGGTGACGTCGAGGTCCATGGTGTCCAGGACCGCGTCAAGGAAGCCTTCAATCTTCTCGCCGGCGGTATCGATGTTGTAGATGGTTTTTTCTTCGCTCATGGCCGTCCGAGCTGGTCTCAATTTCTATTTCTTTTTCTTTGCCGTCACAGCCTGGACGGGCGCGGACACCGGAGCCAACTTATTGAAAAAGTACTGTTGGACGATGCCGACCACGTTGCCAGTCAGCCAGTATAACACCAGGCCGCTGGAGGCGCTGTAGAACATAACCACGAGGACGATGGGCATCATCGTCATCATGAGTTTCTGCTGCGATTGGTCGCCGCCCGCGGTGGGCGTCATCTTCTGCATCAGGACCTGGGTGATGAGCATGAGGATGGGCAGATAACGGATCATCCCGGCTTCCGGTTGCGCCAGATCCCCGACCCAAAGCCAGGGCGCGCCGCGGAGTTCAATGGCGACGGAAAGGACCTTGAAGAAGGCGAAGAAGAACGGCATCTGGAGCAGCATGGGGATGCAACCTCCGAGAGGATTGATGCCCTCGCTCTTGTAGAGCGCCATCATCTCCTCGTTCTGCTTCTGCTTGCGGGGATCCTTCATGGTGATCCCCTTGTACTTCTCGTTGATGATCTGGATCTTGGGCTGAAGTTTGACCATCTTCTGGGCCGACCGCATGGTGGTGTAGCGCAGCGGCAGAAGCGCGGTATTGATGATCACCGTGACGATGACGATCGCCCAGCCCCAGTTGTGGGTGTAGTTGTTGTTGAACCAGTTGAGGAACAGGAACAGCGGCCTGGCGATGAACGAGAACCAGCCCCAATCGACCAACTGCTCCAGACGCGGGTGCGCCTGACGGAGGAGATCAAGGTCCTTGGGGCCAACGAAAAGGGTGGTGTCAATGGGTCCCTGCGTGCCGAAAGCGGCGCCCACGTGGGCGATCTCGTCCTCGGAACCGGGCGACTTGAAAGTGTCATCCCAGGTCTGGAAGTCCACTGTCTGGTCGGGTTCGGGAAGGATGACGGCGGCGAAGTACGCATCCTGGAGGCCGGCGAAACCAAACGAACCGGTGACGAGGACCGGGCCGTCCTTGGCGATCTTGGCCTCCTCGACCACCAGTTTGGCCGTGGGGGTGTCGAAATGGACGCTTTGCATCAAAGACACCGCGTTGTGGGCAGTGAGGTCGCCAAAGCCGCCGCGCCACGCGAGCAAGTGCGGCAGGCTCTGGCCGTTCTCGGATACCTCGGAGACCAGCCGGGAGCGGTACATCGACTTCTCGAAAGTGAACACCTTCTTCGCCGAAGTCTTGCCGTCAGCGAATAGGAATTCGACTTGGCCGGGCGTCTCCTTCACCTGGAACAAGGCGTTGTTCAGGTCGGCCGAGGGCTTGCGGTTCCGGAAGGCGTAGGAGAACGGGCGGCCGGTCTTCTGCTCCCCGGCGAGGTTGACAAGTTCGACGGGCTTGCCTGTGCTGTCCTTATAATTCTTGAGGACCCAACTTCTGACGGTCGCGCCACGGTTGGTGAAGATGACCTTGAAGACGTCGGTTTCGACAACGATTCCAGGACGTTCAACCGAGTCGGCGACGGCGACGGCGGCGGCGGCTTTGGCCGGTCGAGAACGCTTGGAAGGAGGCGTCTTGGCCGCAGGTTCGTTTGGCGCTGGCGAAGGCTGAACCGGAGCCGGAGCCGCCGGTTCGGCCGTCTTCTTATCAGCTTTAGGGAGCGCCGGCTGAGTCGGCATCAGGTACTGTGAACCCAGCAGGACGAGACCCATCAGGCCGAAGGCCAGCAGGAGGCGCTTCTCCATGGAGAGCTCCTTCTTCTCGCCTGACGGACTGGTGGAACCTGTGTTGCCGTTATCTTTGTCGGCCATTGGTAATTCTTTGAACTCCTAGGGAACCGGGTCGAGGCCCCCGGCGTGGAACGGGTGGCAGCGGCTGAGCCTTTTCAGGCCGAGCAGCAGCCCCTTGAGGACTCCGTGCCTGGAGACCGCTTCCATCGTGTATTCAGAACAGGTCGGGTAATACCGGCAGGCAGGAGGGAGCAGGGGGGAAATCACCCTCTTGTACGTTCGGAGAAGGAAGACGATCACGGCGCGCATCTTTGAACCAGTCTTTCTACCTCGCGGTCGAGGTCGGCTTGCGGAGCGTCAAATGCGGCTCGCCGGAGGTTCATAACGATACGCCACTGTGGACCGATGCGTGGGAGCGCGCGGCGCAGGGTTTCACGGACACGGCGTTTGATGCGGTTGCGGACGTTCGATTTGCCCAGGGCGCGTGATGCGGTGAAGCCGATCTTTGGACCGTCGACATTCTTGGCATCAAGGCAGAAAGCGACGAAGCTTCGAGATGCCACCCTGGTTCCAAGTTCATAGACTTTCAGGAACTCGGAGCGTTTCAGCAGCCGGCTGGACTTTGTGAACAGCAGGCGAGCCTGACCGCTCTCCGCGGCTGGACTAGCGGGCGAGTTTGATGGCCCGTTCGTCACTGACGGTCAACTTTTGACGCCCTGAAGCCCTGCGGCGGGCGAGCACGGCGCGGCCGTTCTTGGTTTTCATCCGGGTGCGGAACCCGTGACGCTTCGCACGGCGGTGGTTGTTCGGCTGATATGTTCTCTTCGTCATTAAGATTCCCTCGGGAATGCCCACTCTTCCGGGCGGAGCAATAGCATTCGCCACCCTCTGGTGACGTAAGTCCCAGTATAAGGTCGGGGGTCTGGGGGTGTCAAACCGGGGGAACTTTGCGGCCGCGAATCCGCGGGCGCGGGAGTCCGCATCGGCGGTTGGCGGTTCGGCCAATCCACCACACGCGCCGGGTACAATGTGCAAGACCCGCTGCACAGTCTGACCCACGTCCGGCCCTGGGAACCCGGTACAATGACACTTCCCGGCACAAGCCCAACCCCCTGGATTTCAGCATCATCGTTGGATACGAAAAAACCGAGATGCCCCGCTACGCAGCACTCGATATTGGCAGCAATTCGGTCCGCTACATGGTGGCGGATGCCGATCCGGCCGGCCGCCTGACTACCGTGGCCGAAGGCCGCCAGGTGACCCGACTCGGCGAGAGCGTTTTCCAGACCGGAAGCGTCAGCAGTCAGGCGATCGATTCCGTCTGTGGCGTACTGGCGCGCATGGCGGCCGAATGGCGGCCCACCGAGCCGATGGCGGTAAGAGCCGTGGCGACGGCCGCGATTCGGGATGCGAACAACAGCGACGAGTTTCTCGACGCCGCTTCCCGTGCAGCCGGCGTCCAGGTGGAGACGATCTCGGGGCAGGAAGAGGCGCGCCTGATCCACCTCGGAGTCGAAGCGCGCTGGCCGCATCCGGACGAGAGGATTCTGCTGATTGACATTGGCGGCGGCAGCGCGGAGGTCATTGAAGCAGACGAGGGGAGGATGAGGGTGGCCTTCTCCCGGCCATTGGGCGCGGTCAGGCTGCAATCGGTCTTCCTCAAGAACGATCCGCCCGCTGAGGAGGAGTTGCGGCGGCTCGATGAGTTTATCGACGAGAAACTCGCCGCCGCGGCCAAACGAATCGCGCGTGGCGGATTTGCCCGGGCCATTGGCACGTCGGCTGCCGCGTCGGCCATCGTCTGCGCAGCGAATCGCATCCCGCGCGCCAGGAGGCAGGAAGCCGACCGCCGTCAGGCGACTCAGGGGCAGGTGCGGAAACTCTACGCGCAGCTCTCATCAATGACGCTCGCGCAACGTCAAAGCGTGGTCGGCATCGGGCCCAGGCGGGCCGAGATCATCGTGCCCGGCGTCGCGGTTCTGCTGCACGTGATGGAGACGTTCGACGTCCAGGCGCTGGCCTATTGCCCGGCAGGCGTGCGCGATGGCGTGATTCGCGACCTGGCGGAGCGTGGCGCCGGCCGGGAACGCGCCCGGCTGAACCGCGAGAACCGGGCACTGGTGGAGCAGTTCGCCCGCCGGTTTGGAGTCGACCTTCGCCACTCCCGCAAAGTCGCTCATTTTGCACGGGAACTCTTTGAAAGCTTGCGGGAGGTCCACAATCTCCCGCTGGAGGACGGGCGGTTGCTCGAAGCCGCCGCCCACCTGCGCGACGTCGGCCACATGATCAGCGACAGCAGCCATCACAAGCATTCGCAGTACATCGTCCAGAACTCCGGCCTCGCCGGGTTCACCGCCTCCGAACGCAAACTCGTGGCGCTGTTGTGCCGCTACCATCGCAAAGCGATGCCCGCCGCACGCCACCCCGACTTCCAGGAACTGGCGCCCGAAGAACGTAGATCCGTCCTGTTCCTTGCGCCCCTGCTGCGGGTGTCCGATGCGTTGGACCGCAGCCGCGACCAGAGAGTAGAGTCGGTGTCAGGGAGGATTCAGAACGGTCAAATCGTCCTGACCCTCCACTCGGAAAAGGACACGGGCCTGGAGCGGTGGGCCGTCGAGAGCGCGGCAGCCGACTTCGCCCAAGTCTATGGGAAGCGCCTGTCGGTGAGCGAGGAGACAGCGTGACAGACAGACGGCGCAACTGGGACCTTCCGGCGCGCGAGTTCGCAAGGCGCGAAACACTGGCTCGGATCGAGAGAGTTCTGGCGGAGATGGAACGGATCTCGCATTCCGCCGGCGCCGACGCAGTGCATGACCTGCGTGTCTCGATCCGCCGCTTCTCCCAGGCCGTGCGCATCTTCGAGCCATTGCTGCCGAAGCGCTCGAAGAAGATCGTCAAGCGGGTGCGCGAATTGCTGACCGCGGCGGGATCGGTGCGCGATCTCGATGTCGGCATTGAGCGGCTTCAGAAGTTGGGCGTACCGGACCAGGAACCTCTGCTGCTGTCTATGCAAGAAACGAGAAGGCGGGAGAGCCTGGAATTACTGGGCGAGGTCTATGGGCTACGCGCCTCGGCTCCTGAACTGAACTGGCCGCAGGTGTTTGGGCCGGAGCACGTGGCGGAGGTCCCGCCACAGTGAAGAAAAAGACCTCGATGGGATGGGATTCAATGGCGAGCGCGGGCGAGAACGTCCGCCTGCGCCTGCCGGCCGTCGTGGCGGAGTTTTTCGCGCTTGGGAGGGCGGCCGCGACGGGAACCGATCCGGCGCGGTTTCACGCATTCCGGCTGGCTTCAAAGCGGTTCAGGTACACGCTTGAGATCTTCAGGCCGCTCTACGGGCCGGGTCTCGAAGCGCGTATCGAAGCCGTCAGGCGAATTCAGTCGCTGCTCGGCGACCGGCAGGACTTCGCCGTTCTTTCCGCCCGTCTGCGAAATACTCTGATGCCTTCCGAGGCGCTGTTGGAAGCCCTGCGCGCTTCCGACGAGAAGGGCCGTGAACTGGAAGACCGCTTCGGCGCTTACTGGCGCGAGGAGTTTGACCTTCCCGGCGCGGAGATCCGCTGGGTCCGCTATCTCGTCCGCCGTCCCCCGGTGAACAGGCCTCCAGCGACGGTCGTGTCTCCCGAGGCGTCCAAGCCACCCGCAACTCGCCGCAGGGCCTCCACGCGGACGCGGCGGTGAAACCATGGGGCGCTGGCTGCTCCTGTTAATCTTCACAACCTCGTTCGGACAGACCGTCCCCGAGATCCACTGGCAGTTCGGTCCCTTGACGGCAAACATAGGAACTGGCGCACGACTGCGTCTGCCACAAGGGATGATCTGGGCGGACGGCGGCGCGGCGCGGCGGTTTCTCGGATTCACGGGAAATCCGCCCGGCGGCGGCGAAGCAGGCGTGGCCGGACCGCCGGGACTGGACTGGTTCGCGGTCTTCTGCTGGCGGACCTATTCGTCGCTTGGGTTCGAGGCGCGCAATCCAAAGCCGGAAGAGATCGCCGCGGCGATCCGGGCTGGCAGCACGTCAGCCAACCGCGAGCGGACTCGCCACGGCCGCGAGACTCTGGAGGTGCTCGACTGGGCCATGAAGCCGAGTTTCGATCGGCGAACGGGACGGCTCGAATTCGGGCTGAAAACGCAGGAAAGCGGGGGAAGGCGGGTGGAGAACCGGTTCGTCTATTTTCTCGGGAAGCACGGTGTCCTGGAGATTGAACTCGTGACGCAGGCGGGAACAGCCACGGCAGGATTCGAGCAATTGCTTGGAGGGATCGGGTGGCAGGCGGGCGAACAGTATGAAGAACCGGCGGACTGGCTGCGGGTTCTCGTCACCGGGTTGGCCGCCGCGGCGGCAGCGGCCCTCGGATTCAAGATTTGGCGTCAGCGCGGGGAGTAGGCGATGCAGTCGATTTCGATCAGCATCTTCGGGTCGGCGAAGGCGACTGCGACAGTGGTGCGAGTCGGGAACTTGTCCCCGAAGAACTCGCGGTAGACCTCGTTCATTGCGGCGAAGTGTAAGCCGTCGCGCAGATAGACGTTCACCTTCACGACATCGGCGGGAGTCGCGCCGGCGGACGCAAGCAAGCGCTTGACGTTACCGAGCGTAATGCGGGTTTCGTGTTGGATGTCGCCATAGGAAAACTGGTCGGCGACAGGGTCCACCGGACCCTGTCCCGACACGAAAACGAAATCACCGGCGCGAATGACGGGCGAGTACGGCCCGCGTGGCGACGGCGATTCAGGCGGAAAGATACGTTCCATCATGGTCTACTCCGGTTACTCGGCCTTCTTGCGGCGGGACTTGCGAACCGGCTTGGCCTGTGCGTTCGCGCTTGAAGAGGACGGGGAGGCTTTCTTCCTGGTGGTCGGGGGACGCCTCTTCGGCTTGGCCGTTTCCTCGGGCAGCGGGATCTCGCCGGTCGCTGTAGGTTGTCCACGAACGATCGGCTGTACGAAGTCGTGCTCGGTGAGCAGATCCTCTTCCTTCATGTCCTTCTCGGGAGGAGCCGGCGGATAGAACTCGGCGCCGAGATTGACGATAAGGCCGGACTCCGCGTGCGGCTCAAGCCGGACAACCAGGCGGTCCTGCGCAAAGTTGAGGAATTCGATGAAGCCAGGGAAGCCGTAGCGCATGTGGTCGAAGTCGGCGAACTCCTCCTTCATCCAGGCTTCGAGTTCGTCCACCGAACGGCCGCCATCGAGTTCGAAGTCGATGCGATGGATCTCGAGAACCTCGCGCAGATGTTCGAGCGCCTCCTCGGGTCTCGGCATCGGCTTGTCGTGCTGCAGGTTGTGCTTGCGCTCGATGAACCAGCGCCCGCCGCCGCCCTTGACTTGCACAAAATCGGCCTTCTTCAGGCGTTCGATGAAATCGGAGAAGCTGCGCGCCCCGTAAGCGGACTCGTTGAAAGCCGAGTCGAGTTGCAGCATGGTGGATTTCAGCAGCCCCAGTTGAGGCTGGACATTCCGGCGCTCGAGCACATGCAGGGCGCGTTCAACCAGCGGCATGGAGAGAATGAGATCCAGCGGGGCCGGACGGTTCTGCTGTTGCTGTTGCTGCTGTTCGCGCTCCTTGTCGCGGCGCTCGTCGCGATCGCGCCGGCGGTCGTCGCGATCCTTGCGGAATTTGTTGCGGTCGCCGCCCCTGTCCCCGCCGCGGTCGCGGTCGTCGCGCTGCTGCGGCGGACCCTGCACCTGCGGCTGCACCTGCACCTGCACATGCACCGGTTCCACGTTCAGCAGCGATTCATAGCTAACGAACTCGTGGCAGTTCTGCTGGAGGATCGTCGAGGTGAATGCCCGTCCGCCAACGACGAAGACGGTCTTGCCGTACTCCTTCAGTTTATTGACGAGGGGGATGAAATCGGAGTCGCCGCTAACGACGGCGAAGGCGTTCACGTGGTCGTGCGTGAAGGCCATTTCGAGCGCGTCGAGAGCGAGATTGATGTCAGCGCCGTTCTTGTCGCCGCGCGGCGACGGGATGCGCTGGACCATCTGGACGGCGTTTTCGGCCATCTGGCGGGTGGCGCCTTCCTGCCTGCTCCAGTTGGCGTAGGCGAACTTGGCGACAATGTCGCCCCGCTCCTTGAGTGAGTCGAGGACAAGCGCGACGTCGAAGTCGCGCCGCAGCGTGGACTTCACGCCGATTTCGATGTTGTCGTAGTCGACGAACACCGCTATGGTCAGTCGGTCATGCATATTGTTTGATTCAAAATCCTAACAGATTGTTTCGGTGGGGCGGGCGTGGCTTGTCTGCCAACGGCGTTCAGGCATTTCGAGAGAGCGTCCGGCGGACTTGATCCGCCGCGTTCTCAACCGGTGCGCCGGGCTCAGTGACCGCGCCGACCTCCATGTTTTCCTGTGTTGCGGCGTCCTCATCGAGGACCGTTCCGCTGGCGGCGGCAAACAAGCCGCCGGGCTCCTTCTTTGTTGATAGTTGAACCACGCGGGGCACAATGGCCAAGTGGGCGCCGGAGCGGATCGAATTGCCGATCACCTGCACGTCCTCTTGGAGCGCGGCGGCTTCCATTTCTGGCGGTCTCCGCTGCCCCGTGTAGATCGCTTCCATGCCGACGTCCCCGAGGGGCGCGGGCAATCAGTTTGGCACTGTGGTTGTCACCGTCAGGGCCAAGTCAAACCACCAAGGCGCTCACCCGAGCGTCCATCATGGTTCAGTCTTCAGTATAGACGGTCAACGCACGTCCGTAGGGATGCCATTCAACCGCTCGAAAAATCATCGCGTCCGGCGTCAGCCGCACGCATCCTAGAATAGTAGATTCATCATGGACGAAAAACCATTCAGGGAACCTGTGCTGGCGCTCAACCGGATTTACACCAGGACCGGCGACCAGGGCGAGACTTGCCTAGTCGGCGGTCAGCGCGTAGGCAAGGACGACCTGCGTCTGGAGTGCTATGGCACGGTAGACGAACTCAATAGCCACACCGGACTGGCCGCCTCCATGGCCAGCGCCTCTGAGCTCGCCAGCCTGCGAAAGTCCCTGACGAGAATTCAACATGAACTCTTCAACCTGGGATCGGTGCTGGCCACGCTGCCCGCCGATGTCGGCCCGCGGCAGCCACGAGTGACCGAAGCCGAAATCTCACAACTCGAACGCGAGATCGACGCGATGAACGAGGAGTTGCCCGAGTTGAGGAGTTTCGTGCTGCCCGGCGGATCGGCGTTGAACGCTCAACTTCATGTCTGCCGGACCGTTTGCCGCCGCGCCGAGCGGTTGGTCGTTGCCCTCGATAGAGTCTCGAACGCCGAAGCCCTCAACATCCGTTACCTGAATCGCCTCAGTGACGCCTTCTTCGTCCAAAGCCGATGGGCCAGCGCGAAGTCGGGCGTAGCCGAAATGCTCTGGCAACCAAACCAACCCAAGGCCGGCGGCGAGTAGCCGCGCCAGGGGATTCCGGCAAGCGATATAGTCGTCCGTAGCATCAGCACGGAGCCGGCTCTGTCACTGTCCGGCCGGCTTCGCCCTGATCGTCCACAGGTAGACCGTCCGGCCATCGATCTCCTTGGTCTCATCCGGCTTCCATTCGCCCATGCGGAAGCTGTGCGAGACGATGCGTGTGCCGGGCTTCAATTCGCCAAGCAG
This sequence comes from uncultured Candidatus Solibacter sp., assembly GCA_964558355.1. Lineage (GTDB taxonomy): Bacteria > Acidobacteriota > Terriglobia > Bryobacterales > Bryobacteraceae > PNKE01. Next base: position 15,308 of record CAZLDN010000110.1, read on the forward strand.
CCGCGGCATCAGCTTCTCGTTCACCGACGGCAGAAGGTAGAGCGTCACCACTGTGGCGTCCTTGATTTCGGCCTCGAACAGATCCTTCTTGATGAACTTGGCCCTCTCGCTCACCTTCGCCGTCGCGGCATTGGCGGTGGCTTCCTCGATCCGTTGCGGATCGAGATCGTAACCCAACGACTTCGCGCCAAACTCGGACGCGGCCATAACCACGATCCGCCCGTCGCCGCAACCGAGGTCAATGACGTAGTCGTCCTTGGTTACCTTGGCCAGTTGCAGCATCCCTCTGACGACGCTCTGCGGCGTGGGGACGTATGGGACCGATAGACCTTCGCCATAACCCCCGTCTTCCTGCGCCTGGGCGGGCGCGGCAAAGCAAAGCATGGCGATTGCGCAAGACAGAACCAAAGCGGACTTCATCTCGATTTCGTCTCCTGTGGATCAAAACATACAACAGTTGAGGGCGGAATGGAAACGGGCGGACCAAATCGAACCGCCATCGGCTACCATGATCGGAATCTGATTCTCTCCGGCGCTTGTGCTCGCCACACTACTCGCCAACCGCCTGCCATCCGGGATAGATCAGTACTCCCGCCCCCGGCTACACTTTGAGAATGCAACTCCATGGATCGGACCTTGCTCTCGCCACGCGCCTGGAATCCGCCGAGGCCGCCAACGGCTTCGCCATGGCCGCGGCGACTCCCGGCGCAGAAGCGGAAGCCGCTCTCGGCGGATGCGCGATCTTCGCCGGGGTGGGTAGCCCGCTCACCCACACCCTCGGCGCCGGCATGGACCCGGCTCACGCCAGCCCGGCCGGGTTCGACCGCATGGAGCAGTTCTACTTCGACCGCGGCAGCGACTGCCTGATCGATCTCTGCCCGATGGCTGACGCGGGCATCATTGAAGAGATCACCAAGCGCGGTTACCAGGTCATCGAGTTCAACAACGTGATGGCGCGTCCGCTACTCGTCCACGACGCCAGTTACCAGCCGCCAGCGTCGCTCGATGTGCGCGCAATCGAACCCGCGGATACGGCGCTCTGGTGCCACACCGTCGCCCGCGGCTTCACCGGCCTCGACGATCCCCCCGAGGAGATGACGTCCATGATGGCGTCGATCCGCGATTTCGGCCAGGCGTTCCTCGCCAACGGTGGCGGCGCCGCGATGTCAATATGCAACGGCGTGGCGATACTCTATGGCGACGCCACCGTGGTTGAAGGACGCAACAAGGGGGTCCAGTCTGCCCTGATTCGCTCCCGTCTGGCTACGGCCGTCCAGGCAGGCGCCGAGTTCGCCGTCGCCTGCGTGCTGCCGGGATCGGGGTCGCACCGCAATTACTAATCTTCCCGTAAGTAAGTGCAATTCTTGACGCCTCGCCACCTGCGGC
>CAZLDN010000111.1:0-16447 GCA_964558355.1 uncultured Candidatus Solibacter sp.
GGGGGCGGAGGAGTGCAACGGGCGGGCGGGGAGAGTAGAGTACAGGACATGAGACTCATCCTTTTGGGACTGATCGCGCTGGCTGCGGCCGGGCAGCAACCGAACGCCGTATTGATCATTACGGACGCTGAAGGCGTGGCTGGGATTTGCCGGCAGGGGCAGGTGGAGCAGGGCAATCAGGAGATGCAGAAACTGCTGACGGGGGAGATCAACGCCGCGGTGAGCGGGTTTCTGAAGGCAGGCGCCGCTGAGGTGGCGGTTTGGGACGGACATGGAGGGAGCTGGAGCTTGTCGGCGCTGACGATCCATGACCGGGCGAGGCTGATCACGGGTTCGCTGGGTCCGAAAATGCTGCTCGATACCGGCAGATTCGCGGCGGTGGCATTCCTGGGACAACATGCACGGGCGAACCGGGCGCGAGCCGTCATGGCTCACAGCTACTCGTCGCTTGGGATCCAGACGCTGACGATGAACGGCAAGGAAGTGGGCGAAATCGAGACACGGTCGGCGTTGGCCGGAGCGTTCGACGTTCCAGTAATCTTCCTGAGCGGCGACCGGGCGGCGGCCGAGGACCTGAAGGCGATTGTGCCCGAGGCCGAGGCGGCGGTGGTGAAAGATGGGTTGGCGTATTACGCTTGCGACTCGATGAGCGCGAGTGCGGCGCAGGCCTTGATTGAGGAGAAGGCGGCAGCGGCCTGGAAGAAACGGGCAACCGTGAGGCCGTACAAGGTGACGGGTCCGGTGGTGATCGAGATGGAGTTGACGACGCGGAACACGCCGCCGCCGGACGCTGTATTGCGTGATGGGGTCGAGAGGGTTGGTCCGCGGACGATCCGATATAAGGGCAAGGATTTCATGGAGGCATGGACGCGGTGGAGCAGCCGGTAGCCGGGTGACCGCAAGATAGGAGAATCGGGTTCGGAACAGCCGGGTTCGGCGTGCCGGCGCCCGGATTTCTCTGTTAGTATTCGCACATGAAGACCGCAGCGTTGTTGTTTGCCGTCCCCGTACTGTTGTTGGCGGGCGACTTCTGGAAAGAGAAGAAACCGGCGGACTGGTCGGAAAAAGAAGCGAAGAAGATGACGGAGAACTCGCCCTGGGCGCGCGAGTCGACGCCTAGGATGGAGGGCGCGATGCCGAGTGGCATGCCGTCGGGAGGCCGTGGCGGGCGGAGTGGCGGAGGCGGAGGCGGAGGCGCGCCGAGCGCCGAAGCGGGGAGTGGAGGAGACATGACTGGCGGCGGGGGCGGTCAGACGGGCGGCGGCGGGATGCCGTCGATGCCCGCGGTGCAAGTGCGGTGGGACTCGGCGGCGCCTGTGCGCGAGGCTTTCGGAAAGCTGGATGTCCAGAATCCGTTTCCGAAGGAACTGGCCGAGAAAGCGGCGAACTTCTATGTCATCACCGTTGAGGGCATGAGGGTCCCGATGGGCCGGCCGCAAGGTGGCGCGAAGGGCGGGCAGCAGGGCCAGCAGGGTGACAGGGCGGCGCTGACACAAGAGGATTTGAAGCGGTTGCAGGACCGCATGTTGCAGGCGGCCAAGCTCGTGCGCAAAGAAAAGGAACCGGCGAGGCCCGAGGGGGTGAGGATCCTCCCGGGCGCAATAGGGCCTACGTTCCAATTCTTCTTCCCGAAGTCGGATCCGATTGCGGTTGAAGAGAAGGAAGTGAAGCTGGTGGTGAAATTAGGTCCGATGACGGTGGAGACGAAGTTCAAGCCGAAGGATATGGTCTTCGGCGGGGCGCTGGCGCTTTAGCCTGCACTTGTCACACTCCGCCTGCCGCGACGCTCGATAGCGGCGTGGCGGCTTTGCCGCGCGCGAAGGCTTGCACGCCGGGATGTGCGCAGAGGATGCGGCGCTCCAGCGGAGCCGGACCGGGGGGTCCGGCGCGGACGAGGGCGTCCGCCCTACGATTGTTCAGCGGACTTTGGAGACGGGACGCGAGGCTCACAGAGAGCGCAGCCAGGCGAGGCGCGCGTCGAGGTCTTCGGCGTTTGTGACAAGCGAGCCTGGGACAATTCCGTGGGCGCCGGCCTGGCGCAACCGGGGGACGGTGTGTTCACGGATGCCGCCGTCGGCGAAGACTTCGAGGGTTGGAAAGAGGCGGCGGAGTTCCGAGATGCGGGGGCAGGCTCGCGGGTCGAGATCACAGCCCTTGACGCCCATCTGGGTTCCCATGACGAGGACGCGGGAGATGCGAGGAACGTAATCCTTGATCTGGATGAGTTCGGTGTCGAGGTCGATGGAGAGGCCGGTCTGCTTGCCGCGTTGGAGGACATAGTCGAGGGCGGGAGAGACGCGTTTGCCGGTTTCGATTGGGAGCGTGACACGGTCGATCCCGGCGTCGAGGAAGGCGGGCAGAAGGTCCAGAGGCCGGGTGGCCATGAGGTGGAGGTGGAACTCGATCGAGGTGAGGGGGCGGAGGCGGGCGATCAGGGCGGGAAAGAAGAGAAGAGATGGGACGAAATGGCCATCGCATGCGTCGAAGTGGAAGGAGCCGGCCGCGGGCGCAAGGCGGCGGAATTCGGATTCGAGGTTGGCGAGGTCGGCCGACCAGACGGAGATATCGAGCAGCAGAGCGGCCATGCCGCCATGCTACCATTTGAGAAGAAGATGATGAAACCATTGATGTTATTGGCTTTGGCCGGGATTGCGGCTTATGGTCAGGGGCCGATTGTACCGAACGATCCGGATCCGGTCGTTGTCAGTTTGAATGGGAAGGGCTATCGGAGGACCGAACTCGAAGCACTTATCAACGCGGTGGGCGGGGGCGTAGCGGTGAACTACCGCGCCAATAAGCGGGCCTTTCTTGAGCAGTTGGCGTTGACCCTGAAGCTGGAGCAGATCGCCGACGAGAAGAAGATCCCGACATTCGAGCCGTACAAGTCGAGGCTGGCCTACAACCGGACGATGTTGCTGGCGACGGCGATGATGAGCGAAGCCCAGCGGGACTTAAGCAACACGGCGGAGGATCAGGCGAAGTACTACGCCGAGCACAAGGCCGAATTCTCCCGAGCGCAGACCAAGATCATTTATCTGCCGTTCCCGCCGGTCCCGGAAGGCGGGACGAGGGACGAAGAGGCGGTGAAGAAGACGGCGGAAGATCTGGTGAAGCGGGCGAGGGCGGGCGAGCCGTTCGTGGAACTGGTGAAGAAGTACAGCGAGGATGCCGATTCGAAGGCGAAAGACGGCGATTTCCCGCCGTTCAATCCGGCCGATGAGAGCCTGCCGGCGCCGGTGAAGACGATCGTGTTCGGCCTGAAGCCGGGTGAGGTATCGGATGGGGTCAGGCAGGCGAACGGATATTACGTCTTCCGGCTGGAGAAGTTCATCGTGCCTGAGTTGGACGCGATTCGGAACGAAGTCTACATGGCACTTCAGAGGGAGCAGTTCGACAAATGGATGGCAGACGTGCGGAAGTCGGTGCAGGTGGAGGTCAAGGACGAAAAGTTTCTGACCGAAGCCCCGCCGGCAAAGCGTTAAAGGCAGCGCTGGAGGGCCTGACGGGCTTTGATGGGGCGCCGGTGGCGTGGCGGTTCGCGGATGGGTTGAGGGTGAGGCGAGGGCGGCTGGAGACGGGGCCGGGAAGGGGCGCGGAGGTCCATGCGGCGTCGTACCTGAGGGCGAGGGTGGTGGTGCTGGATGCGGCGCTGGCGAAGACGCCTGGAGAAATGCCGCGGATCGTGGCGCATGAGTTGTTTCACTTCACGTGGTTGAAGTTGAGCAACGAGAGGCGGCGGGCATGGGGGGCGCTGCTGATGGGGGAGAGAGAGCGTGGCGAGTTTGGCTGGTCGGCGGAATGGCGGCGGCGGCAATTGACGCCGGAAGATGGGCGGTTGAGGACGCGGCGGTGGAGAGAGTATGTTTCGGAGAGTTTTTGCGATACGGGGGCTTGGGTGGCGACGGGGGAACGCGGTGATCAGGATCGGGATTTGGGGAAGAGGCGGGTGAGGCGGAGAGAGCGGTTTTTCGAGGAATTGAAGAGTCACTGGAATGGCGTCTGGCGCATCTAACCACGAGAGAGGCCCCTGCGAGGAAATTGGACAGACAAGAATGCGAACAAACCTAGTGCGAGTGATGGCGGTTGCCTTTGCCCTGGCTGCGATGGGGTGCGGAAGTGCGCCGGCTGAGACAAAGCCGGCCGAGACGGCGCTGAAGCATGGCGAGAAGCGAAACCAGGCGCCGGATTTCGAGTTGACCGACGCCGATGGGCGGAAGGTGAAGTTATCGGACTACAAGGGCAAGGTGGTCCTGTTGAACTTCTGGGCGACCTGGTGCGGGCCGTGCAAACTGGAGATTCCGTGGTTTGCCGATTTTGAGAAGAGGTACAAGGACCAGGGATTTGCCGTACTGGGCGTGTCGATGGACGAGGACGGGTGGGATGCGGTGAAGCCCTACATCGAAGCCAAGCAGGTGAACTACCGAGTGATGGTGGGGACGGACGCGGTGGGCCAGCTTTACGGGGGGGTTGAGGCGTTGCCGACCACGTTCCTGATCGACCGTGAAGGCAAGATCGCAGCGACGCATATCGGGCTGGTGATGAAAAGGGACTACGAAGATGAGATTGCTGAGCTTCTGCGCTAGCCTGGCACTGATCGCGGCGCCGGCGGCGGCGCAGCAGTGCGCGGTGTCGGTGGCGGAACCGGCGAAGCTGAGGGTGGCGCGTAAGGGATTGACCGAGCAGCGGTTGAAAGTGGCGATGCCGGCGGGCTGTCATGCGAATTCAAACACGCCGTCGGAGACGTTTCTGATCCCATTGAAGATGACGTGGGGCACGGGTGCGGTGGAAGCGGTGGAGACGGTGTATCCGAAGGCGTCGATGGAGAAGTACGAATTCGCCGAAGCGCCGTTGTCGGTGGTGAGCGGGCAGTTTGAGATCGTGACGAAGTTCAAGCGCGGGGAGACGGGACAGCCGGGTCCGGCGTCAGTGACCGGAAAACTGCGGTATCAGGCTTGTAACGACAAGATGTGCTTCCCGCCGAAGACGGTTGAGGTGCGGCTGCCGTTGCTGCTTGAGTAAGTGAAACGGCTACTGATCCGTCCGGGCGCGCTGGGCGACACGGTTGTGTGGTTGCCTGCCGCGGAACAGTGGTTGAGCGGCGGGGGCGAGATCTGGTGCGCGGGGGCGAACGCCGACGTTGTGGGGCACCTGGGGACGGTGCGGGCGATAGAGGGGTCGGGGCTGGATCTATTGGAACTGCCTGGGGCGGAGGTTCCGCGGGCGTTGGTTGACCGGCCCGAATCTTTTGAAGAGATCGTCTCCTGGTATGGAACGGCGCGGCCGGAATTCAGGGAGGCGCTGAGCGGGTTGGGCGTCAAGGCGACGTTCCTGCCAGCGCTGCCGGGGGACGGCGGGGTGGTTCATGCGGTGGATTTCTACCTGGAACAGGCTGGCGCGAAGGCCGGAGGCGTGCCACGGGTGCCTGTGCAGAGGCGGGCTGGGGGGTATGCGGTGATCCATCCGTTTTCGGGAAGCAGGAAGAAGAACTGGCCGGTCGAGAGCTTCCGGGCCGTGGCGGAGAGGTTGGCCGGGACGATGGAGGTCAGGTGGTGCGCCGGACCGGAAGAAGAGTTGGAGGGGGCGTGGCGATTTGAGCGGACGGGGGGACTGGTTGAGTTTCTGGCCGGGGCGCGGGTCTACTTGGGGAACGACTCAGGACCGACGCACCTGGCGGCAGCGGTGGGGACTCCCGTTGTAGCGATGTTTGGGCCGAGCGACGCGAGAGTATGGGCGCCGAGGGGCGAGTCGGTCGAAGTTCTGGACTTCCAAACGAACTCAAACGTTGTGGCCGAGGCGGTTCTTAGGGCCGGAAACCGGCGCCCGTAAGGATGAAGCCGAGATTACGGCTGTCTCCGGGCGGGGTGAAGCCGCGGTCGATCGAGATGGTCAGGGTGGCGGTTTCGGTGGAAACTGATTGCGGGGCGGTGAGGATCTCGTTCATGCCGGGTCCGGCGAGGGTGCGCCGATCGATCACAGCGCCGTTCAGTTCGATCCTGACCTGGCGGCCAGGGGCAGGTTCGGGCAGGTAGAGATTGACGCGGATGGGCGTGGGCGTGGAGGGCGGCTTGAGCAGCAGGACGGCGCGAGGCGACGCCCAGCGCCACTGGCCGTCTTCGACCTCATAGACGCCGGAGACGATCTGGGGGTCGATGGCGGCTGAACTCATTTCGAGCCAGGAGAGGGTGGCCTTGCGTTCGATGATGGTCGAGATGGAGATGCGATCGACCGGGGCGCTGGTGATGTCGAAAGGCCAGAGGCCGAAGCCAACCGAGGAATACGCCGAGCGCGAGCCCAAGCCGATGAGACGAAGGGGCAGGGTGGGCGTGATGAGGGTGGACGACTGTTCGACGCGGACGCCGCCGCCGGTGGTGAATGGGACGGCGGACATGAGTTCGGATGTGATGAGCATGTCGCCGGGACGCAGGGTCTGGCCGCGAAGGATAGGGATGGCGCCGGCGGCTTCGGCGTAATAGCGCAGCCCCCATTCGCCGTTGACCCAGAGGCGCCGCGCCGAGCCGTCAGGCAGCGGCAGGCGGGCGTCATGGATGGCCGTGCGGTAAGCGTCCCAGTGCTGGTCATTGACCCAGGCGAGGCCGAGTCCGATGGAGAGGCTCCAAAGGAATGCGGCGGCGAGGACGAGCGGGCGGTCTTCGTAATGCAGGGCGAGGAGGATGGCGAGTGGCGCGGCGAGGGGGAGCAGGTAGCGGGCCGATCCGGCGAAGAACAGAACCAACGCGGCGGCGAAGAACAGCACGACCCAGTAGGTGAGAAACGCCTGGCGGCGGCGCAGCAGCGCCCAGACGGCGAAGGGCGAGAGCATAACCAGCAAGTGCCCGGACAAGGCGATGGCGTTCTTGAGCTTCATCTCGAGGCGTTGCAGGCCGTAGGTCTGGAAGTGGCCGGCGAGGACCTGCGCGGGCAGGTCGCCGGAGGAGAGGCGTTCGAAGATCTGGTAACCGGCCAGGGTGAGGGCGGGTACGAGGAGCAGGGGCCATAGCCGGAGGCGTTTCTCCCGCCACAGCCAGAAGGCGAGCAGCGGGATGAGAAGGACGCTTTGATAGGCCATCAGGGCGCATATCGCCATCGAGAGCGAGGCGGGGATGGCGTAGCGCACGTCCTCGGATGTCTTCATCACCAGGACGACGCTGAGGAGCCAGAAGGCGAGCAGCGGGAGGTCGGCTTCAAGAGAAGCGCCATTGACGACGAAGGCGGGTACGGCGCAGAAGAGCAGGGTAGCTTCGAGTGCGCGGCGGGGAACGAAGCGGCGGGCGAGCCAGAGGGTGGAGAGTGCGGCGATGAGAGAAAAGGCGATGTAGACGCCGTGGAAGGGGGGTTCGCGGATGGCGCCGATGACGGCGAGTAGGGCGGCGAGGATCCAGGCGTTGCCGGGAGGATGGGGGTGGCCGCGCATGTCGATGAGTTCGCCGAGGAAGACGTAGCGGGCGTGATGGGGGTGGAGCGGATCGAGTTGGACGTGCTGGGCGGCGGCGAGGTAATAGTAGTCGTCGCCCTGGATGGCCTGGTTGAGGAAGGGCAGGCGCAGGAGCAGGACGAAGGCTAAAACGGCCAGGATCTGTTTACGCGGCAAATCCCAGTGTAGAACCGGGATCAGTAGGCTGAGGAGCCGGCGAGAAAAAATTCCGGATCCCAGGTGACGTCGGTGTAGTGGATTTCGAGTTCAGCCATACCCCAGAAGCGGGTCTGGATCCGCGAGGAGAGCGACTTGGGCACGGAGACGCCATCCAGGATGGCGTACTGGCGTTCGAAGTCGATGCGCTTGAGGAAGATGGACGGGCTTTTGACGAAGCGGCCAGCCTCGCGCACGGTGAGGCCGGTTTCAGCGTCGATCCAGAGTTCGCCTCTGAAGAGGCCGACGCGCTTTTTCTTCGGGCTGACTTCGAAGACGTGGATGGATTTGCCGGTGATCTGCTGGACACCCTTGTACTTGAACTTGTAGTTGTCGGGCGTGATGGCGACGGCCAAGCGGTCCTTGTCCTTGGCGGGGTCAGGCGTGGTGGATTCGACCTCGCCGCTCATGAAACGAGCAATCACGTCCTTCTGAACGGTTGAGTCGCCCGCACGGACAATCACGTCGGTGTATTCGACAGAACCGCCGGTGTCGATGTGGCGCCTGGCGGCCAGGCTGGCCGCTTTGTTCATCTTGGGCAGTTTGCCGAAAAAGCGCGCCACGGACGAGAAGCCTCGGGCCATGCCCCGGCCGGAGACGGCCAAGTACTTGGCCAGCACCTGTTCGCCCTGCCTGTCAGCATCGGCATCGCCCCCGACTCCCCAGAATGGCGGGATGGAAGAGGCCGTATCCGACGGAGCGGCAGGCAGGATGAAGGTCAGGGCAAGGACGGGAATCAGAAGTCGACGCAAACTCGCAAGTGCTCCGGTAAATGAACTCTGCTTATTCAGATGCAGTTTCCGACCGCGAGGGTACCGCCAACCGCACGTTACCATGATGACATGGACACCATCCCCTTGGGGACCAGCGGCGAGCGCCGAATCCTGGTTACGCCCGAAGAGACGACAAACTTCCTCGGCAACGAGAAGGCGCGCGTGCTTTCAACGCCGCACATGATCGCATTCATGGAGTGGACCTCGCGCGATGCGCTCAAGCCGCTGCTGCCGGAGGGGTGGGACAGCGTGGGGACGGTTGTGAACATACGGCACCTGGCGGCGACGCCGACGGGCATGAGCGTGACGTTTCGGGCGCGCGTTACGGGAGTGGAAGGCAACCGGGTGACGTTTGCCGTCGAGGCACATGACGAGAAGGAACTGATCGGTGAGGGCGTCCATGAAAGGTTCATCGTGGATGTGAACCGGTTTGCTACGCGTTTGGCGATGAAAAAGGAGTCTGGAAGATGAACTCGTTGATGATTGCTCTGCTGCTCTGCGCGGCGGCTCACGCTCAGATTGGGGCCATTCAAGGCGAGCGGATCAGGCCGCATGTGAAGTTTCTTTCGAGCGACCTGCTGGAGGGCCGCGGCGTGGGCCAGCGGGGCGGTGCGTTGGCTATGGAGTATATCGAATCGCAGTTTGCCGCCGCGGGACTGAAGCCGGGCGCGGCGGATGGGACCTACCGGCAGCGGGTTCCGCTGAAGCTGATCACGATGGAAGGCTCACCTGTACTCGTGATGAGCAAAGGAACGCAGAAGATCGAACTGAAGTGGCTGGAAGAGTTTGCCGGGCATTCGCAGAGGCAGGAGCCGAAGGTGGCCGTGGATGCGGAGATGGTCTTTGTTGGACATGGCATCAGCGCACCAGAATTTGGTTGGGACGATTACGCCGGCGTGGACGTGAATGGCAAGGCCGTCATCCTGTTCACCAACGATCCGCCGTCGGAGGATCCGAAGTTCTTCGGCGGACCGGCGCTGACCTACTATGGCCGCTGGACCTACAAGTACGAAGAGGCTACCCGGCGGGGCGCCGCCGTCGTTGTGATCGTCCATACGGACGTGACGGCGGGTTATGGCTATCAGGTGGTGAAGGCCAACGGCAGGCCGCAGCCGCAAGTGGCGCGGGCCGCGGGCGCGCACGCGCTTGGTTTCGCCGGATGGATGACGCGAGGCTCTGGCGAGAGGCTGTTCGCGATGTCGGGCGGCACGGTGGACGCGATGTTGAAGCTGGCCGATACGAAAGGTTTCAAGCCCGTCGCGCTCGGCGTGAGGCTGAAGCTCGACCTGGTGAACAAGGTGGAAGACGTGGAGACGTATAACGTGGCCGGACGCGTGGAGGGGTCGGACCCGGAGTTGTCGAAGGAAGCGGTGGTGTACACGGCCCATTGGGATCATCTGGGCGTGGGCGAAGCGGTGAACGGCGATTCGATCTACAACGGCGCATTGGACAACGCGACCGGTTGCGCGATGCTGATCGAGATGGCCCGCGCCTGGGCGTCGATGGAGCCGAAGCCGCGGCGCAGCGCGCTGTTCGTGGCCGTGACGGCGGAAGAGAGCGGCTTATTGGGGTCGAGCTACCTGGCGCAGAATCCGCCGGTGCCGGCGGCGAAGATGGCAGCGAATCTGAATTTCGACAGTTACGCGCCATTCGGAAGAGTGAAGTCGACTGTCATGACAGGCGCCGAACGGACGTCGTTCCTCGGCGTCGTGCAAGCCGTTGCGGCGAGGCACCAACTGGGCATCGACCCCGACCTGCGGCCCGGCCAGGGCAGCTATTTCCGCAGCGACCATTTCTCGTTCGCCAAGGTGGGCGTGCCGGCGTTCTCCGTGAACATGGGCGCATCGCGAGTGGCGCCATTGCCGGACTCGCTGGTAGCGGTCCAGAAGCGCATGACGGGCAGCTACCACCAACCCAGCGACGAATACGCGGAAGAATGGGACTTCTCGGGCATGGAGCAGTTCGCACGATTTGGGATGGCGCTCGGCCTGGACATTGCGAACCTGCCCGAACTCCCCGGCCGCATCAAGCCGTGACGATGGGATAGAGTATACGAGTGATCGCGTGAAGGATCTGGCTGGGGGCTTGACGGTGCGCGGTGGTCGATTCGCCGTGCGGCGGCAACGGACGGCGGGTGTATTTGATCGACATCAGCTGTTGTCCTCGATTTCGAGCGTGGTTTTCCTGCCGGCGCTGATTCGCATATTCGACAAGAGCCTACTGAAAGGAAAGACATCATGAGAACCGTTCGAGCCCACTTACGCAGAGCCTCCCTCATCGGCCTCCTCTCGTGCCTGGTCGCGATTGGCGCCCATACAGCTTTCGCATATCCGCCCGCGGTCGGCATTCTGGGCCCGGCCCGCAACTGCCTGAGCTGTCACTCGAGCGATGGACCATGGAAGGACCCCGCAGGCCTGATTATCGACATTCTGGACAAAACCTCGGGGAAGTCCTTGAGACAAGGCGATGGGACGTTCTTGATCTCGGCAAGGCGCGGCGAGTTGAAGACCGTTGTAACCGTCATCGGCTGGAAAGCCGACGCGGCGGGACCAGCGCCATTCCGCAACGCCTGGTTGTACGTGGATCCCAAGCGAATCGCCGATCCCAGCTCACTCAACAAATTCGCAGCGGGATGGATGGTCAACCTGCCAATGTCCTGCCGCATAGTGGGCGACTCGGTAGATGCCTACTCGCGCGCGCCCCTGACCGCGCTTCCGATGACGGTTCGGGCCGGAGATGACGCCGCTGATGCCGAGATCGAACTCCAGGTAATGCTCACCCGGGGCGACTCGGTGAAGGGCGACGCGAAGAAGGGTATGGCCGGAAACTACTTCGAGCGCCGTGTGCGCTTGAAGGTGGAGTAAGGAGCGATGAAAGCATGATTCGAATACTGGTTTGTTTGCTGGCTTTGTGCGCGGCCGCGGCTGCGCAGGAGAAGGTGATCGGCGGGCCGTATGTGGTCAACGCCACGGGCAGGTCCGCCACGGTGGGCTGGATCGTGCAAGCCGGCGAGGCCAAGGCCGGCGTGGATGCTGACAAGCCGTCGCTCACATCGCCGGCGCTGGTTTCGCGTAAGGTCAGCTTCACGGGGCTGCCGGCCGGACAGACGATTCATTACGACGTGCTGGGCGGGCGTCCGGAGGGCAAGGGATCGTTCAAGACGCCAGCCGCGGCTACGACGCCGTTCGAGGCAGTGGTTTTCGGCGATACGCGGACGCGGCACGATCTGCACCGCAAGGTGATCGACTCGATCATGAAGTACACGCAGGCCGAAGTGGCCCTCCACACGGGGGACCTGGTGAGCGACGGATTCGATTCGGCCCAGTGGCCGCTGTTCTTCGACATCGAGAAGCCGCTGCTGAAGAAGATGGCCTTCTTCCCCGTGTTGGGCAACCACGAACGGGGCAACTACAAGTACTACGACTTTTTCGAAGTGCAGTCGCCTTATTACAGCTTCGATTGGGGCGCGGCGCATTTCGTCATTCTCAATTCGGACCTCGGCAACGTGGCGCTCAGCAGTGACGCCCGGGCGAAGTTCTGGGACGAACAGACGCGCTGGCTGGAAGAGGACTTGAAGAAGTCGGAGAAGGCGCCGTTCCGCGTGGTGGTGATGCACCACCCGCCGTTTTCGGCCACGGCCCGCCGTCAGGGCGGCGGCGGCAACGTGTTCGCGCGCGGCCTGATCCCCTTGTTTGAGAAGTACAAGGTGCAGTTTGTCTTCAACGGCCATGACCACAACTACCAGCACCACGAGTTCCTCGGCGTGCATTACATTGTGACGGGCGGAGGCGGAGCGCCTTTGTATCCGGTGGACGGCTCGTTGGAAGGGATCACGAAAAAGGTGGTGATGACGGAGCATTTCGTGCGCTTCAAGGTGAGTCCGCAAGCGGCCTCGGTGGAGGCGCTGGCGCTGGACGGCACGGTCTTGGACACGTTCGAAGTCAAACCATAACTGGTTGTGGCGGGGCGCGGCGATTCGGCGGTCGCGCCCCCCATCACCACGGAAAGCGCGCGCATCGGACCAGCCTGTCCGTATATGATGGATGGTCGGTCCGACATCGCCATGACCCTCCATTTTCTCGATTACTCGATCCTTCTCCTCTACTTCGGATTCGTCCTCGGCATCGGCTGGTTCCTACGCAAGAGCATCTCCAGCAGTTCCGACTTTCTGACGTCGGGCCACAGCCTGCCGCTCTGGATTACATCGCTCGCCTTCCTGGCCGCCAACATGGGCGCGATCGAGATGATCGGCATGTGCGGCTCCGGAGCCAAGTACGGCATGATGACGTCGCACTTTTACTGGGTGGGCGCCATCCCGGCCATGTTGTTCGTCGGCGTCTTCATGATGCCGTTCTATTACGGATCGAAGGCGCGCTCGGTGCCCGAATATCTGAAGCTGCGCTTCGACGAGAAGACGCGCGGTTTCAACGCCATCACCTTCGCCGTGATGACCATCTTCAGTTCGGGCATTTCGATGTATGCGCTGGGCATCCTGTTGCAGGCGATCTTCGGCTGGTCTTTCACTTTCTCTGTACTGGTTTCGGCGGGCATCGTGCTGGCGTACACCTACCTGGGCGGGCTGTCGTCGGCGATTTACAACGAAGTCCTGCAGTTCTTCCTGATCGTGGCCGGATTCGCCCCGCTGGCCATACTTGCCGTGCGGAAGGCAGGCGGATGGGATGGCGTCTCGTCGCGATTGAAGCCGGTCATGACGCAATCCTGGCAGCATCTGGGTTCGCCGGCCGACAATCCCATGGGCGTTGAAGTGATCGGCCTGATGATGGGTCTCGGCTTCGTGTTGAGCTTTGGATATTGGTGTACGAACTACCTGGTCGTCCAGCGCGCCATGGCCGCGCGCACCATGACCGATGCGCGCAACACGCCCATCGTGGGCAGCTTCCCGAAGATGTTCATCCCCTTCATCGTTATCGTCCCAGGCATCGCCGCCGTGGCCCTCTCCCAGATGAATCTCGGCTACGCGCTGCCGCTGAAGAACGGCGGACCGGATTACGACAAGGTCCTGTTCAGCATGATGGAGCAGTTCTATCCTTCAGGCATGTTGGGCATCGGCCTGACCGCCCTGATCGCCAGTTTCATGTCCGGCATGGCGGGCAACGTGACGGCGTTCAACACGGTCTGGACCTACGACATCTATCAGAGCTACATCAGGAAGGACGCACCCGACGCGCACTATCTATGGATGGGACGGATGGCGACGATCTTCGGAGTCGGGCTCTCGATCGGCGCGGCTTACATGGCCCAGTCCTTCAACAACATGATGGACTTCCTGCAACTCATCTTCGGGTTCGTCAATGCGCCGCTGTTCGCCACCTTCCTGTTGGGCATGTTCTGGAAACGGGCCACCGCCAATGGCGCCTTCACTGGTCTGGTCTCTGGCACCAGCGCCGCGGCGCTCACTTACGGCCTCACGCTGGCCGAGGGGAAGGGCGGCTACCTCGGCGCTCTGTATGAGTTCCCGTCGTCGATGGCGCAGAACTTCTGGGTGGCGATCAACGCTTTCGTCGTTTGCTTCGTGCTGACCATTATCGTCAGCCTGGCAGGTAAGGCGCGGCCCGATTCCGAACTTGTTGGCCTGGTCTATAGCGTCACACCCCGCCAGATTGAAAGCGCCGTCTGGTGGCGCCGCCCGTCCGTGCTGGCGATCATCAGCGGCATCATCTGTGTTGCGTTGAACTTCCTGTTCTTCTGAGGAACCTATGCTAGACCTGCGAAAACCGGCCGGTTTCTTCTTCCTGCTGCTTGGCGTCCTGCTGGCGGGTTACGGCGTTGCCGTCGATGCCAAGGCGCCGTTGCTTGATATGAACCTGAACCTGTACTTCGGCATTTTCTCCATTCTTTTCGGAGGCGTGTTCCTGTGGCTGAGCAGAAAAGCGTGAAGACCTGGCGCGCCCCCGGCCGCGTCAACCTGATCGGCGAGCATACCGACTACAACGAAGGCTTCGTCATGCCGATCGCGATCCAATTGGGTTGCACGATCACGGCGACGCCGGTCGATGAGCCTGTTGTCGAAGCCGTTTCGAAGCAATTGGACGGCGTCGAGCGCTGGGCGATCGCCGATGTACCGGCGTTGAAGCCAACCAGGACATGGGGCGATTACGTTGCCGGCGTCGCCAAGGAACTCGTTGCCGCGGGTTACGAACTGCGTCCGGTGCGTCTTGAGATCGACGCCACAGTGCCCACCGGCAGCGGCCTCAGTTCGTCGGCGGCGCTTGAAGTCGCCTCGGCGTTGGCGCTGCTCGACGGGCGGCCCATCGACAGAATCGATCTTGCGCGGCTCTGCCAGCGTGCTGAACGAAACCATGTCGGAATGCCTTGCGGAATCATGGATCAGTACGCCTCGGTCTTCGGCGAAGACCACGCGGCCATCCTGCTCGATTGCCGTACGCAGACCCACCGCCGCGTCCCGCTGCCCGATTCCATCGAGATGGTGGCAGTCAACACGATGGTCAAGCACGAACTCGGCTCGTCGGCCTATCGCACCCGCGTCGCCGAATGCGCGGACGCCCTGTCGCACTTCCCTGGCAAGACGGCCCTGCGCGATGTCACGCTGGGCGAACTCGAACGCGAAGCGTCGAAGTTCGCCGAAGCGCCCTTGGCACGGGCCCGTCACGTAGTGCTTGAAGACTGGCGCGTCGAGCGGTTTCTCGAAGCGGCTCAGGGAGGCGACTTGGCGCGAATGGGGCAACTGTTCGTCGAGAGCCACCGGTCGCTCCAACACGACTACGAAGTCAGTTGCGAGGAACTCGACTTCCTCGTCGACACCGCGCTCACGATTGATGGCGTCTACGGCGCAAGAATGACTGGCGGCGGCTTTGGCGGCTGCACTGTCAACATGGTGGATAAGGCGGCTATTCCCGGATTCATGGCCGCCATCACAGCGCGCTATCAGGAGCGCTACAATCTGACGCCGTCTGTCATCCGCTGCGTCCCGTCGCCGGGCGCGGGTCCAGCCTGAGGCGGCGCTACAGTTCCTTCAGCCAGGCTCTGGCGACCTCGAGGCCGGCCGCTGTGGGTCCCTTCCCTGCCCTGTACATCGCCTTCCAGGACTGGCTCTTCTTTTCATAGGCGGGATTTACGAACACCCTGCTGCTTCCCTTCTGGACCGTTTGAGCGGCGAAATCCACGGTGGGCGCTTCGGCCACAACCTGCGAGAGTTTGCGCTTCAGGATTCCCCGTAGATTGTGCTCGTCCCACGCCAGTTGCTCGGAGTCCTTCTGCGAGCTCGCCTGTGCGCCAAACAGAGCTTCTTCCGTGTCCAGGCCGTCAGCTTCAGCCGATCTCAATACGGCATAGCCCCGGCGGAACTTGTCGGGATTGGAAACGCTGAGATCCTGAATCGCCTCGGCCTGTTTGACCAGCTTCGCGTACTTCGCCCGGTCCGAACTTTTGGGCTTGTTCGCCTCCTTGGTCCAGTCCTTCACGCTGTAGTCGAACATCTGCTTCAAATCTTCGATCTTGGTCTCCATGGCCAGCTGCACGTAGACTGCAGCCATGTCGCGCTTCATCTTCAATTGGAACTCAGCCGCCCCGCCCTTTGACGAGATCTGTTGCGCCATTTGCTCCATGCTCTTAACCTTCAGGCCATGATTCACGGCCTTGTGTTCCTTTGCGATGTAGGCATCATGCGCCGCCTGAAACGCCGGCGACATCATGATGGCCTTTGCCGCGGCAGCCAGCTCTCTCATGAGCGCGACCTGTTCCGGCTCGCTTAGCGCCTTGGCCGCCGCCAGTTGTTTCGAGCCGATGTTGGGAAGCGTCAGCCCGTCGCCATATTGGCGAGTCGCCCGCTCGATCTGTGATTGCAGCCCCGATTGGGTGATGCCGAGTGCAGCCATCCCGCCTTGCCATGCCAGCAGCGCAGCGGGCAGACAAATCACACCCGCCGCGAAAATGTACTTCTTCATGCAGTTCCTCCAGGAGATTCAATCATACTGCATTGGTACGATTTGGGCCTGAGAGAAGTCCACGAAACCAGCATATTCTCATCGAAGGATGAGCCTGAAGGGGAGTGATGGTGGGCGGGGCT
>CAZLDN010000112.1:0-16289 GCA_964558355.1 uncultured Candidatus Solibacter sp.
ACAGGCGCAAGAGGAAATGTTTGGGAGAAAATCTAGTCAAAGGCCAAACGCCAGCCCCCCGGCTTTGCCGGGGGATAATTACTGAACTTCACACTGACGTGGCGCACGCACTTTGCGTGCCGTGTCGAGACTCCTCTCGACACGTCGGGCGAAGAAAGCTCCTCGCCGGCACGGGTGGCAACACTTTTTCGCGACAGGCGCTAACCCGCGAAAGCCGCCTTCAGCTTCCTGTAGCTCTCTGACAGATCCTCGGGCATCACCCGTGTCTCCCCCACCACTGTCATGAAGTTCGCATCGCCCACCCAGCGCGGCAGGATGTGCAGGTGCAGGTGGCCCGCCACGCCCGCGCCGGCGCATTCGCCCAGGTTCATGCCCATATTCAACCCGTGCGGCTTGTAGACGCCCTTCAAGTGCCTGACGGACAACTGCGCCAGCGCCATCAGTTCCGCTGCCGCCTCGCTCTCCAGTTCATCCAGTTCGGCCACATGCGCATAGGGCGCCACCATCAGATGACCGTTCGTGTACGGATACAGGTTCAGCAGGACATAGCACAGCCTGCCCCTGTGGACGATCAGATTCTCTTCGTCCTTCCGCTCAGCCGGCTTGTCGCAGAAGATGCAGCCGTTCGAATCCCCGCACGTGCTTACGTAGCGGTAACGCCAGGGGCTCCAGAGCCTGTCCATGACATTAGGACCGGGGGCTTCCGGGCCGCCGCCCTCAAGCGCCCTCGCCGGGAACCTGCGCGCCGGGACCGGCGGCAAACTCCTGGTTCACCAGATCCTTCAATTCCTTACTCGGTTTGAAGTAAGGGATTCGTTTGGCCGGCACCTCAACGCGCGCGCCCGTCTTCGGGTTCCGCCCGATGCGCGACTGGCGCTGACGGGTCCTGAAACTTCCAAAACCGCGAATCTCGATCTTGTCATTTGCGCGCAGTGCTTTCACCACGCTGTCGAAGATCGATTCGACGATCACCTCGGCGTCTTTGCGGGTGAATTCGACCACCCTGGATACTTCCTCGATCAGATCCGCTTTCGTCATTCCTGCTCACTCCCAGTTTCCGTCGTGTTCTCCGGCTCTTCTTGCGGCTCATGTGCAGGCTCCGGGGCAACCGCCGTGCCCAGGGCCTCTTCGAAGCTCATTCTCGCCTGTTCGGCCTGCTTCTGGTAATCCTCGATCCGTTGTTTCTCGACTGACGCGCTCTCGGGCGCGATCGTCAGGCCGATCCGCTTGTCGGCTTCACTCATCTTAAGGATCTTGAAACTCATCTCCTCGCCGATCACCAGCGGCGGATCCAAGCCTTTGAACTCGGCCGGGATTTCGGAATTGTGGCACAAGCCCTCGACTCCCGGCAACAACTCGATGAAGATCCCGAAATTGACAGCCCGGCTCGGCGTTCCGCTAACGATATCACCAACTGCATGGTTGCGGAAGAAGGTCTCCCAGGCATCCGGCTGCAACTGCTTGATCCCGAGCGACAGCCGGCGGTTCTGCGAATCGATGTTCAGAATCACCGCCTGCACCACCTGCCCCTTCTTCAGCATCTCCGAAGGGTGTTGGATTCGTTTGGTCCAGGACATGTCAGAGACGTGGACCAGCCCGTCAATGCCTTCTTCTATCTCGATGAACACGCCGAAATCGGTCAACTTCCTCACCCGGCCTTCCACCACGCTGCCGATCGCGTAACGCTTGTCCACCGTCGTCCAGGGGTCCGGTTCAAGCTGCTTGATGCCGAGCGATACGCGCCTGTCCGGCGATTTCACCTCCAACACCACGCACTCCACGGGATCGCCCGCCTTGACCACCTTCGACGGATGTTTCATCCGCCGCGACCAGGTCATCTCCGAGATGTGGATCAACCCTTCCACGCCGGGTTCCAGTTCCACGAAAGCGCCGTAATCGGTCACGCTGACCACGCGCCCGATCACCTTCGTCCCGCCCAGATACCTTTGCTCCACCGTCTCCCACGGATCCGGCGCGATCTGCTTCAACCCAAGCGAAATCCGTTCCTTCGCCTTGTCCAGCTTCAACACTTTCAGCGTCAGTTGCTGCCCTACATGAACCATGTCCGACGGGTGGTTCACCCGGCCGTGGCTCATGTCGGACACATGCAGCAACCCGTCGATGCCGCCCAAATCGACAAACGCTCCATATTCAGTGAGCGTCTTCACAACGCCGGTCACCTGGTCGCCCTCCTCGACGTGGTCGAGCACCTGCGACTTGCGCGCCGTCATGTCTTCTTCGATCGCCGACTTGCGCGATACCACCACATTATTCCGGCGGCGGTTGATCTTGATTACTTTGACGGCAATGTCCTGGCCGATCAGTGAGTCAATGTTGTGCCCTACGTGCAGGTCGCTTTGCGAACTCGGCATGAACGCGGCCACGCCCACGTCCACGTTCAATCCGCCCTTCACTTTCTCGGTCACCCGGCCGCTGATGAGCAGCCCTTCGCGGTAGGCCTTTTCCAGGGTCTCCCAGGCCCGCACGTTGCTTGCGCGTTCGTGCGACAGCGAGATGTAGCCCTCATAGTGATGCCTGCGATCGAGCATCACCTCGATGCTCTCGCCCACCTGCGCGGCGATGTGCCCGTCGGCTTCCATCACCTGATCCAGGGGTACAAAACCCTCCTGCTTCAGGCCCACATCCACGATCACGCCGGTGTCGGTCACCTGTAGGACGTGGCCCTGCAACACCTCCCCAGCTTCCGCTTCGGGAAGAGGATTGCTGTACTCTTCGAGCAGCTCCTCGTAACTCTGCTCGCCGCCCTGCATCTCGATCGGGCGGTCTTCCTGGTTGCTGGACATACCAGTCTCCCGGTTTCGCCCACGGCATCCATGTGTCATTCGTTGGACGACGTGGACGGGAATTTCATTCCCCGGTCACCGGCGCCGGGCAAGCCCATCGCCGACAAACCGTTGAAAGTGCGACACTTCAGAACTATAACGGACCCCCACAGGCTTGTCAACCGCAGACCGTCCAGCGCCTGTTTCTTCCAGCCCCCGGCCTGGGTCGGGTGGACGGAGAACATCTGCGCGATCTGGGTTGCGGTCTCGTGGGCCTTGATGGCCTCCACGGCGACCTTGGCCTTCAGGCTGGGTGGGTGACTCTTGCGGGTTTTGGGCATTGGCTCTCTTTCATTTTCAATGCCGCCCGCCATCTAAGGAAGGTCCTCTTTCGTGTCCAGAAAACGGGGTCCACCACAGTATTCAACCAAGTGTCCTTGAAGCCGTCTTTGTTGTGGGGCGGGTCTCCGCCGAACGCGGAGCCCGCGGCAAAGAGTGAAGTGGTCTTGCCCTTCGACGATTGGGCGAAGAGATGAAAGCCAACATTGTCGAGGTTGGCCGGCCCGAGCAAGGGCGCGGCGAGGGCGCATGACACCACGAAGAGCAACCGGTTGTTGCCGGAGCAAAGCCGGGATACGTGCCGCTTCCAGTCTTCCAGCGTGCCTGCCGTCTTGTACTGGTGGGCCGTCCCTTCCTCGACGTAGAACAGGATCTGCTCTGCTTCGTCGGCATGTGAGATGGTTCGGTCCGGAAAGACAAATGAGTTGCCATGCCACCCCACACGGGCCACATGCCTGATGAACTCCTTTGGGTTGCTGCGACACAGATACATCTTCAATGCGGAAATCGCGCTCTTCTCGCGCTCGGGCTCGAAGCCCCGGTCGATCAACTCATTCAGCGCCTCGGTGCCGTCTCCGTACAGCAGCTTGCGCGGGATGAGCAGACGGCGGTTGTTTCCCTGGCAGTCCTCGAAGGTGACGAAGACGCTATAGCCTGAGTCATCGAAGGTCCGAGCTCGCGCAACAGCGCGGATCGGCGGGCTGATCTTCAAAGTGGACTCGATGAGCTTACCGCTGATGTTCTGCCGTTTCGTGAAGTAGAGTCCGTCCGGCCTCAGGTCGAAGTCTTCCGGGCCGGCCTCGCGCTCGGCCTTGTCGTTACCGGCATCGCCTGGCGCTGGCTGAGGCGATGGCGGCGGACTGGCTGGCGACCTTCGACGACAAAAAGGCGTGGAAGGTCTACGACCAGCACCCGATCCACAACACGTTCCGCACGAAGTCGGCACTCTGGAAGAAGGTTCAGGTCTACGATACGCTGCGCGTGAAATGAAGGGGGACGGTAGCGCTAAGGGGATTCGAATGCGATACCCCCTTCCCAACCATGCCTCACCCTGCCCTATGTTGTTGAATCTAGGCAAACCTGCCATCCGATGCGATACCGTTCTACACTCTCCCTCAACGCGTGGCGGCACATTGGTTATTTTCATCGATCAGGAGCGGCCCTTCCCGCTGGTAGGCTTCGATTGAGTTGCACTCCTCCTTCTGTCAGATTTTGAAACGCGATGGTGTCGGCAGCACCTCAACGGGTGCCGCGGGAGCGAGTCTGAGGTCTTGTGCCTACAACACCGTCCGCCGCGAGCCCGTCTCGCCGAGAGAACAAATGGCGAATGCGAGTGATCCAGATAGCGTTTCTACACGGATCGGCTTGGAAAAGTACGATTTTGGATGGACAATAAGGAATCCACACAGTTAAGCCAGATGGAGAACGATTCTGGACAGACCGAAACGTTTTGAAGAAGACGCTGGGGGAAAAGTGTGTTTTCGTAGGAGGCTTGCGCGATGAACCACTCTGTCGGACTCACGGGACTGTTGCAGGAACTCCAACTCAAGGCGGCGCCGCCCGCCGTCCGCAGTGAGGTGGGGGCGAGCGCCCGCCGAACGATTGAGAGCCCCGAAGAAGTCATTGAAATCTATCCACTCAACTACAATTGCCGCACACTTCAGGAACACCTCCGTTTTGCATTGAAGTATGAGCCGCTAGACCTCCGCGTCTGGCATCGGGTCATGGAAGCACTGCCTGCGGAGGTGGTCACGGACTGGGTCAGGAGCCAACCGAGCAGCGCCTATGCCAGGCGGGCGTGGTATCTATACGAACGTCTGAAGCGGCAACGCCTACCGCTCGCCGATAGCCGTGCTCCGTTCACGGACCTTGCTGACGGGGAACGTCAAATCGTGTGGCGGAGCAATCGCTTCCGAACTCCGTACTCCAAACGACACCGAGTCCGGAATAATCTCTTGGGCGTGGCGGGCTATTGTCCACTGGTTCGCCGGACGAAGACGATCAAAGGAAGACAGGAGAAGAACTACGGCACGGCTGCTCAAGAGTTGACCATCGGCCTCGATCCGGAGCTATTCCGTCGCGCAGCCGGCTATCTGTATCGCAGCGAAACCAAGTCATCCTATGCGATTGAAGGAGAGACCCCGGCGCCGGATCGGGAAGAACGGTTTCTTGTAGTGCTGGAGCGCGCCGGAACGGAGGACATCGCTAATGAAGCGGCGCTGGTCCGGCTGCAGAATGGGATCGTGCAGGATGCGCGCTTCGCCGCTTCCGGCTGGCGTCAGATCCAAAACTACGTCGGGCGGACGCGCCGCTTCGACTACTCCGAGGATGTCCGCTATGTCTGCCCGGCGCCGGCTGACCTACCAGACCTGATGCGGGACTGGATGGAACTGGTGAAGAAGATCGGCCGGGCGGAGATGAGCGACGTCGTGCCCTTGGCGGCCTGCGCCGCGTTCGGATTCGTCTATCTGCACCCCTTCGAGGATGGCAACGGACGGCTGCACCGCTTCTTAATCCACCACATCCTGGCACAGGCGCGCTACACGCCGGAGGGCGTCATCTTCCCGGTTTCGGCGGTGATCCAACGCCGAATGAAGGACTATGAAGCAGTTCTCGAGACGGTTTCGCGGCTGGTGAATCCGGGAGTCGAGTACACGCTCGACGCTGCCAACCGGATGACCGTGCTGAACGATACCAAGGACCTCTACCGGTACCCGGATCTTACCCGGCACACGGAGTTTCTCTATGAGTGCATCGCGGAGACTCTGCAAAAGGACTGGCCGGAGGAATTGAACTTCCTTCAGCAATTCGATGGCGCCTGCCAGGACGTGCGCGAAGTCGTGGAGTTGCCCGACAATCGCTTACGGCTCCTGGTGCGGCTCCTACTTCAGAACCACGGACGGCTTTCGCAGGGCAAGCGGTCGTTGTTTCAGGAACTGACCGGCGATGAGTTGCAGCGGATCGAGGAGGCCATGGCCGCGAGGCTGCCCAAGGAAGGTTGAAGGGGAATGGTAGCGCTAAGGGGATTCGAACCCCTATTAGAGCCTTGAGAGGGCTCCGTCCTAACCCTTAGACGATAGCGCCGTACCTTTCCCAAACTATCAGGAACCTGCATTCCTGTGCAAGCCCGGCAATAGCGATACAATCGCAGGCGATGCGCACAACAGCCACTACCGCCATCGCCTGCGGCGCCTTTGCCGCCTTGATCTGGATCTCAGCCGCGCAGCGGCCTTCCGACATCCCCTTCGAAAAAGTTACGCTCGATCCGGGCGCCTCGGAAACCGCCGCGATCGCCGACCTGAACCGTGACGGCAAGCCCGACATCGTGGCGGGCGATACCTGGTTTGAGGCTCCACGCTGGACGCCTCACAAGTTCCGCGAACTGGGTTATTCCAACAATTACATCGACAACTTCAGCGATCTCGTCTTCGACGCAGACGGCGACGGGCTGCAGGACGTGGTCAGTTGCAGTTGGTTCTCGAAGCGGCTGGCGTGGTGGAAGAACTCGGGCGGCGCCGGCCGCTGGGCCGAAGCGGTGATCGAGTCAGGCTCGCCCATCGAGTTCTGCTTTCTTGTCGACATGGACAACGACGGCAAAGCGAAAGAGGTGCTGCCGCAGTTTGGAGATACGAAGCAGCCGGCGGCGTGGTATGAATACCGCGGCGGCAAATGGGTGAGGAATGTCGTGCAGTCGAAGAGCTTTGGGCACGGCATCGGGGCGGGCGATCTGAACGGCGACAAGCGGACCGACATCCTCACGCCCAAGGGGTGGCTGGAGGCGCCGGCGGACCCAAGGTCGGGCGAGTGGACGCTCCACGCCGATTGGGACTTTCCTGAGCATCTGGGATTCATGCACGTGCTTGATGTGAACGGCGACGGCAAGGCCGACATCCTCACTTCGAACGCGCACGATTACGGGATCTTCTGGCTGGAACGGGATGCGTCCGGCAAGTGGATCAAGCGCCTCATCGACGATTCCTGGTCGCAGGCCCACGCAGTGACGCTCTTCGACTTCGACAAGGACGGATTCCCCGAGCTGCTCACGGGCAAGCGCTACATGGCGCACAACGGGAAGGATCCGGGTGAACGTGAGCCGTTGGGTGTCTATCTGTACAAACGGATCAAGGATGCTCAGGGGCGGGTCAGTTGGTCGCGGCATGTGGTGGACTATTCCACGCGAGCGGGTGGGGGTATGCAGTTGCCGGTGGCGGATTTGAATGGCGATGGGGTGGCGGATTTCGTCGCGCCGGGCAAATCCGGCACGTTCATCTTTTTGGGCAAGACGAAATAGGCGGATCTCTCTAAAGGGTGGGGCCGGGTTGGTCGATTGAAGGGTGTGTCATGGCCGACTCGGCTTTCGCCGGACGGCCCCGGGACCCGCCTCTGGTTCCGGTGGTGGATGGACGCCGCCGCCGCGTCTGTCGTCATTCCTCTCCTGGTCCTATCGAGCAATCCAATGTGTGCGCTGCCACTGCCGCGACCGCTGGAGGCTCCGCTCGTTTTCATGCAAACTATAGATGGTAAAGGGTTTAGGTCCGTAGTAGGTTCGTTTGGTATTGGAATCGAGGCGGGGCGGATCCGGATCAGCGAGGGCGGACTATCGCTCGGGATTAAGTTCGTCGGGGTGTCGAAAAACGCGACAGTGGTGGCGGAAGGAGCCACGCCGGTGGCGGTTCACCGGTTTACGGGCTCCAAGGCGGAGGGGTGGCTGCGGGACTTGCAGGGGTGGCCGGCGGTCCGCATACGAAGCCTGTATGACGGGATTGACCTGGTGATCCGGGCACAAGGCGGGCGGCTGAAGACGGACTATATCGTGGCTCCAGGCTCGGATGCCGGACAGATCCGGATCAGGTATGACGGCGCGTCCCGGATCGAGCGGCTCATCAATGGAGATTTGGCAGTGGCTCTGGCCGGCGGCGAATGGAGGGAAGATCGGCCGGTGGCTTGGCAGACTGGCGCGGGCGATGTGGAAGTCGGGTTTAGCGTGCATGCGGACAGCACTGTGGGCTTCGACGTGGGCGAGTATGATCAAGGGCGTGAACTGGTCATCGACCCGGCACTGACGTTGAGTACGCTGCTGGGTGGGCTGGGAACCTCGTCGGCCACCGCCGTTGCCGTGGACGGAATCGGAGACGTCTATGTGGCCGGCTATACGGACGCGAGCGATTTCCCGAACGTCTCGCCGGTGAGGTCGCGCTCTGGGGGCGTGGAGGCCTGGGTGGTGAAGATCCGGCCGGGCGAACGGCGAATTCTCTGGGCGACATGCCTGGGCGGGATGGGAGACGATCGGGCGTTCGCCTTGGCGCTCGACCCGGCGGGAGGGGTGCATGTTGCGGGATGGACGGGATCGCCGGATTTTCCGGTGGTTTCGCCGGCTCAGTCGCAGCTCTCCGGCGGCCGGGATGCATTCCTTTTGAAACTGACCACCGCGGGCGACCAGATCGTCTTCTCGACATTCCATGGCGGAACAAGCGTCGAGGCGGGGCTGGCGCTGGCGGCGTACTCGGGCGGGGTGTGGATGGCGGGTGAGACGATGTCGGCCGACATGCCGGTGGCGGGCGCGGCGCAGGCTACGTTGAAGGGAGTCCAGGATGGGTTCCTGGCGAGGTTCCAGAACACTGGGACGCGCCTGTCGGCGACGTATTTTGGAGGGTCGGGCGAGGAGATGGTGCGGGCAGTTGCGCTGGATGGCTCGGGTCGTCCGTATGTTGCGGGGTCGTCGGAGTCAGCCGATTTGGGGCTACCGATTGGTGCGTATCAGCGGACGCCGAGCGGGGGAAGAGACGGATTTGTCCTGCGATTCAATGCTTCGGCGAGCGCCGTGGAGACGGGGACAATGCTGGGTGGAACGTTGGGTTCGCTGGCGTCTTTAGAGACGGTGACGGCTCTTGCGGTAGACGTTTCGGGCGGAGTGTTGGTCGCCGGGTACACGCCGTCGGCGGATTTCCCGGTGGTGTCCGCCTGGCAGGCGAGCCGCGGGGGCGATGTGGACGGGTTCCTGGCGCGCATCGATCCGGGCTTCGGCTCGTTGACCTGGTCCACATATGTGGGCGGACTGAATCGGGATACTCTGGACGGCATCGCACTGGACGGGGCAAGGAAGATCTATGTCGCGGGCAAGTCGATATCGCCGAACTTCCCAACGGTGTCGCCCATTCAAGCGGCGACAGCAGGAAACCTGGATGCGGTCCTAATGCGCTTCCCCGCGGGCGGAGGCGCGCCGGACTTCTCGACCTATCTGGGCGGGACCGGAGGCGACGGAGCGGTGTCGATGTCGGTTTCGGCTGGCGGCGTGGCTTGGGTAGCGGGTGTGGCCGGCGCGCTGGACTATCCGCAACTCACGCCCGTCGCTACAGTCGTCCAGCCGGGTATTCATGCTTTCCTATCGGGCGTGGCCTTCGCGGACGCGACAGCGCCGGCGGTGGTGTCGGTGAGTCCGTCGTCGGGCGGCGGAGCCTCACAAGTCTTCACATTTCGATATTCCGATTCCTCGGGTGGCGGTTACATCTCGGCGGTCCAGGTGCTGATCAACGCAACGCAGTCGGGCAACCGCGCCTGTTTCATCAGCTACGACCGGAGCGAGAACCGGCTTGCACTGAACGGGGATACCGGGACGGCGTGGCACGATGGCACGCCGGGCGCGTCGACGGTCGTGTCAAACCAGCAGTGCGAGTTGGGCCTGAGCGGCAGCTCGGCGACCGTCAACGGGATCTACCTGGATCTGAGTCTGGACATCAGTTTCCGGCCTGGTTTCGCCGGCGCCAAAGGCATCTTCACGTCGGTCGTCAACGGGAGCGGGCTGACTTCGGGGTGGGCGCAGCCAGGGACATGGACCGTGACAGGTGCGGGGAATCAGGCGCCGTCCGGTATGACCGTTTCGCCGGCATCCGGTGGGGGCGCGCGGCAGTTGTTCACGATTCAGTTTACCGATCCCGACGGTGGCGGAGACTTCGAAGAGGCCGGGTTGACGGTGGGTCATGCGGCGTCGGCGCCGTCGTCCTGCACGCTTGCGTTTCAACGGGGCGTAAATCGGATCCTCCTGTCTGATGACGATGGCTCGGGGTGGAGCGAAGCCGCTCCGGGCGCGGGCACGACGACTTCGAACAGCCAGTGTGTGCTTCGCTCGGCTACGTCGTCGTTCAGCGTCAGCGGGACCATCTGGACCGTGGTGGCGGATCTCGAGTTCACCTCCGGGTGGAGCGGGATGAAGGGCATCTTCCTGAGGTCGGCCGATTCGGGGGGCAACATCAAGGATTGGACGGCGGCGGGAACCTATCGCGTGGGCGGAACGGCGGGAAGCGCGCCGGGGCTGTCGTCGTTGAGTCCGTCGAACGGAAGCGGAGGCGGCGTGCTGTTCGAGCTGTCTTACTGGGACGCCGAAGGGTCGAACGACATCTCCACGGTGATGATGCTTGTCAATGGGAGCCACACGGCCGTGAACGGCTGTTTCATCATCGCCGACCGCCGCTATGGGACGGTGTACCTGGCGGCGGACAATGGGCGTGATTGGACAGGGGCGGCTGCCGGTCAGGCCGTCCAATTGCAGAACAGCCAGTGCGTGTTGAAAGCCGTCTCGAGTACGTTCAGCTATTTGGGGGTGACCCTCCGGGTGCGGTTGGACGTCGCATTCAAGGCGGCGTTTCTGGGCTCAAAGCACATCTGGAGCCACGCGACTGATCAATCGGGCCGGGCATCGCCTCCGCTGAGTTATACCGGAGCTTACAATGTCACGACCGCGCTGGCCGCACTATGGAGGGAGGGAGTAGATGGGCAGGCGGCGG
Source organism: uncultured Candidatus Solibacter sp. (assembly GCA_964558355.1). Lineage (GTDB taxonomy): Bacteria > Acidobacteriota > Terriglobia > Bryobacterales > Bryobacteraceae > PNKE01. The sequence continues at coordinate 10,904 of CAZLDN010000112.1, forward strand.
ATCAAGCCACGGCAGCTGCGCGATGGCGGGACTTACCATCTCCCTTGACCATGGCTGTCGCGGTGTCCCCCAAAAGACAAACCCACATCATCCTCGCCTGGAGGCGGATGGGGGTCTGCAATTCCTACTTGCCTGTGCCGGCTAGTCGTCGTCCCACGGATTCGGCGGCGGAACCGGGCTGATGCCGAGGTCATTGTCCCAGGGATTGGGTGGCGGAACCGGACTGATGCCGAGGTCGTTGTCCCAGGGATTGGGTGGCGGAACCGGACTGATGCCGAGGTCGTTGTCCCAGGGATTGGGTGGCGGAACCGGGCTGATGCCGAGGTCGTTGTCCCAGGGATTGGGTGGCGGAACCGGGCTGATCGGGGCCGCAAATGCCGAGACCGCAACTAGAGCAACCGTTGCGCAGATGACGAAGAAACTTCGAAGGGTAAGCATTGAAGCCAACCTAAGGAAAATTTGGTACGGCTATCCGCACCGCCCCCGTGACTAAGGGGTTAACCTCATGCTATCCAACTGTAGTTTGGGTGCCGCCTAGGATAAATCCGTAGAACTGATACAGAACTTCACCTTAGTGAACCTAAGTGCTTGATCTCAGGTACGAGATGGAGTCTGGTACTAGCTTACTCGCGAGGACTAATGAAGGAGGGAGGTGCGCTTGGATCGCCCGCGACAAGGCCGCCACGGGTCTTGGAACGCTTGCCGGGCCAGTCGAGGCGCATATCGCTGCAAACCTCATCGAGCATTTCGAGGGTGCAGTAGCGCTGTTCGAGGGCGAAGGCGGTCAGCAGCAGGTTGTCGCAGATGGCGTTGATGACACGAGGGATGCCCTGGCTGCGGTGGTGGACTTCGCGGAGGAGTTCTTCAGGGAACACGGATTGATCGGCCATGCCGGCCTTGCTCATGCGGCTATGGATATATTCAACGGTCTCCTGCCTCTGAAAGGAAGACAGATTGCAGCGCAGAACGATGCGTTGTTTGAGTTGCCGCAGATTCGGGGCGTCAAGCTTGCGGTCGAGTTCGGGCTGGCCGGCCATGATGATCTGCAGGAGTTTGCCCATCTTGGGATTTTCGAGGTTGCCGAGGAGGCGGATTTCCTCAAGGACGTCCCATTCGAGGTTGTGGGCCTCATCGACGATGAGGACGGTGGTGCGGCCCTGCTGGGCCTGCTCGATCAGGAGGGTGTTCAGGGCGAAGAGGACTTCTGTCTTGGACTTGTGTGAGCAATTCAGGCCGAGGTCATAGGCGATCATCTCGAAGAACTGGTCGGTGTTGATTCGGGAGTTGAAAAGGAAGGCGAATTCAATGAACTGCGAGTCGAGGTAATCGCGGAGGCACTCGAGCATGGTGGTCTTGCCGGTGCCGACCTCCCCGGTCAGGACGATAAAACCCTTGCGGCTATGGACACCGTAGATGAGGTTGGCGAGGGCTTCCTCATGCTGGGGGCTGCGGTAGAAGAACGACGGGTCCGGGCTGAGATTGAAGGGGCTTTCCCTGAAGCCGAAAAAGGCGTTGTACATAAATCTGCCCTGTCCATTCCCGATGGGGAACGGCACATCCCTCCGTGGGCGGGGTTACCGCCATTGGGATCATGATAGCATGGCAAACGGCAGATCCCGGCAGCGAACGGAACCAAGCGAACCCGATGAAGTTCCAGGACTAAACCGCGAAATCGAGCCTGCCCCAGCCGGGCAACATGCCGGGTTGGCCGCCGGTGAAAACAAAGCGGCGGGTCTTGGGGAAGGGCAAGCCGGTGGCGATCTGACGGCCATAGACGGGCGAATCGCGCAACACGGAGCGAGCCTCTTCCGGGGCTACGCCGAGCAGGGCCGATTTCGCCAGGTAGCCGGTTCCCCAGCCGAGGCAAAGCAGCGCCGAGAGGCCGGATTCGCGGGCCCTGGCGAGTTCGGCGCGCAGCGAGTCGAGCGAACCCATCACGGCGGCAAGGCCGGCCGCTTCGGCGTAGGCGCGTTGATATGCAATCAGGCGTTCGGCGGCGAAGTTGGCTGCCTCGACGAACTGGCGGGCTCCGGCGGAGTCCTTCCACCGCAGGGCAGAGAGGACATCCGGGTTCGACAGGGGGACGCGCTCCGACCAGGTTCCCTCGAAGACGGTACCGGGCGGGGCCATTTCAGCGAACGTGGGCGTGGATTCGGCGACGCGGCGGGCGTCGACCGATCCTCTGGATCCGCACTTCCATCCGAGTTCAAGGCCCTTGCCGCGGGAGATGAGCGTTGATGTACGGGTGAGGTAGACGCGGGTGAGCGCGGCGGGGGACTCGGTCGAGTCGGAAATGCACAGTGGGCGGGTGCGGCTTGACCCGCCGTCGCCGATCGAGGCCTGTTCTAGAAAACGGGCTGCGCTTCGGGTGGCCGCATGATTGACGTGCGACTGGACCTGTTTAAGGCTGGTCCGGGAGACAATCATGGCCGTCCGGAGGGGTCCCTTCAGCACGCTGGCGGGAAGGTAGAGCGCGGCCCTGGGGGTGGTGGCGAAGGTCGGGATGAAGAGGTCCTCGGGATGGGCCCGGTCGAAGTGGGCCGACAGGGCGGACTCGTCGAGGGGGATGCGGCGGAGGGCGAAGTTCTGCGCGTAGCCGCCCCAGGAAGCGAAGTCGAGCTTTTCGGCGCGGCGAATCTGGGCAAGGTAGGAGTCCAGGCGCGGTCCGCGCGAGAGGAGGCGGAAGATACGTTTCTGGTCGAGGATGTTGACCTGGTCCTTCCAGACCATATAGTCGATGGGGGCCAAGCGACCGCCGTCGCCAGCCAGCACCGGGGTCAGGCAAGTGAATCGGTAGCGGTTCATTGGGCCACCTGCCAGGGGATGGAAAGGGAGACGGCGAAGCCGGGGCGCAGCACCGGGTGAGACGCCGACGCCGGGGTGACGTCGAGGCAGCGGCCGGCAGGGGCCCTCGGCGACACGATCACCGAGCCTTCGCGAACGACACGGGTGGATTTCTTCAGCGCGCCATCCGAGCGGCCTGAGCGCTCGATGATCTGGTAGTTCCCGGAAGCCCAATCGACCTGGTCGGCGGCCGAGGGATTGAACAGCGACAGCAGCCACCACGCGCCTGACTGGATTGCGCCGTTCGAGACCGGCGCGACTCCGGGCAGCAACATCTCTTCAAGGACGCCGGATTGAACCAGGGGCGGGCGGCTGCGGCCAAAACCGGCCGAACGCAGACCGCCGATGCCGGTGTCGGCCAGGATGCGGAGAGCCTGTTCGATCTTCGGAGCCCAGATGGCGTACGCCGTGGGGTTGTCAAATGCCACCGCGAACCAGAGGCCCGAGCCTGGGGCGAACTGAAGGCAGGCGACGGTGCGCGTCAATACGGAGCTGGCGTGGAGGCGGTCGACCGCGGCGAAACTACGTGGGAAGACACGGAACGGGCCGGTGGTGGCGCGGGTACCAACGGGGACCAGGCAGCCGCTATGAGCGTCGACGAACCAATCGTCTTCCTTGAGAACGGCGCCTTTGAGCAGGTCGCGGACGGCTCCGGCAGGAATGAGCGATGCGCCCTTCCATCTTGGACGCGCGGGAGCCAGGGGTGGAGGCCAGATGCCCGCGGGCGGAGGCACGTACAGCGCTGTGCGCTGGAAGGGAAAGGCGGAGGTGACGCGGCACGCAGGCGCGCCATGGGCGGGGGCGGCGGCTCCGAGCCACTCCTCGAGAACGCCCAGTTGAGCCATGGCTTCGCAGAGCGCGCCGAACACGGCATCGCTATGCAGAAAGGGGGCCGCCTGTTCGAGCGAGCCCGAATCGGGCCCGATACGCCAGGGGGTGATGGGGCGGAGCCGGACGAGGATGGCCGGGGTGAACATGGGTCTAACGCTTATGCGAGCTTACCGGCGAAATCGGGCGCGAGGATGGCGGCCTGGAGATCGGAGGTAGCAGCGGCGGAGGCGACCAGCGCCTGTTCCGCTTCACCGGCGGCGTAATAGCCGCGGCTGCGCCAGTTCACCGACCAGTTGGAGAAACGGACCCGGCCATTGCCGCGGGATCCGCCGCCGCCGAGAGAATCGTCCTCAAGCAGGCGCAGCCCTTCGATGAGACGGGCGACGAGTTCACGATCCTCGCTGCAGAGAACGTCGACGACGAGGCGCACCTTGAACCTGGCGCCGGTTGGGACGCGCTCAAGTGTGCGGGCATTGGCCTGGCAGGTAATCCGGTCGATGGCGTTCTCGCTCTTCACCTCGGTGAGTTCGTCGTCCAGGTTCTCGCGCATTTGCGGCGTGATGGAGTCGAGATCGAGTGGCGCATCATAGACGGTGAGCCGCGCGGGCGTGGCGGTCGTGGTGTCGATGTGGTCACCCGAGGCCAGCTCCATGCGGCCGGGGTTGCGGCCGAACAGGAGACAGATTTCGTCGCCGGGGTCGTTGGACTGATGGATGCGGACTTCCTGGCCGCGGCGGCGGGAGAGGAAGACGAGGTCCGAGGGCGAAACGGCGCCGGAGGCGTGCTCGAGCAGGGAACGGAGTTTGCCCCGGATGGAACTGCCAGGGACGTAGGGGCGGCCGAAGGCATCCTTGACGACGGGGTTATCGGCGCCGCCCAGGTCGAGGGAGCCTTTCCCGGCCCCGATGTGGAGGCCGGATTCGCAGATCATTTCGCCATCAAGCAGGAGTTTTCCGATGAGGCCAAGTTTGGTGCCGGCGGTATGTGAACTCATAAATCCTCGGTCGTGGACAGATTCCCTATTCGTTGTAGGCGACGATAGCTTCAAACAGGTCGCGGAAGCGTTCGTAAGCTCGCGGATCGTTCTTGCGGGTGACTTGGAGCAAGAGCCGTTCGAGCGGGTCGAGGCTGCGCAACTGGTGCCTGGCGATGGTATAGGCCAGGCGTGCGCGGAGCATGACGAACTGGTGCTGGCGGTCGGTTTCGGCTGCGCGGCAGGCGCGGCGGACAGCGCTGAACAAGCGGCGGACCTGGCTGCGGGTGCCGGCATCCATGTCTCGAATGCGGCTGACCACGGCATGGGCCTGGTTGTCGAGATAGAGGCTGTCGGTCAGCAATTTCTCGATGTCGATGTCGATGGGGAGGTCGGGCCGGCCAAAGGGACGGCCATGGTCGCGCGGGCCGGGCCGGGCATCGCGGCCGCGGCTGCGGTCGTCGCGGCGTTCGCCGCCACCGTCACGCCGCTCACCGCCACCTTCACGCCGCTCGCCTGTCTTGGGCCGGTCGCCCTTGTCCTGGCGTTCACCGCCTTCACGCCGTTCGCCGGTCTTGGGCCGTTCGCCCTTCTCGGGACGCGGGGGACGATCGCCGCGGGGCTTGCCTTCGCCCTCCTTGCGGGGCGGGCGGGCGCTTGGGGCTGGTTTGGTTTCGGCCGGCGCCGCTGAGGGTGGGGCTTCTCGCAACCCGCTCTCTTCGTTCGCGGCCTCCACAC
>CAZLDN010000113.1:0-16265 GCA_964558355.1 uncultured Candidatus Solibacter sp.
CCTATGCCGCCGGCCTTGCGAGACACTTCGTCATTTGCCTACGGACGGATTACGGTGCGTCCGCCGGTGCGGTGCGGGCACGGCGATGTGCCCTCTATGATCGGCGCGCACTCCGAGGGGGTTCCGTAAGTGATTGAATCCGCGTTGATTCCTGGTGGCACGATGCTTGCATTAAGAATGCCGTGTCAGATCGAAAATCATTCTCAGGAGATATTAAGATGAACAGACTCTTTTCTCGCACAGCGTTGCTTGCGCTCGTGCTCACAACCCTCACTTTCGCGCAGATGGGCGGAGGAATGGGTAACGGTATGGGCGGCGGCATGATGGGGCCGGGCAACTCAGGAACCCCAGGGACAACGGGCATGAACTCTGGCCAGGGAATGGGCAGCGGAATGGGCATGAGCGGCGCCATGGGCTCTCGCGAGATGATGGACGGGCCCACTGTTGGACCGGACGGAACGGTCTACGTCGTGCGCCTCGCTTCCGCGGCGACCACCAACCAGGGGATGATGTCTCCTTCGACTATCGCCTCCAAGTATGAACTGGTGGCGATCAGCGCCTCGAACGGCCTCGCCAAGTGGAAGGTCGAAATCACGGGCACCATGGTGTCGGAGCCGGCTTTGGGCAAGGACGGCAAGATCTTCATGACCGCTTCCGACTTTGTGATGAACGGTCAAGACCAGTCTGGCGGCGGAATGATGAACCCTGGCACCTCGACCACTTCCGCCCGCAAATCCAGATTGATCATCGTGACGGCATATCCCGCCTCGGCAAGCATCAGCAACACGATCGAACTGGACTCCGACGTTCTCTCCGCTCCTAAGGTCACGGATGAAGCCACCAGCTACACCGTCTACGTGACGGGCTTCGAGATGGGAGCCGATGACAAGGACGCCGTCGCCAGCGGCCAGAAGACCTTGTATGCATTCACTCCGGCCGGCGGCCTCAAGTTCAGCGTCAAGATCAATCAACCGTAAACCGGATTTCCAATCCGGCCATCCACTTTCAACCAGTCTGAACTGCCACGAGGCGGGGCGATGAGCCCCGCCTCGTGGCGTCTCGCAGCCGCCTCCCCGCTATCTCCATCGCTGGCCAATTCTGCACACCAGTTGCCCGAGAATCTCCAGAAGCACATGGGAACACGCTAACTTCCGGCCTGGCGACTGGATTGCATGGAGGAAGTCCAGGGGCGCCAATGAACCTCGAATGTAGTTACACCCTGGTCTTGAATCAACCCTACGCCCAGGCTCGGAGGCGGATCCTGACGACGTTGAAGGAGCAAGGCCTGCAGGTCGCATTCGACTTCGACGTGGCCAGCGGCATCCTTCGTTCAGCCGGAGTGAGATTACCGAAGTCCTCAGTGCTCGGGGTGGGTTGCCCGTACCAGTTCCTGGAGGCAATCGTTGCCGACGGCGCCGCTGCGGTTTTCTTCCCCTTGCACGTCGTCCTCTCCGAGCATGGACCGGAGACCCAGGTGCGCATCCTGGCGCCACAGGCTCTTCGGGCGGCCGGCGTCACCCCAGCCATATCTATCCCTGTTCACCGCACATTGAGACGCATCCGCGAGGTTCTGGCCTCGCTTGGCGCTCATTCCGCCAAGCGCACACATGAGGGCCCGTCGCGTCTGGAGAACGAGGCGCCAGATGAGGTCCTTCAAGAGGAGGTGAGAGGAGCATGAAGCGAAAAAAGGACCGTCCGCTGACCTCAGCGGAGCGCCGATCGCTCTTTTTTCTCAGCGCGTTCCTACTGGCCGTCATCGGACTGGCCACGTGGCTGCATTTGAGCCAGCACGAAATCGTCCCGCCCAGTGAGATTGCAGTGCGCTCCGGCGAGGACCTTCGCGTTCCCATGGCGGAGCTGAGCCCTGGGAGGGCGCGGCTATTCAGAGTTAAGGACCAGAAAGGCGAACCTTTTCTCGTCTTCGTTAAGCGTCAAGAGCAAGGCCGCCTGGTGGTCAAGTTCGCCGCCTGCCGGCGTTGTGACAGGGCGCGCCGCCGAAGCCGCGTAGCGCGAGGGCAGCTCATCTGCGGTGAGTGCGGAGAGCCGATGCCGATCCTCGAAGAAGGCAAGACTCTCCCCACGGAGAAGGACTGCACGCCAGTTCCGATTGCATTCCGGACTAACGGCGACTCACTTGTGGTGCGTGCGGCGGACATCGAGGCTGGGCGGCCATTGTTCGCAAGGAACCAGAACTGACTCGCCAACCCTCATCAGCCTTGGATCTCCAGTACCCCCATCATTCCGAGGTCCTCATGGTCAAGGATGTGGCAGTGGTACATGGCCTTGCCCGTAAAGTCGCGAAACGCAGTTCGGACTCGACTTCGAGAGTTTGCACGAACCAGGACGACATCCTTCCAAGCCCGAATCGGCGAACCGTCCGAGCCGAGCACCTGAAATGGATTCGTGTGAATGTGAATCGGGTGATCCATCATCGTCGGGTTGATGAACTCCCATTCCTCGACGGAGTCCAAGACCACGCGAGTGTCGATCCGATCTGGATTGAACGTCCGCCCGTTGATCGCGAACGTCATGCCACCGCCGGCCATCATCCCCATCCCCATACCTTGACCCAGTTGGAACCTGCGGCGCATGGATGGAGCGGGAAGAGGATCGATTCGGACGAGCTGTTGAGGCAGGCTCCAGACGCGGTCGGCCTGGCCGTCATAGACAACCGTGGCGAGCACGATCGTACGGGACAGCGTGCCTCCCATTCCGCCCATCATGCCCATTCCCATCCCGCCCCGGTTGTAGGGCAGGCTCAGCAAACGGTAGCTGCCTTCAGGCCTCCCGCCTCGGACCATCACCTCGATACGCTCACCCGGCGTGAGGAGAATCTCATCATGCTCTTCGGGCGCGGGAAGCGCGCCGCCATCCACGGCGATCAAGTTCAGCGGGTGCTCCTCCAGCCGGAGCCGGTAGAACCGGGAACTCGATGCGTTCAGAATCCGCAGCCGAAGCCAACCGTCTTGCTGAATGCAAATTGGTGGGTTGACCTGGCCATTGACGGTTACCAGATCGCCCTCGCGACCCGTCATCCGCTCCATGAGGCCCGGTTCAAGTGGCAGCCCGTTCCTGGCCAGGTCGAAGTCTTGCAGGACAAGGACAGCTTCAGGCGCGTCTGCAATCTCCGGGATCTGGTCCAACTCACCCCGCACCATGAAGACTCCAGCCAGGCCGCGCGATACCTGGCGCGCCGCGGACTCGTGCATGTGGGGGTGGTACCAGAAAGTTCCACCCGGATGCGAGGCAGGCAGGTCGAATTCGTACGTGAAGTCCTCCCCGGATGGAATCTCCAAGAAGCTGTTGTCGGCGTTCCCGGTGGGTGGAACGTGCAACCCGTGATAGTGGAGATTCGTTGCCTCAGGGAGGCTGTTGCGGAAACGGATGCGCACATGGTCGCCCGGCCTCGCTTCCACGACGGGTCCAGGGATCTGCCCATTGAATCCATAGAGATAGCCGCTCGTGCTGCCGATGTCGATCCACTTTTGTTGGGCATCCAGATCCACTTCGACCAGCCCGGCGTTTGTAGCAAGCTGGGCTCGCAACGATTGCGGCAGTGCGGCGGCAGTGCCCGCCAGACCGGCCGCCGTCTTCAAGAAATGCCGTCGATTACACTCGAACATGCCGTCCTCCCCGTGCTGATAGAATGTCTCCATACGGTAGTAGGCAGTTCGACTGCCAACTGGGATGTCTCTGTTTTCAACGATTTGAATCTCCAATGGCCGGCAGGTTCGGCTACTTTGGGCACGCTTGCGTGCCCGCCGCACCTGCGAAGCTCATTGTGGGGAGAACATAGTTCGGATGGCGCTCACCAAATTCAAGCCAACGCTCATCCGAACGCTCTATGTGCTCGTCGTGCTTGCCGTTCTGCCCTTCCTGATTTGGAACGGTTTTATTCAGCAGGTGAGCGCGGAGTGGAACGATCTGATCGTACGGATGCGTGGAGTTCAGGCGAGTCCAGCGATTGGTCAGGTCGTCCTCACAGCCATTGATGATCACACTGCGGGACGTTACGGACCATTACCTTTGAACCGCGCCAGGCTGGCCGAGGGCCTGGAAGTACTCGCGCAGGCACAGCCTCGAGTGGTTGTGCTGGACTTGCTCATCAGCGAACCCGGAGATCCGGCACAGGATGCCCGGCTTGCCCGCGCGCTCCACCTGTTTCCCCGGGCCGTGTTGGGTGCGGCTTTGGAAAGCGACGCCGGCGAGCACTCTCACTGGATCTTGCCCCTGCCTGACCTAGCTCAGAGTCGCTCCGTCGCACACGTTCACGCGGCACCCGATGCGGACGGCGACGTCCGCTCCGTCCTGCTCTTGAAGCAATCCGCAGGACAGCGCTTCTGGGCACTCGGCCTGGAAGCGGCACGTCTGGCCGGCGGCGCCGATCGACCACTCGAAGCGGCGGACTCCGTTTCCCTCGGTCAGGTCCGCATCCCGGCGACAGAGAGCGACAGCCGTTCCATGATCATCAATTACGCCGGCCCCGAAGGGACTTTTCCCCGGATAAGTTTTGGGGCTCTACTGGATCGCACGGCCGAGGTCTCCAAGTTCCGCGACAAGATCGTGATTGTTGGAGCGACCGCCCAGGGGAGTGGTGATCGGTTATTTACTCCTATTTCGAGCGGCATCGGGATGAGTGGAATAGAGATCCACGCCAATGTCGCCCGCACGATTCTGGACCACGAGTTTCTGGTTCCCTTAGGCGCGGTCGCTGAATTCTTCGGCAGTTTGCTTCTGATCGGATTCTGCGTTGGCGCAATCGTGCGACTTCGTGGGCTGCGACTACTCCTTGCTCTGTCGGCTGTCGGGGTTCTGATACTTGCTGGCGGGCCTATCTCTCTTCGACTTGGCTACGTGCTCCCTCTTGGTTCGTTTATGGCGGTGTGCCTGGTTGCGTCCGCGATCGCAGGAGTCAGCGAGTATGCGTTGCTCAGCAGGGTGCTCGCCGGCGAGACCACGAAGCGAAAGGAATATGCCTTCCGGGTCCAGGCTATCGCGCATGAGATCAAGACTCCGCTAACTGCCATTCAGGGCTCCAGCGAAATGATGTCCGAAGAAGGGATGCCTGAAGAGCAGCGCGTGGAAATGGCGGGCCTGATTCACAAAGAGTCGAAACGGCTGACGACCTTGATTCAGACGTTCTTGAACGTCGAACGTCTTGCGTCTGGATCGCTGACCCTCCAGCGCAGGGAGATCGATCTGTCCGCTCTTTGCCACGAAATCGTCGAACGCGGCCGCCTTTACGCTGCGCGCAAACACATTCAGATCGAAGCGACGATCCCCGCGATCCACTTGTCCGCTGATCCCGACTTGCTTTCGTTCGCGATCTACAACCTAGTCACAAACGGAGTGAAGTACAGCCCAAAGAACACGACAGTCAAGCTGAGCGCGGAGGATAGCGGGTTTGAGGTTCGAATCTCCGTTGCGGACCAAGGTTACGGGATCGCCTCCGCCGAGCAGGAAAATATCTTTGAGAAGTTCTATCGTTTGAAGAGAGACGAGAAGGGCGGCGAAGAAGGCACTGGGATCGGTTTGGCCCTTGTGAAGGAAATCGTCCATCAACATGGGGGGCAGGTTTCCGTGGAGAGTACGCCCAACGCGGGTTCCCGGTTCACGATCACGCTGCCGAGAGGGTAAGGATGACCAAGCCAGAGATTCTGGTTATTGATGACGATGAGTCCATCACCGCGACGGTGTCCAATTACCTCGCCTCGAAGGGCTACCGAGTTACCGTTGCCAACGACAGTGAGGACGCTTTCGAACTACTCGATGCTCGCAAGTTCGCGATCATTCTCAGCGACATCTACGTCGATCGGTTGACCGGCCTGGACATCCTGCACCACGCGCAGGAACGGCACGCCGGCACCCCCGTCATTCTCATGACCGCGCGCGGGTCGGTTCGGACGACTGTCGAAGCTGAGATGGGCGGAGCGTTCGACTATCTCGCGAAGCCGTTCGATCTCAAAGACCTGCTGGCAGTCGTCCAACGCGCAGAGCGCAGTCGAGAAATCCAGCCTGAGGAAGGAACCATCGAGGATCTTGAGCAATTCGGTGGCATGATCGGGTTCTCCACGCCAATGGTCGACGTCTACAAACGCATTGCTCGTTCGGCGCGATCAGATGAAACGGTCCTCATCCTCGGCGAAAGTGGTGTGGGCAAGGAGCTTGTCGCTAAGGCAATCCACGATCATAGTTCTCGGTCCAACAAACCCTTCGTGGCCGTGGACTCCGGGGCCGTCTCCGGTTCGCTCTGGGAATCAGAGGTGTTCGGAGCGCTGAGGGGAGCGTTCACCGGCGCCGACCGCGACCGGCCAGGCATCGTGGAAACAGCACGCGGAGGCACACTCTTTTTCGATGAGGTCGGCGAGGTGCCAATGGAGTTCCAGTCCAAGCTCCTTCGATTTCTGCAGGAGAAGGAATACCGGCCATTGGGCGCCGGAGCTCCACGCAAGGCTGACGTGCGAGTGATTGCGGCCACAAACCGGAACCTCGAAGAAATGGTCCGGGAAGGGAAGTTCAGGGAAGATCTCCTGTATCGGCTGAATGTTCTCAGGATCGAAGTGCCGCCCCTGCGCGAGCGGAGGAGCGACATCCCGTTCCTCGTGAAGCGCATTCTGGCCGAAGTGTGTGAGTCCTTAGGCAAGAACCTCTGGTTCGAGGCCGAAGCGGAGCAAAGCTTGGTGCAACACGAGTGGCCAGGCAATGTTCGCCAGCTTCAAAATGTGATTCGCCGATTGGTCACCATGGAACCGCAGGGCGTGATCTCGAGGCACGCTCTGAAACAGCAACTGGAAGAGCCGATCCGCACGGCACCGGAGGAGGATGAACCCGTGGAACTCGACGCGGTCGAGCGCCAGCAAATCCTGCGCGTGCTTGAACAAGCGGGCGGCAACAAGACTCGAGCCGCGGAACTGCTCGGAATTCAACGCCGGACCCTCTACAAGAAGCTCGCGCGCCTGGAGCGCGATCGGAGCGTGACCGGCACGCCTACCGACGCCCAGAAATAGTCCGAAGAAGACACGGCAAATGAACGACGAGTCACTGGAACTGAACTACAACCACCTGTGTTGACCCTTGGAATTCAACAAGCGCACAGAGGGCGCACTGCCGTGCCCCAAAGGCTCCAGTGGCTACTAGGCCGACAGGGTACCCTAAGAGTATCGCCGTTGATTCTGTGACACTTCCTGGTTTGGTGCGCAGATTGCTGAGTACGTGGTGGTAAGGAGGTGAGATGTCACGAGTCGGCATTACCCGAAGGGCGGCTTTGGCGACGGCGCTACTCGCCGGTCTCACCTTTGCCCAGGCTCAGGCGCCGGATCCCGGTGCTGCTAGGCTTGTCTCGCTAACAGGCACTCTGACGCTCAAGGGCTTTCGTCAGGAGTCACGCCTGCTCAAGCTCAATGATCCAGTCCACTCTGGAGATGAATTGGCAACGGGAGAGAACTCCCAGGTCGTCCTTCGGACGGGCGATGGGAGTACGGTCATCATCTATCCCGACTCGCACGTAATCTTCAACGAGCGATCCGCGGACGTGCGCGAGTGGCTGCACCTGTTCCTCGGTTCGATCAAGGTTCATATCGAGAAGCTGAGCGGCCGGCCAAACCCACACAAGCTGACAACGCCCACGGCCGTCATTGCCGTCCGGGGAACGACTTTCAGCGTTTTCGTGGACGACACGGACTCCACACTGGTCGCAGTCGACGAGGGGCTGGTTGGTGTCGCCAACCGCCAATCCCCGGACCAGGAAGTGCTGCTCAAGGCGGGGCAGCGTAGTTGGGTGCGGCCAGGCCAACCGCCTCAACAGGCGCAGGCGTTCCGCGGCCGGTCGGAACGAGCTGATCTGATCCCGGCGTCTGGGGGGCAATCAGGCATGGAGAGCGGCAGCTCCGGCATGGGAGCCGTCATGTCACAACATGCAGGGAGCATGAGCGGCGCGCGCGGGATGGGTTCGATGAGCGGCGGGGCAAACCCGCCGCACTAAAGTGACGATGCGAGCAAGCCGTGTTCTGCTGACGTGTCTGATGGTCATTTCGGCGTCCGCCGAGGGGCAGATTGTGTCCGCCGATGTGGAAGCCGGGATCGCACAGATCGATCGTCTCACTGCAGACCCCGACACGAAGCTCCAGATCATCCAGTCGATGGCTGCTGACCTCGGTACTCATCGAAATCACCTATTCTTTCTGAAGAAGCAAGGGCCAGACTCGTTCGGCCAGGTCTATATGAAGGAATTGCGCAAGCGCGGCTTGGATGATGAGGCCATTCTCAAGAAACTTCGTTCGATCGCAAGCCTGGCGATCGTTCGTCCTCAGGCCGAACACAACGCCACGGGTTTCAGGCCAATCGCATATGTGGGAACCGCCGCCGACCACAACTCCGCGGGCACGTTCGTCACAATTTCACCGGAGGTTGGCATGGACTCTCGCCGGTTCGCGTTCGTTGCCGGCATCCCCATCTATCGGATCTCTGCCACCCAGCGTGAGGCTACCGGAATCGGAGACGCTTATGCCTCGGTGTTCGTCCGGCAACCCGCTGGATCATTCGAACTCGGCACAGCATTGACAATCGCGGCGCCGACCGGGAACCGCGATGAAGGTCTCGGTGCTGGCCGCGTCTCGGTCGACCTGAATGGAACCGTGGAGAGGCGTCTCGATCGCGTTCGACCCTTCGTGACCGTTGGATTCACAAACTCGCTGTTCAACGACGTCGGCTACCAGCGCCCCTTCATCAGCAATGGGAACTCTTTTTACGCATCTGGCGGAATCGACTATCGAGTCCATCGCCGATTCACCGTTGGCCTGAGCGGCTTCGTACTGCGCGCGATGGGCGACCAGATGGTGATCAGTCAGATGACGGCAACCGCGCCGGCGGCAACTACCATGCCAGGAATGCCGCCTGGGCATATGCCGCCCGGCATGGACGCTGGCTTAATGGGCTCCGGCACGATGCCGTTTTATGGGCATGGCCCGCAGACCGTCGTGCCCGGTTCGGAGGTATCGGACCAGGGCGTGACGGCCTGGTCCTCTTGGTCACTCTCTCCCGGAATCACACTCGGATTCAGTGTGGCGCGAAGCCTTCCGTATGAGCTGACCACCGTCCGAGTTGGTCTTGGCTTCGACCTTTCGCGGCCTCTTGCCCGCCTCTTGCACAAGTGACTGTGCGGCGGCGGCTCGTCCCAGTGCCCAAAGCAAAAGCTCCATGCCGGTCCAATGGCGCCTCATCGGCGAAAAGACGAACCCAGGTCGAAATCACCGTGCCACGGCGAACCGTACACTACCGCCAAAGTGCGATTACCAACCCGCCAGAGACGATCAGCCCCCGCCGACCCGCACTGGAGCCGAAGGGGCTTCGTGGAACATGGCCCAGGATAGGACCTGTGCCACCCAAAAGAAGAACACAACGTACAGTCCAAGCAGTTCGCCGAACTTCCAGTGTGGCCGGTTCACCGTGTAGCCATAGCCGAAGAGAACTACGGCTCCAAACAAGAACCAAAGTGCGCGTTGCCAGGACGACGCGCTGATGCCCTTGCGTACAATCGCGTCGCCGCCGGCCTCCAGCAACGCCGCAATGAGCAATAGGAGGATGGACACCGGTTTGGACATCTCTCTATCAAACCAAATCAATCCACGTGCCAATCGGGTGCCGAGTCCAGCCACCCCACCTCACCGCTCCTCACCTCTTCACCTCTGGAGTTTGTTGACCAAGAACGTCTCAAGAACATACACTGGAGAGAATCTTGAGATCTTCGTCGGCAATCACGGTTACCCTGGCGCTCTTGCTGAGCTTCGTCCAGTCGCCGTTTGCGCACACGCACCGGCGCGATCCGGATCACCGCCACTCAGTGGGACTTTCACACTCCCACCCCGGCTCGTTGTCCCACCGCAGTCTGGCGCTCCATGCTCCGGATGATGACGACGTTCAGCCAATCGACTGGGTCGTCTTGGCCAAGGACTTTTCGCAGCCGTTCGTCGCCATCACCAGCGAAGCAAGCGTTGTCCTGAGCCCGGAACTGCAATATGAGCTTGTCAGAGCGCCAGTGGCTCGTACCCACGACCCGCCTGGGCTTCCCGCTCTCCCGCCTCGCGCACCTCCTGCCTAACCACCTCTCCAGACACGCCCGACGTGTGTCCAAGCAGTTCCTGTTCCTGCATCGAGGTGGAAAATGTTCCCAAGTTCAAAGATCCGGGCTTGCAGTGTAGCCCTCTTAAGCCCATTGATTCTGGCTGTGACCTGCTCGGCACAGACGTGGACCGAAGCCCGCGTTGTCGAGCTGTTCTCACGGCAGAGCCCTCAGGCCGTGGCCGCGCGGGCGCAGGTTGCGGTGACGCGCGCCGAAGCCCGAGCGCGCGCGTTGTACAGCAACCCCAGCTTCAGCTATAGCCGCGAGGGCGCTGGAGTCACACAGTTTTTCCAGGCGGAGCAGACGCTGCCGATCACTGGGAGAATCGGGATTCTTCGTCAAACCGTGGCCCCGGCCATGGGGGCGGCCGAGGCGGAAGCAGATGCGCTGGTCTGGCAGTTACGCGCCGAGGTTCGCCTGGCGTTCTACCGCCTGTTGGCGCTCCAGGGGCGGGAGGGCGTGCTCGACGCCACGCTCAAGGACATGCAGGAGGTGAACCGCGTCCTCGCAACGCGAGAGAAGGAAGGCGAAGGATCACGCTTTGACCGGCTTCGAGGTGAGCGGGAACTGGTCGAAATTCGCGCGGAGTTGGCGTCGGTTCAGGCGCAAGCTGCGCAAGCCCGGGGAAGGCTGCTGGAGTTCCTTCCGCAAGGTACTGAGATTGTCAGGGTTGAGGGCGCGGTTATCCCTTTCGAAGAGCTTCCTGCGCTGGCTGATCTGCTCGATCGGGCAGTGGCTGCCCGGGCCGAACTTCGCGTGGACAGCCAACTGGTCGCGCGCCTTCGGCTGGAACAGCAAGCCGCCGGCCGGCTGCGTTACCCCGAGCCTGTGGTTGCCGCGGGCCTGAAACGCGCCGATGCCGTCGATTTCTCACAGCCTGGCAGGCCACCCTCGGAGCGAGCGCGGAATGGAGCGTACGTCGGGATCACCATCCCCATTCCGTCCTTCAATCGCGGACAGTTCGAGGTCACCAGACTCCAGGCCGAGCAGGCCCGCGTCGAGGCGCACCGCCGGGCGCTGGAGCACCAGATCCGGCAGCAGGTAACCGGAGCCTTTCAGACGCTCACGCTCCGGCGCGGCGCACTCCAGAGCTACCGGCAGGAACTGGGCGCCCGGAACGAGGATCTGCTGAAGATTGCCCAGGCCGCCTATCAGGAGGGCCAGGCCGGCATCCTGGAACTCCTGGATATCCTTCGCCTGCAGCGCCAGTCGCAGCAAAGGGTAATCGAATTGGGAGCCGCTGCGAGAGAAGCGCAAATCGAGCTGGAGCGAGTGATGGGCCAGGAGGTGACGAAGTGAAGCGAAACTACATATGGATTGTCTGCGCGGGGTTGGTTCTGTCCTCCTGCCGGCCTGGCTCTCAAGTCGAAGCGCCAGCGGCGCCCAAGAACGAGGCGGCGGAACCACACAAGGAGGCAGTGAGTCATTGGACCGGGAAAACCGAGCTCTTCATGGAGTATCCGCCGCTAGTGGCGGGCGTGAAGAGCCGTTTCGCTGTCCATTTCACGAATCTCCAGACCTTCAAGGCCCAGAAGTCGGGCAAGGTTGATGTGACCCTTACGTCGATAGACGGGGCAACCGAGATCTTCAGTGCAACTGCGCCCTCGCGGCCCGGTATCTTCGGCCTCGACGTCCAGCCGAAAAGGTCCGGTAAATTTGCGATGACCGTTTCGCTCTCGGCGGCCGACGTGTCGGACCGTCACGAGCTTGGCGCCGTGACAGTCTACCCGGACGCGAGGGCCGCCGCGCACGAAGACGAACCATCCAAGGAAGAGACCGTCGCCTTTCTGAAGGAACAACAGTGGGCGCTCGATTTCGCCACCGAAGTCGTGAAGGATCGTCCCGCGAGAGAGGTCATGCGCGTTCCTGCCGAGATCTCGCCGCGCGTGGGCGGACAGGCGGAAGTGACTGCACCGTTCAGCGGCCGCCTTGCCTCAAGCACTGTGCCGCCGATTGGAACCACCGTCCAGAAGGGACAGGTCCTGGCGACGATTGTGTCTCCGGCCAGCAGCCCATCGGAACTGCCCGCCCTCGAATTGGCGAAGACGGAGGCGGAGGCCGCACTGAATTTGGCGCGCAAAGAGCGCCAACGGGCGGAGAGACTGCTGAGCGCAGGCGCCGGCCCTGCCCGGAAGGTCGATGAAGCACGCTTCGCGGAACAAACCGCGGAGGCGCGCATCACGGCGGCCACGGCTCGACTGGCCCAATACCAGGCGAGCCGGGAAGCTTCCGGATATCCCGCGACCACGCTGCCGTTTCTGTTGCGTGCCCCCATCACCGGGCTGATTACGGAAACCCGCGCCCCGTCAGGCTCCAACGTGGAGTCTGGTACGGTTCTGTTCAGAATCGTCGATGCGGACACAGTCTACGTCTCCGCAATCGTCCCCGAATCTGAGTTCCCGCGCATCGCTCAATTCCGGGAGGCGGAACTGGAGGTGCCGGGTGGGACGACAACACGGAGATTGAATCGCCTCGTCTCGGTCGGAAGAATGGTGGATCCGAACACGCGCACCTTCCGGGTCATCTACGAAGCTTCGAATGCGGACCGTTCCCTCGCCATCAATCAGACCGTCTACGCGCGGCTCCTTGGCCCGTCAGGCAAACCGCAACCCGCCGTGCCGGTATCCGCTGTCGTGGATGACGGCGGCCGTCCGGTCGTGTTTGTCCAATTCGATGGCGAAGCTTTCATTCGGAGACCGGTAAATCTCGGGCAAACCGAGGGCAGCTACGTCCAGATCGCCGAGGGAATCAAGCCCGGCGACCGGGTTGTTTCGCGAGGCGCCTACCTGATTCGCCTGTCGGCCATGTCCAACCAGATCCCGGCACACGGGCATGTTCACTAAGCGAGGGCACCATGATTGACAAACTGATTCGCTGGTCTCTCCAATACCGGGCTGTGGTTGTTGCCCTTTCAATTGCGTTCCTTGCGTGGGGTATCTACGTTGCCAGGGAGATGCCGCTGGACGTGCTGCCGGACCTCACCGCGCCGACCGTGACCATCCTCGTCGAGGGCAAGGGCATGGTTCCCACCGAAATGGAATCCCTGGTCACGTTCCCGATTGAGTCCACATTGAACGGCTCCGCGGGTGTCCGCCGCGTGCGTTCCGCCACGGCCGTCGGCGTCGCCGTCATTTGGGTGGAGTTTGACTGGGGCGAGGATATCCATCGTGCGCGCCAGATCGTGACCGAGAAGGTGCACCTCGTCTCCGGTTCACTCCCGCCCGGCGTCGAGCGGCCCTACCTCGCTCCCATCTCATCGATCATGGGCGAGGTCCTCTTCGTCACGCTCGAATCCGCGGTGCATACCCCGCTCGAGCTGCGGACCGTCGCCGAGACGATCGTCCGGCGGCGCCTCCTGGCGGTGCCCGGCGTTTCCCAGGTGATCCCCACGGGCGGTGGGCAGAAGCAATATCAGGTGTTGATCGATCCCAACCGGTTGCGGCAATACAACGTCACCTTGGACCAGGTGGAAACAGCCCTCCGCCAGGCGAATCGAAACTCCTCCGCAGGATTCCGTGTGTCGGGTGGGCAGGAGTATTTGATCCAGGGACTCGGCCGCGTTTCGAGCGTGGATGAGATCGGCCAGATCGCCGTCACGGCGCGGGAGGGGCGTCCCGTATTCATTAGGGACGTTGCCGCAGTGCAAATCGGACCGGCGCTGAAGCGCGGGGAGGCGTCTCACAAGGGCGAACCGGCCGTGATCCTCGGCATCCAGAAACAACCCGGCGCGAATACACTCGCATTGACCAGGTCGCTCGATCAGACGCTGGATGACATCGAGAGAACCCTGCCAAAGGGCATGCACATCGATCGCAACATCTTCCGTCAGGCCGATTTCATCGAACGCTCTCTCGACAATTTGAGCGCCGCGATCACGGAAGGCGCGTTGCTGGTCATCGTCGTCGTCCTCCTGTTCCTCGTCAACTTCCGCGCGGCGTTCGTCACGCTGCTGGCGCTCCCCCTGTCGCTCGTCGCCGCCATTTTGGGGCTCAAGTGGATGGGGCTGACCATCAACGCGATGAGCCTCGGCGGACTCGCCATTGCCATCGGCGTGCTTGTTGACGACGCCATCATCGATGTCGAGAATGTCATGCGCCGGCTGCGCTTGAACGCCCGGTTGCCGGAGACGGAGCGTCTCAGCCCGATGGAGGTGATTTACCGGGCCAGCAGCGAGATCCGCCAGTCCATCGTCTTCGCAACGCTGATTGTGGGCCTGGTTTTCCTGCCCCTCTTCTTTCTCACTAGCGTGGAAGGGCGCCTGCTGCGGCCACTCGGCCTGGCTTACGTGATCGCCCTGTTCGCATCACTGGTGGTCGCCCTGACGGTGACACCAGCCTTATGCTCGTTCCTGCTGCCAAATGCGAAATCGGTGGTGAGCGGGCACGAGCCGTGGCTGGTGCGGAAGATCAAATCAGCCTATCAGCCGGTTGTCGCATGGTCACTCGATCACACTACGGTGGTGATCGCGTTCTCCGTGCTTCTCCTGGTCACTGCTATGGCAAGTTACCCGTTCATGGGCCGGGCCTTCCTCCCGGAGTTTAACGAGGGAACGCTGACCATCAGCGCGGTGACGCTGCCGGGTACGAGCCTGGCCGAATCCGACCAGTTGGGGAGTGGGCTGGAGCGTATTCTTCTTTCAGTCCCGGAAGTGGTCTCGACCGCCCGCAGAACCGGTCGAGCGGAGTTGGACGAGCACGTTCAGGGCGTCGAGTCGGCCGAGATCGACGTCAATCTGCAGATGAGAAACCGGACCAAGCAAAATGTGCTCGAAGAGATCCGCGAGAAGGTGACGCTGCTTCCGGGCATGAACGTCACGATCGGCCAGCCCATCTCTCACCGCATTGACCACATGCTGTCCGGGACGAGAGCAAACATCGCCGTGAAGATCTTCGGGGATGATCTTGTCGCGCTCCGGTCTCTTGCGAAGCGCGTGCAAGCGTCAATGGCGACGGTGCACGGCGTGGTCGATCTCTCTACGGACCAGCAGACAGACATCCCGACGCTGCGTGTCAAAATCGATCCTGTTCTATCGGCCAGGCTCGGGCTCCAGGCGGGCTCAGTCGCCGAGACGGTACAGACCGCGTTCGTCGGAAAAGAGGTGGGCCAGATCCTTGAGGGGCAAGTGAGTTTCCCCCTCGTCGTCCGCTTTCAGACTGGACCGATTGAGCGCCTGAAGCAGGTCCGTGACGTCCTGATCGACTCGCCGTCTGGGCCCAGGGTGCCCCTCGGGTCGATCGCGGAGATACGGGAGGATCGGGGGCCAAACTTCATCACGCGCGAGGCTGTGCAGCGGAAAATCGTTGTGCAATGCAACGTCGCGGGCCGCGACCTTCGCAGTGTTGTGAACGACATTCAAAAGCAGGTAGCTCTTACTGTCCCTCTCCCGCAGGGGTACCGGGTCGAATACGGCGGCCAGTTTGAGAGCGAAGCGAGCGCGTCCAACAGGCTCTTGTTGCTTAGCGGCTTTGTGATCGTGGGCATAGTCCTGATCCTGATGACCGCGTTCAAGACCTTCCAGGATGCCCTGGTGATTATGCTGAACCTGCCGTTCGCCCTGGTTGGCGGTGTGGCCGGCGTCTTCCTGTCGGGTGGGATCCTCTCGGTAGCGTCGATCATCGGATTCATCACGCTGTTCGGCATCGCAACGCGGAACGGGATCATGCTGGTTTCTCACGTCCGGCACCTGATGGAGGTCGAGGGAGAAACTGATCTCCGGAGAGCCGTCCTGCGTGGAGCTTCGGAACGGGTATCTCCGATCCTGATGACGGCGCTCGCGGCCGGCTTGGCGCTGATTCCAGTCGCCATGGGATCGGGCAAGCCCGGCAGTGAGATTCAGGCGCCTATGGCCGTGGTTATCCTCTCGGGGTTGTTCACTTCAACTCTGTTGAACATGATCGTCATACCGTCGGTGCTGGGCCGGATCGGCCGGCAGAAAACCACGGTCGCCTCGTAGCTCTTTCCGCCAAACGGTCGGGCGGCAACTAACCGCCATCTCTCACACACCCTCCCGAGATCGCTAATCCTGAATTCCGAAGTTGTCAGCGTGCAGGCGCATGAGGACTCTGCGGCAACGGATGGATGGAGCAAAACGAGCGGGACAAAGCGGTCCCCAATGAAATCCAGGCGCTGCTGTCCGGCGAGCGGCTGA